>CAWHFT010000057.1:0-14544 GCA_963828175.1 uncultured Spirochaetota bacterium
GAAAAGCGCGGACTAGCGCCTTCAAGTATTCGATTCTTGGCATGGTCATATCTCCTCAGGGAGGTCTTCAAACCTGGCCCTGTTTTGATTTTCTTTTTGCGGGTCGCGCTTTCGGCTTCATTGAGAATCGCCTCGATGTCGCTCTCGAGCGTGAAGCGAAGGAAGTCTTTGAAGATGCCTGAGACTCTGCCCGCGAGGTCGTAGGGATCGAGCGCGAGGCTATCCTCGCCTACGGGCGCGACCATCAGCACGGAGTAGAGCGCTTGAACTAGATTGACAACGGCGCCGCGGTCGACGAGGCCGACGCGATAGGGATCGTCCAGGCCGTCGAGGGCATCGAGGACCGCCGGGGATCGTGGGTCAATTTCGGCGGCTTGGAGGGCGGGATAGGGCGTGCGCTCCGCCGGCGCTCCGACCGGGGGCGCGGTTTCGGGCGGTTCCACTGCCGGCGATGCGACGGGCGCGACAGTGGCCGGGGGCGCCGCGGGTGTTCTTTCCTGCGAAGGGTGTCGAGTCTCCCACTCGTTAAAGGGAATGTGGTGGAAGCTGTTGAACTTTGCGGTCGTCGCGTAGCTTTTCACGTCCTCGTTGTCGAGGTCGATTTTTCCAGAGGCCGGATCGATAGGTAGCCGGTTTTTATCGATCGCCTTCTTGACCGAGGAGCGATTGAGGCCGGCGCGCCGGGCAAACTCGGCGGGCGCTACAAGTTGCATAATGCCCCGCCCTGTAGTGTTGCCCGTTGCCTTGGCGATTTTGCCGCCAGCTGCGAAAGCAAGGGCGCTGCGACTAAGCGCGCTAGGTAGTACGCCCCCTTTTTACAGTACCTGCTAAAATTAGTCAGGTTTGTTTTACGCATCATCGCTGCGCCTCATACTCGCGCCACGCGTGCGCCAATACCTCGAGGTTCTCCGCGCTTGCGTGCATAGATACTCAGATGCGCGTGGATGTCGCGGTGTTCCCGCGCTCGCTTAGGCCATGTCGGGCTGTGAGTGGCGTACTGGGCTAAGTCGCCTATGCGATCGTGCCTAGCACGTTGGGATCTGAGCCATGAATACAGTGTGCGCTTCTTCATTGTGCGGCCTCGTAGATAGCCCTAAGCGCCTCGCGTTCCTCGCCTGAGTACGGCGGTCCTCGCTGTATGCGCTCGAGGACGTATTCGCGCTGGACCGGGCTTCTGAATTTTCCTAGCTCCTCGAGGTCTTTCCCCTGGAGGACTAGATCCTCATCCTCGGAACGTTCCTGCGCCGACACCTTCTCGGCCAGGGAGGGGGAAGACTCGGGGGACTGAGGGGCGGGTTTTTCGGGCTCAGTTTGGAAAAGCTCGGCTTCTAGGGACGCAAGGGACCGAGAACCGCTTTTTTCATTCCGTATATCCTTTTCTTGATTTTCCTTTTCACGGACTTGAAAATCAGGAAGTTGGTCCCTTGCGTCCCTTTCTTTGTCCTCTTCGGGTTCGTTTCCTGTTTGTATGGATATCCCTTTTAGCCTGCGGACTCCGTTGCTCTTGGCGGGCGTTATGAATGGATACCGCTTGGTGAGCATCGCCACGATGTCCCGCATGGACGGCTTGGCTTCGCCTGAAAACTCGGCCCAGGAATCCTTGACGGTTCCATAGTCCACGGCGCCGTACTCGTCGCGGATGAAGTAGGCGGAGAAAAAGAGCTCCGCGGTATCATTGGCGGTCCTGTAGGCCTCTTTCGCCTTGGCGCACTCGGGCGACTCGTAGGGCTTGCCGCCGCGGGCGCGTACTTCAATCCAGGTACGGGCGAGCGAGGCGATGATGGCCGGGCGCTCCGTTAGGAGGTCGTCGAGAATCGCGGTCTTATCCTCGGCGGGCTTGAGCCTGGCAGGTGATACACCCTCGTCGATCCTGCGCTTGTAGGAAGCGTCATCGGGATAGAAGATCGTGGAGAATGGGAGGACGAAAACACGAGATAGGAAGCCCCCATCATTAGCGGGGAAGAAGCGAGGAAGCTCGTTGCATTTTATGACGATGGCGCCCCAAGTTTGCCGGAAACTCGACCGGGTTCGTACCCTTCGCCTCCGCGAGGAGGACTCCGAGGCCGGACAGCTCTTTGAGCTTGCATACGTCGAAAGTTCCGGCGGGCTCCTCGAACCCGATACAGATAGTTCCCTGAAAACGGATAACGCCGAAACGGCGCGTACTCGGATCGCCCTTGTATAAAATGACTGCATTCTCACCTGTGACAATCCGCCCCGGAAGGACGGCGCGTATCACGTCAAAGGTAGTAGTCTTCGCGCCGTCGCCTTCTAGGTTCGTCCATATCTGGACGCTTTTCGTTGGGTGTCCTGATATACAGAGGGCGAGGCATTCGCGGGCGCTGCGCCGCGTGTCGGCAGCATGGAATAGGGTTTCAAGGTATCGCTCGAAATTCCTCCGAGCTCGTGGCGTTGACGATCTCCTCGGCCGGTGCATGGGACCACGTGGCGAAAAGATTCGCCGGGCCTCCGGTCGCGCATAATAAGCTCGGAGCCGGAGAAGTCGGCCACGCCCTTACTAGTGGGCATGCACTCGGGCGAGGTATTCCAGGGGATCCCGCCGGAAACTAGAACCTCGTCGGCGAGGAGAGGAAGAACTCCGTTAATAAAGTCGGTTGACCGCGCCTTTTGACGGGCCTTCCCTGCGGCGCTGTATAGCTCCTTGATTGCGGCGCCGTCTGTCTCGGGCTCGAGCGATTCAAGGGCGATCTTGACTGCTTTCTCGAGGATACGGACGATGGTCTTCTTTATCGTGTCGAATGCGACGTGTTCAACGCCGTCGAGGGTGTAGAAGTCGGCCCGGCCCGAGAGGGCGAGCTTCTCCGCTATAAGGGTGTCGGGGTCGTCTCGGTTTAGAATCTTTGCAACGAGGCGGGCGCCGAGGGCGTTACTCGGGGCCTTGAGATACTCGCGGGCAAGACTGAGAAGCTCCGGGATAATTCGGAATCCTTGTCCAGGAACGCGACAGGCCGAGGACGCGCCGCGGAGGCTTTGGCGTTCGTAGTTGTCGACGCGGCGCTCTCGGGCGCCTTAGCGGCCTCTTCTCCCATAATGTCGGCCACGGTGCCGGGCGTTGCGCATAAGCCCGTCCATGGGTTTATGGGGCCGTCTATCGCTTTCCCTTGCGGACTCGAGGCGATGTCGTTATATTGAATCTCGGGTATTCGCGAAGGCGCTTCGTCCGTTGACAGCGGGTGGGCGCCTATTTTTATAGTCTCGCTCATCGGCTACGCTCTCGTGCGTGGCAGGTCCGCGACGGGCTCGACTCGATGCTGTGCTACAAAGGCGTCCATTTCATCGAGGTCGAATAGAACTCGGCCGGAAAGCTTTATGAACGGCACGCGCCGAGCCGATACCCAATTTTGGAGCGTGCCCTTCGCTATGCAATAGCGGGCCGAGGTCGTCGTATAATCTGCATACTTTGGAGCGTTCATTGCGTTAACCTCCAGTCATTCCGTTTTCACGGGATAACCAGAGGTTAGCCGCTAATTCATTGGCTATGGTCTATGTCAGGTGGACATGATGCAGACAAATTACAAGCCGAGCGGCCCTTTCCAGCGAGAGAAGTCATCCGGCTGGAATTTCGAACGTCTCGCGAGTGCGGCCGTTGTCTCAATGCGGCCGTTTTTTGTTTCGATATGTTCTTTCACTTCAAGCCATGGCCATTTTTTTTTCTTGTCCATCTTGGACAGGTAGAACGCAACTCCTTGCGCCGATGTATCAAAATAGAGACGAGGACCACTGTTTTTTACAAGCCCATTTTTTTGAAGCCCTGGTAGACACTTCCAAAAATTAGGAGCGACACCACGAAGCCATGCTTCACCCTCGTGCTGAGGTCGTTCTAATCCTCTCTCCATTGCCTCGCGCATCATTTCTATTCTGCATTCTTCTAGGCTTGGCCCGGATAATACATCACCAAATTTTCTACCGCATTTATGCACAATCTCAATGGGGATTTCTTCATAGTCCATCCACTGCATGACCCTTTCGGCATCCTCTCGGCTAAATGTATTTTTCATTTCCTAGCCTCCGCTTTCCCGGCTTTCTCAGTGAGACGTTGCACGGCATCGGCTTG
The DNA here is from genome assembly GCA_963828175.1 of uncultured Spirochaetota bacterium. Taxonomy (GTDB): domain Bacteria; phylum Spirochaetota; class Spirochaetia; order Treponematales; family Rectinemataceae; genus UBA1306. Next base: position 4,076 of record CAWHFT010000057.1, read on the forward strand.
ACCCTTTATAAGCTCGAGCCTCCAATGCGTGTACCCTTCCTGTACCTTGGGGTCACTCCATCCAAGGACCGCGCGGACGGCTTCCGGCGCCGATCCGCCGGCCAGGAGTAGGCTATTCAGCGAATGCCGTAAACTGTGCGGTGTTACTCCTCGCTCGGGCTCGATGCCGAGCTTAGCCATTGCGCGGTGAAAACTATTCTGCCAATACTCGGAGCCGACGCGGCGGCCGTCGGGATACGCGAACACAAGAGGCCCCGGAGAGTAGGGGCGCCATTCTCGGAGGATAGTCAACGCAATAGGAGCCAGTGGCACGAGGCGCTTTTTATTCCACTTCGGCAAGCCCACTTCCGAAAAATTAGAATCCTTGAAGGCGCGACATATATTTATAACGGCCGCCTCCATGTCGATATCTTCCCAGTTGAGGGCCAAAACCTCGGAGCGGCGGAGACCCGTCAAGGCGACAAAGCGGAACATAGCGGCCGCGAGTCGGTCGCCTTCGAATATCTTAGGATCGGCGATAAGGCGGCGATATTCTGCCGGAGTAAGCGTACCCTTCTCTTTCGATTCAATTTTTATGCGCCCCGCGAGGCGCATAGGGTCTTGTGCTATGAGTCCACGGAGGAAGGCCTCGCGTATGATCGTCTTGAATACTTCAAATATTCGTTGACTCGTTCGCCTGAGTCCGTTTTTCTTTACGATGCGATCGCGGAAGGCGAGCACGTCGGCTTGCGTAACTGACGAGACAGGCCGCGAGGCGAGAGGGTCTTTCAGAATATAATTTTTTATTATACTGAGATTGTTTCTGATTGTATGCGGCGAGAAGGTCGCGCCCTCGGAGCTGCGCCGCATAACGTGCGGGCAATCGGGGCCATAGAAGAGCGTGGCCCAGACTCTCAGGGGCATGTCGGGATCGTAGGCCATGCCTTCGCGCATGGCCGCATGTTTCGCGGCCGCGTCGGCCTTCTCATGCTTGGTGATCTCGCCTTGAGCCCAGGTCTCCGCGGCGCGCCTACTCGTCTGCCTTGAGCTCTTCGCCGAGAGGTAAGCTCCATCTGGCCCGCGGAACTGGACATAGAATACTTTTTTACCTTTGCTTGTTTTCCGTTCTTGGACTGAGAAAGGCGACTTTTCCACGATTGCCCCCAAAGCAATCTCAGTTTTAATCTCAGTTTTGCCCTTTTTCAAGCCCTCCAAAATCAGCTAATTCCTTACGGGACCAGAGGGGCTCGAACCCCCGACCTGCTGCTTAGAAGGCAGCTGCTCTATCCTGTTGAGCTATGATCCCTGGTGAAGAGGTTTCTTTGGTCCACAGAGAAACCTCTTCACCGGCAGTTTTGCTTCGCAAAACTGCACGCCTTCAACTACGAGACTCGCTTCGCGAGACCCTTTGCACGGCATAGTTATCCTATCAGCCTGTATTTTACATTGCGGGTGGATGAAAGGGAAAGCAGCGACGCTTTTTTCGACGCATGGGTCGGGAGGCGAATCGGCAACTCGCCTATCCGTTTTCGAGGACGAGAGACTCGATGCTGTCGGCTGCTTCATCGCGAAATCCGCTTCGGGACGGTCGGAGTTGAACCGACGATCTTCAGCTCCCAAAGCTGACGCCTTAGCCTCTAGGCTACGTCCCGGTTGTTCATTGAACGGTATGCCGCGCCGTGCTTCTTTGTCAAGGTCGGCCTCGTTTCATATTGACACCTCGGGACCGCAGTTTATAATACTTCGGTTTACCTTTCCGCAACGTGAACCGCATTACCACTAAGGAGCGATTATGGCGAATTCGACCGACCTCATCCGGAACGTGGCTTTAGTCGGCCACGGCGGCACGGGCAAGACTACCCTGCTCGAGCATCTGTTGTTCCAGGGTGGCGCCATAGCCAAGCCGGAGACGATCGAATCGGGAAAGACGGTCAGCGATTACGGCGAGGACGAGATCGCCCGGAAGATATCCATTCACGCAGCGCTCACTCACGTCTCTTACAAGGACATCAAGATAAATTTCATGGACACTCCCGGCTCGTCCGATTTCGTCGGCGATGTCATCCTCGCCTTCCGCAGCTGCGAATCCGTGATAGTCATGATCGACGCCAAGACCGGGGTCCAGATAGAGACCATCAAGCTGTGGCGCAACCTCGATGGGCACAAGAAGCCGAGGATCGTTTTCGCAAACAAGCTTGACGAGGAGAGAGCCTCGTTTCAGGGCGCGCTAGATGACGTGAAGGAAAAGTTCAAGGTCGCGCCCGTAGCGGTCACGATCCCCATCGGCGAAGGAGCCGACTTCAAAGGCGTCGTGGACGTCTTGAATGGAGTCGCTTATATGGCGACCGCGTCCCACGATCAGAAGGAAGTAGGCGGACCCGTGCCCGCCGACATGGTCTCCCTCGTCGCCGATTACAGGGCCAAGCTGTTCGAGGCAGCGGCCGAGGGTGACGACGAGCTCATGGAGAAGTACCTGAGCGAAGGCGTACTGTCCCAGGAAGAGACGCTGCGCGGCCTAAGGGAGGCCTTCTCGGAAGGTCGGATAGTCCCCGCCTTCGCTGGCGTTGGGACCCGAAACGCGGGCACCGTAGCTCTCATTGACTTCATTGCCGCCATAGCGCCGAGCCCGCTGGCCCTTGACCCCGAGCCGATCAAGGATGCGGAAGGCAACGATATCTCGGTCCCCGTCGACCCCTCCAAGCCCGCCGCGGCCTTCGTCATCAAGACGCAAATCGACCAGTTCTCGGGGCGGCTCTCCTACGTCAAGGTCATCACGGGCAAGCTGGCCGCCGACCTCGAGGTCGTAAACGTCCGGGATGGCCGCAAGGAGAAGCTCGGCAAGCTCTACACGCTCCAGGGCAAAAAGCTCGAGGAAGTCCGCGAGCTCGTCGCGGGCGATATCGGCATCATCGCCAAGGCGGCCGACCTCAAGACCAACGACACAATCTCGGCCTACGACAAGCCCTGCGCTTTCCATAAGCTGCGTCTGCCTACTCCCGTGCACACGCTCGCCATCTCCGCGCTGAACAAGAAGGAAGAAGACAAGCTCAACGAGAATCTGCTCAAGGCGGCCGAGGAGGATCTCACCTTCCAGGTCCATTTCAACTCGGAGACCAAGGAAACCGTCATCTCGGGAATGGGCGAGCTCCAGATCAACATGATCCTCGACAAGATCCTACACGTGGCGAAGATCCAGGCCGAGACCAGGGTGCCGCGCGTGGCCTATCGCGAGACCATCACCAAGAAGGCGAGCGCGGAGTATACGCACAAAAAGCAGACGGGCGGGCACGGCCAGTACGCGCGAGTCGTCTTCGACGTCGAGCCCCTCGAGCGCGGATCAGGCTACCAGTTCGAGAACAAGCTGTTCGGCCAGTCCGTCTCGAAGGGCTTCATCCCCGGCATCGAGAAAGGCATCCATCAGGCGATGGACTCGGGCGTCCTCGCGGGCTACCCGGTGGTCGACGTCAAGACGGCCATCACCGACGGCAAGGAGCATCCGGTCGACTCCTCCGAGATGGCCTTCAAGATCGCCTCCCGCGGCGCCTTCAAGGAGGCGACCCGCAACGCCAATCCCGTGCTCCTCGAGCCCGTGATGAACCTCAGGGTCTTCGCCGAGGAGAAGAACCTCGGCGACGTCATGTCGGACCTTTCGGGTCGACGCGGCCGCATCTCCGGGCAGAATCCCCTTGGCGGCGGCATCGTCGAGATCGACGCGCAGGCTCCTCAGGCCGAGCTCTTGCGTTATGCGATCGACCTTCGCTCCATGACGAGCGGGACGGGCTCCTTCGAGGTGGACTTCGATCACTACGCCCCGATCACCGGCAAGATCGCCGAGGACGTCATCAAGGCCGCAGCTGCCTTTAAGGTGCACGAGGAGGAGGAAGAGTAGGCGACCGCCTTCCCGGCCCGCCTGCCGGGCTCGTCATGCCGCCGCTCTCGAGGCCGTCCCACCGGACGGCCTCTTTTCTTCGTGTTTAAACTTGATTCACAAATTGTCTTTGATACGCTCCAAACATGGAACAGAGAAATCGATATGTATATGGGAACGCACCTAGGAATCTATTGATGAGCTTGTAGACTTTTAGCGCGACGTGCCATTCAGCCAATAACATGGAATTGCAGTATATCCCCCGATATATACATCACTACCTGAGATCACTATAGCCCAAGGATCACAGTTTACTGATGCCGAAGGTTGTGGAAGCGCAGTGTAAGATCCATTAATCCAATAACAGGGCGCCGGTCTTCTTTAGTTCTCATGAATTTATTCCCCCTAGGAATGTTCAACCGAGATTTCCATATGGCCTGCCGATACTAGCTTCCGTCGGAATCTTCAACACCAACCGTACTTTCTACTGGCATTTGATCCCCGTCAAGCCCGTTCGGAATCATCACCATCTCGAAACCCTCCTTCGAATCTGATGGCAGATCGACAGAAAGCCACTCGGCATCGTTGGTATCTTCGTATCCAGCGAGTCGGCTGAACACCGACTGCCTGAGTTAGGCTCCTAGGGAATGCTGGGTGTTCTTTCCTGATCGCACATCGTGGGGAAACTCAGCAATATGCCAATGCATTTGGCAAATGTGGGGTTAAACTAGAAGAAAATCGCCTCGCCCTGGGTTGGTTCTTTCGCCTCGACGGCAGCCCGCCAATACTGGCGCTCCTTCTCTTCGACCTCGGTAGTCTCCAGGCCCTTGATGAAGCGTCGGTATACGCGATAGCTGTCCGAATGGAAATGTATGACGCGTCCGAGCTTGCCGCCGAGATCCTCGGAAATTATTGGAATCCGCTCGGTGGAGAGGTAATCCCTGACGAAGCGTTGATTGACTTCGTTCACGCACAGGAATTTCTCGTCGCTGCGGAATCCGAGCACGGAAGCCCCTCCGAATATTTTCGCCTCCATGTTGCTCCTCGACGCGCCGAGCTTGATCATGTCGTTGATGAGGAGCTCCATGGCGTGGATGCCGTATCGCCCCGCGTCGGTGGCCACAAAAGGCAGACTGCGCGAGTAGCGCGGGGCGGCCAGTAAGAAATGGTTGAGGCCCGCGACCCTGGCCACGGGGTCGTACAGGCACGCGGAGACGCAGGAGCCCAGAAGCGTGCGCAAATCGGCGGGCGCGGTCGTAGCGTAGCGTTCGCCCGGACGCACGTCGATCTGAGGCAGCTCCGCGCGAGGCATCGGCATCACTGGCCCCCCGACATAAAGCTTAATGCCGATGGCGAAGGTCTACAAGGCGTCACCAGAGGACCATGCGCCCGCGGTCAGCCTCGAAACCCGCCTCGCGCATCGCCTCGGCATAGGCGGAGAGCGCGGCAGGCTCACCGTTCACGGCCTCTACGACGACTCGGCGCTCCGGCCTGGCCTCCCGGTTTCGAACCGACGGAAAAAAATCGAGGACGACCGGGAGACGCGGGTCCTCGGCCGATACGCCGAGCGCGAGATCGCGGAAGGACCGCGTCGACGCTGCGACCACCTTACCGGCATCGACGCAGAGCCGGTTCGCCGCGATGCGCGGAGGCAGCAGGGATTGCCGCTCGACCGGAGCGTACAAGGCCGTGGCGGCCGGGTCGAGCGCGTTGACCCAGATCGGCCCCTCGCTCCGGGCAGCGCCTCCCAAGGCCGTGAAGGCCTGAAAAGCCGCGATTTCCAGGAACTGCGGGCCCTCGAGGCCCTCGAAGAACCGGCCGGCAAGGAGCTCTCCCGCGAGCTCGAGGCGTCGCATGGCGGGGAAGAGGTCGCTCCAGCGCAAGCCCTCGTCCTCGCGCTCGAGCATGGATCTGCACAGCAGCCCGTAACGGCCGGCGAGGATCCTCACCCGTGCCGCGTCCAGGCCAGCCTCGTCGAGCGCGTCGGGCTCGTCCGTTTCGGGATCGTCGGAAAAGTCGAGCCTGAACCAGCGGCCGCCCGCCGGCGCGCCGCTCCTCCACCGCTCGCGCAGGGCGCGGGGCACCCTTCTCGGCGCGCCAAAGGGCACGCGTCCGGACGAGCCGACCAGGGTCTCGCCATCGTCCGGCATTTCCGGCAGGCGAGAGCCGAACTCGTTGGCGATTCCCTCGCGGACGTCGCGAAAGGAGTCCGAGGCGACGAGGCCCTTCCACGCCTCGCCCCACAGTTCCCGGGCGACCGCGGCGGAAGAGCCGCCTGCGCGTTCCCGGATAGTCCAAAAATCGAAGCTCGAGCCTCCTTCGGGCAAGAGCTTAGAGCCGGACAAAGAGCTTCCCTTCCTCGCAGGCAGGAATAGCTCGAGGTCCTCGACGCGGCAGAGGGAGACGCGCCCCTTGCCGAGGCCGAGCCACTGCCAGGGCGAGGTGGCGAGCGCCGCGTCGAGGTCGGCCGATCTGTAGCGCGGGACGCGAGCGGGCAGCAGCTCGGTCTCCCAGAGCGCCGCAGGGGCGGCCACCCCCTCCAACGCCTCGAGCGCGCGCTCGAGGTCGGCACGGCCGTCCGGACTGGTGGAACGTAGGGCTTGAACCTCGAAGACGAGCCTCGCGAGGTCCTCGGGCTGCCGCGCGGAGACGATTGGCCTCGCGATCGCTCGGGCGCGCCTGAGGAGTATCTCGAGGTTCTGAGCGTCCATTACCGCGAGGCCCGGCTCGCCTCCGGCAGCTTCGCTGCCGACGAGCACGTCGGCGATGATGCTTCCGTCTTCGGCGAGCTCGCTCGAAAATTTCGCCGAGCGCGGCCGGCGCGATGCCGAAGAGCGAGGATATCCGGGATGGCGGCACCGCCGCTTCGCGTCGCAGCCATTCGGCGACGTGAGCGGCTGGATCGGCGAGTATGCCATCTCGGCGCTCGGCATGAACGAAGGCCTCTTCGCTCGCCCCGGGTAGAATGAGCCTCAAAAGACGGCCTCCGCAATCCGGGTCCGCCTCTAGCATCCGCTCGAGCTCGGGGCCGGAGGAGGCCACGATCGCCGGCAGCTCGGAGACAGGAATGAGGACGCGCTCTTTCGCCCATTCCGCGAGGGCCATGAGATTGTCGGGGGCCCAGCCGGGCACGAAGCGTTTGAGCCGCGCTTCGAAATCCGCAACGAGGCCGGGCTCGAGGTGGGGACGCAGGCGCGCCGATCGAAGCGCCTCCGCTACGACCCTGTCCGATACCGACGACGAGGCCTTGCCCTGGAGCTCGTCGGTCCGGTACATATTCTCGCCGATTTCCTTCCAGAGAGCCTCGCGTGCGAAGGGCGAGGGCGTGCGGCTCGCGAACCGCGAGATTTCGACGCGCCCCTGGGCGACATCGACCGCGAGCGACCTCGCGCCGGCCAGATCGAAAAGGTCGCCAAGACAGGAGCGCCAGGTTTCAACCACGATGGGAAAATCCGCTCTGCCGCGGACCGCGTCGAATAGCTTCCTTGCGCGGAGGCGGGACATCCACAGCGGGACGCGCTTGCCCGGCAGGCCCTTCGGCAGGAGTAGAGCCCTGCCCGCGTTCTCGCGGAACTGGGCGCCGAAGATTCCGGAGCCTTCGAGGCCCGAACGGACGAGGCGGTCGAGGCGGTCGCCCTCGGCGAGCGAGAGAAACGAGCGGACGAAGATTGCCGAGGGATCCATGCCCCCGACCCTCGGCACCGCGAGCAGGATCAGGTCGTCGTCCGCGATCCGTTGCACGGTCAGGCCGCATTCCTCCGCCATCGCCGCCGCGAGGGCGATGGCGAGCGGCTCGTTGATCGCGAGGCCGCGCAACGTGTGAAGGATGAGCCTGCTCGTGTCGCCCCTCGAGCCTGCCTCGACGTGCTCCTCGAGGACAAGGCGGCGAGCGAGGGGCAGGGAAGGCGCGCCCTCCCCTGCCGCCTTCTGCGCGGCGACGAACCGCGAGCATTCCGCCGCCGCTCGCGTCGTGAAGCCGTAGCCCGCCTCGATCGACGCGGCGCCTTCCTCCTCCCCTAGGCCCTCGAGCTCCTCGAGCAGGGCGAGAGCCCCGAAGCTCATCTCGGGGCTCCGGAAGCGGGCCTCTCCTTTCCAGAAGGGGACGATGTCCGGATCGGGAGGCGCGGCGACGACGACGACTGCCTCGCTGCCGATCTCGACGATCCTCCAGGCCTGCGCCCCCAGCATGAAGACTTCGCCGACCTTTCGCTCCCATACGAACTCCTCGTCGAGCTCTCCGATCTTCGTTTTCGATCCCTCGACCCGCATGCTGAATAGGCCGCGGTCCGGAATCGTCCCGCCCGACGAATAGATGAGCCTTCTCGCGCCCTTCCCCGCCCAAACCGTCCCTGTCGCCGCGTCGATGGCGATCCTCGGCTCGAGCTCTCGCAGCCTCGTGCCGGAATACTTGCCGGCGAGCATCTGGAGGGTCGAGTCGAACAGCCCGCGCGTCAACCGCTCGAACGGCGGAAAGGAGAGGACGATATCGTACAACGCGTCGACGGTCCTGCGGCCTGGTAGGGCCGGTCCCTCAGCCTTCGTCGAGGACGAGAAGCCTCACGTCCGCGAGCATGATGCGGGACGCCGGCGAGTCGAGCATCAGCGCGAGGCTCTCCGGAGTGGTGGCGAGAATGGATGGCGGAGAACGCAACATCCGGCGCCGCTCGGCCTGGCTCGTGTCGCCCGAGCGAGTCGCCGCCATTAAGTGCGGCCAAGCCTGACCCCTCGCGCGAAACAGCGCGGAGAGCTCATCGATGGGGATTTGGAGGTTGCGCCTGATGTCCTCGCCCAGCGCCTTGAGCGGGGAGACGTACAGGACCGAGAGCCGGTCGGCGAGATAGTCCCCCGAGGCGATGCGGGAGATGGCGCCGAGGAAGGCGGTGAGGGTCTTGCCCGAGCCGGTCGGGGCCAGGGCCAGGACGTGCCCGCCGGCCGCGATCAGGGGCCACGCTTCGGCCTGCACCGCGGTCGGCCGCGAGTAGCGCGAGACGAACCACTCGCGGACTATCGGGTGGAAGGAAGATAGCGGATCAGGTGCGGCCACGCGGTGATCAGCCTCCCCGCAGCTTCGCGCGCGGCGCTCGCCGCCTGGCCAGGGCGAGCAGGTCCAGCATCGCCTCGTGCGGATAGGGCACTACGTAGTCCCACGCGGGGTCGAGGCAGCCTCCCGGCCTGAAGTTTTGCAGGATCACCTCGTCTCCCTTTTCGAACGAGAGGGACAGCTCCTCGAGCTCGGACGATCCGACGATGCCCGGAGCGCAGGTTATGCGAATCTCGAAGGGAGTGCCCGAGGAGCGGAGGAAAGCCAGGGACTCCAGGGCGCGGTTCCCGGCCTCGGGAAAGCCTGGCGCGACGCGCGCGTAGGCCGAGGGCGCGGTCTTGAGGTCCAGCGCGACATAGTCGGCGAAGATTTCGGCGATGCGGGCGGGGAAAGAGCCGTTCGTATCGAGCTTGACGGCGAGACCGCGCTCGCGGATGGCTCGAGCGATTCGCGGCGTCTCCTCATGGATGAGAGGCTCGCCGCCCGATACGACGACGCCCGAGATCAATGTCTTCCGCCTGTCGAGGAAGCTGAGGAATTTCCTCCAACGGCGCCAAGCCCGCCTCGTCGCCGGTCGCGGCGGCCCCCGCGCTGGTATCTGCGGGGACGCGGACCAGGGCCGCGTTGTGGCAATAGGGACAGCGTAAATCGCAGCCCGGGAGGAAGAGCACGGACGCCAGCCTACCCGGGAAGTCTATGAGGCTGGTCTTGATATAGGCGATCCCGTTCATAGTCTCCGCCCGGGGGCTACGAGCCCTCCCGCCGGAGCTGCCTCAGCGCGCTTCGACCCGGCTGCGAAGGCCCGGCAGGTCGAACGCCCTGAACGACTCCCGGCCCTCGCCGTCGAGCCCGAGCACGGTCGGGGTCGCCATGACACCCAGGTTCCGAGCCAGCGCGAGGCCTTCCTCGCGGTCGACGTCGACGAAGACCGCCTTCATGCCCGAGGAAATGACGTAGTTGGCGACAGGCGAGCAGTTGGGGCAAGCCTCGCGCGTGAAGACGAGGATGCCGTCTCGCAGGCTCGCGTCGCCGCTCAGGTTCACGACTGCCGAGGCGCCAGGCACGGTATCGGCGCGGACTTCGACCTCGTTTCGCGCGCGGAGGTCCACATTACCTCGCGCGCGAAGTTCCACATTGCTTCGCACGCGAAGTTCTACATTGCTTCGCGACGGCTCTACCACCGGCTCGGCCTCGACCGCCGTCTCGGCGCGGGCGGCCCCCTTGGAGGCGGCCGTCGGCTTCGAGCCGGCCGGCGGCGCTTCCGGCATGGAAAAGGCCAGACGCTCGCGGTACTCCTCCCGCTTGCCGGCGTTCCAGTTTCGAACCGACCGGTAGTAGCCGACAATCCTGCTATACACCTCGGTGGGCGTCCCCTCCGCGCTCGCGAGCTCGCCCCGGAGCTCCGCGATGCGCGCCTCGATACTCTTTCGATCCGCCATATGTCCCCCTCATTTTTTTGGATCTATCGCCGGACTCGTCTCCGCCGGATTACTCAGGTCGACGCCACTTCCGTCGCCAATTCAGCCTCTAGACTTCGGATCTCGCCCCGGATCCGCTCTTCCTTTTCGGCCTTGCAGCGCG
>CAWHFT010000058.1:0-9646 GCA_963828175.1 uncultured Spirochaetota bacterium
GTTCGAGCTGGCAGGGGTCGGTTTTCGGCGAGAGCTTCACGGTCTGGCCCAAGTTCTTCGTCGGATTCAAGATATAACTGGTATGCCCCTCTCGAAAGGCTCGGGCGGCCGCGCTATATTTGACGGGTGCGGCCCCCACGCAGGGGGTCCCGTCCAAGGAGCGCACAATACATGAAACGCTTCGTCATCGCCACCGTGCTCGCAGCCTCGGCCCTCGCGGCATTCGCGTTGTCCGCCGCCAAGATCGGCGGCATCGACTACGCCGAGGGTGGCATCTCGATCAGCCGCAACGGCAAGATCATCTCGGCCCCGAATATCGGCGACCCCGTTTTCTCAGGCGACCTCATCAAGACCCAGTCCGACGGCATGATGGTCATCGCGATGGACCAGAACACCGGCATGAGCGGCAAGCTCACCGTCAAGTCGAGATCCTCGCTCTACATCAACCTCGATACGTTCAAGGGCGAGCCCCGGACGAGTATCCAGATTCTCACCGGCGCGATCGGATCCAAGGTAACCAAGCTGGCCGGCAGCCCCACCGTCACCGTGACGTCCAGCAGCGCGGTCATGGCGGTGCGCGGGACCGAATACGAAGTCGTCGTGTCGGTAAACGCGGATGACGCCAGCCCCTCGGCGCAGCAGGCGACGCTGGTCACCTGCACGGAGAGCAAGGTGTCGGTCAACGACGGCCAAGAGGAAGTCGAGGTGCCGGCCGGCAAAGTGCTCGAAAAGCGCCCGGGCGAGCGCCTCCGCTTCCTGCCCGTAGCGATCTCCTCGGTCCAGGGATTCAGCGAGAAATGGATCGCGGACGAGATCTCCGCGTTCAGGGCCGACGCTCCCCGGGCCCTCGCCGATTACGCCAAGCGATATGCCGACCTCTCCGCCAAGTTCGCTGTCGCCTACGATCCCTTCCAAAAGTCGCCGACGCCGAAAAAATGGGCCGAAGAAGACCGAACGGGCGCGAAAATCAATTCCATGGACCCGGCGGCGTTGCGCGAGAACAAGGAGATAGCCGGCTACCTCTTCAACATAAGGAAGGTCCTCTTCATCTTCGAGCGGGTCTATTACCGGATGGACGAGATCTCCGATCTCATAGCCGGGACGCCCGACGAGAAGCGCGAGATCCGGCCCGGGCAGACCGCGGGGGATTTCCTCGCCTCGGTCAAGGCCGATCGCGACAAGATCGCCGGAGAAGTCGCCCGCTACCGCTACATCGAGGCTCTTTACCAGCAGCGGAACCCCGAAGGCGAAGCCTTCTCCAACGACGACGATTTCTTCAAGTCCTCCGACGGGTTCTGATTTCCGTCGCAGGTCCACTTGTGGACTCGCTCTCAATCCATTCCTTGCAGAACGAACGACCCGGAGTTCTGCTCCGGGTCGTTCATCGACGCCTTGCGGCGGATTCTAGCGACGCCGGGCGGCGAGCTTGCTCGGAAGGGCCGGCGACGCTAATCTGAATGTAAAGATATCCTGGTGGAGGCTCGATGCCGGGTAAAAGCGCCAACCAAAGACCGCGTCGACGCCTCGCGGCGGCGGTTCTGGGGATCAGCGCGGCTATCATAGCCATCGTCGGACTCGACCTGAGCGACTCGAGCCGCCAAGCGGTCGCCAACGCGAAGGCAATTTCCGACAACCTGAGTCTCCTTCTCTCCAATCGCCTGGACGGGTCCGTCCGGGAAGTCGACTACGTGCTCCGGGACCTCGTCGACACGGTCTCGGCGCTTTATTCGTCCTCCGGACTGGTGAAGAGCTCGGCGCTCGGTCGCCTGGTCGCCTCCAAGCGCGCCACGCTGCCCCAAGCCTCGTCGCTTGCCGTCCTCGATCCCTGGGGAGTCGTCCTCGCCTCCAGTCCCCAAAGCCTCGGGGGAGACGCCGAACGCGCTTGCATCCGCGCCTTCGCTTCCGACGGCTCTCTCGAAGCCACGACGCTGGCGGCATTCGGCTCCCCCGATCCCGGAGGGAGCACGGCCACGGGCGTCTCGGCAGCGCTCGTCCGCGCGCGGGCGATCCGCAACTCGAGCGGCGGCCTCGTCGCCGTCGTCGCCGCGCAGATCGACGTCTCCCTAATCCAAAGCGAGCTCTCGGGCCTCGAGCTGGGCGAGCACCGCATCATCGCGGTCACCGACTCCGACCTCAAGCTCATCGCTCGCCGGCCCCTGATGCCGGACGCGGTCGGCGTCGAGGTCGTCGATGCCGCGATGCGCAGCCTCCTGCGCAGGCTCAAGGACGCCGGCCCGGCCTCTGGCGCCATGAGCTCGGAGACCGGCCCCTACTACTACTACGCTCGGGTGGGGGAGTTCCCCTTCTATATCGGCATAGGCGAGGCGAGGGCCGACATCATGGCAGAGTGGGACAAGCGGCTCGCCGCCTACGGCATCGCCGTTGCGGCCATAATCGCCCTCATGATCCTGCTGGCGCGGCTCGTCGACAGGAACTTCGTGAGAAGCGCCGAGCTCGCCGCGCGGTTCGTCGCCATGGAGTCCACCTCGGACATGATCGTCATCGCCGACCTCGACGGCAGGGCCGAGTACGTGAACCCATCCTTCGAGCGGACGACCGGGCTCAGCAAGGAGCAAACCATAGGCTCGAGGCAGGCCATCTTCGGACTCGAGGAGGCGGAGGCGGATGCCGCATTGACGACCGCCGCGGCCGGAGAGGGCTGGCGCGGCGAGATCACCGCCATCCGCGCCGACGGAGTGGAGCTCATCGAGGAAGTGACGATCGCCCCCGTGCCGGGCCTGGGCGGGGAGCCGGTCCGCCTGGTGGCGGTGCTCCGCGACGTCACCGAGCGTCGCAGATTGCAGGAGCGACTCGAGCGACTCGCCCACTACGATTCCCTCACCGCCCTGCCCAATCGGGCACTTTTCTTCGACCGGCTGGAAGGAGCCGTGGCCAGGGCCAGGCGGGAAGAGCGACGCTTCGCCCTCCTCTTCGTCGACCTGGACGGCTTCAAGGCGGTCAACGATCATTATGGCCACGACGCAGGCGACTACCTGCTCTTCGAGATCGCCCGACGCCTCCGTGCGGCCATCAGGGACTCGGATACCGCGGGCCGCATGGGCGGAGACGAATTTACCATCCTCCTGGACAATATCGCGAAGCCCGAGGACGCCGCGGCCGTCGCCGAGAAGATCCGCGCCTCGCTTTCCGAGCCCATGGAAGTGCCGTCGGGGGCTCGTGTATCGGTCGGCGCAAGCGTCGGCATCGCCGTCTTTCCGGACGACGGCCCGGACGGAGAGGCGGTGCTCAAGGCCGCCGACTCTGCCATGTACGCGATCAAGCTCTCCGGCGGGCGTCGTTGACAAGAGCTTCCAGCCGACCTAGTATCGATCCAAGAAAAACGATGAAACATTTCCCCTGGTCTTCGATAGTTCTCGTCGCTTCGATCGTCCTTGCGGCCTCCTGCGCATCCTCCAAGCCCAGTCCGCCCGCCGGGCCGCCCCTGAGCGATGACGCGCTCGTTCAAAAGGGCGCGCGCAGCTTTTCGGAAGGACGCCTCTCCGAGGCTCAAGCGGCCTGGTCGGCCATATCCGACTCGAACTCCCGCTCGCTCTATCTCTCTTATGTCCTCGCCTACGCGAGCTGCGCGGAATCGGCCGCGGATGCGGAGAAAGCCCTTACCCTGATTGGGCCCGAGGCGGCCGCCGCTGCCGTCAAGCGGAGCCCGCCCCTCCCGGCTCCCCCGCCTGCCGTCGCGGCCGACCCCGACCCTCTCGGTGCGGTGGAGCGCCTCCAACGCGTGGGGGAGATGTCCTCGCGGGCTCTTGTCGCGAGCGCCTCGGACGCTGAACGAGCGGCCGACGCGGACCTCGACGCGGCCCGGTCAGGCGAGGGCAAGGATCCGCAGGCTAGCGCGGGCAAGGCGCTCGGCGGCTTCGTAGAGGCGAGCCGCCTGTATCGGGGCGCCTCCGGCCTCGTCCCTCAGGCGGAGAAGGACGCCGAAGAGGCCGACGCCAAGGCCCTCGTCGCCAAGGAGCTCCACGATCGCTTATTGCGCCAATCCCTGTTGTCATTCCCGGATCGGATGGGCGAGGTGTTCGCGAGGTCGCCGACGGCGACGGAGAAGATGAGCGACAGGGACCTGCTCGACTTCAACGCCAAAACCGCTAGCATCATCTCCGCCGGCATAGCCGACTTTGACAAGACGGTCGCGGAGCATCCCGGCCTCCTCGACGCCGCGACCCTGGAAAGGCTCCGCGGCACCGCGAAGGAGCTCTCGGCCCGCTTCGCGCGCATGGACGCGGCGATCAAGGCGGTCAAGGACAGGGGCAAGCCGATCATGCCGCTCATCATCGGCATCTTCAACCCGCAGCCGGGCGATCCCCAGCGCAGCCGGCCCGCCTCGTTTTTCGGCCGGCTCGTCGGCGGTTCCGACTGGTGGTGGGGCATTGCGGACATCCCCAAAGGGCTGGCCCAGGACCTCGTCGTCACGATGAGCGACTCTCGCCCGGTCCGTATCTACGCGGCTGGCCTAGTCCAGGAACCTGGGCAGACATCGGCGCAACCGGCCTCGGACCTCGTCAATCCTTTGTTCAAGGTGGGGAACTCCTGGCCCGTGCTCAACGCGGGGGCGCGACTGGAGCAGGGAGTGTTCCATATCGAGGTGGGCCCCGGACAGTCCGCGACGTACAGCGGCGAGGCCGTCGTCTACAAGTCGTTCATGACTAGGACGCGGTGATGCGGCCGCGTCACGCGAAGGCCATCGGCGCCATCGCCCTATCGGCGGCCCTCGCTGCCGCTGCCCTGGCGATGGCATGCGCGCCCGGCGGATCCGGCCGGCTGATCATCGCCGCCCGCGAGATTCCCGCCAGGCTCGACCCAGTGCGCGCCGCGAGCCCCGCGGAGGAAAACGCCTGCGAGCTCATGTTCGACGGCCTGGTGGACATCGCCGCCGACCGAGGCGGCACGGCGAGTCCCGTCCTCGGCCTCGCAGCGACCATCGCGCAGGACGCGTCCGACCGCGCGTTGTATCGCATAACCTTGCGCGATGCGCGCTGGCACGACGGCCGAGCCCTGGACTCCGGAGACGTCGCCGCATCCTTCGCGGCGTACGCCGACCCGGCCAACGCCTCGCCGCGGCGCGACTACCTCCTCGGCCTCATCGCCTCGGTCGAGGAAGACGGACCGCTCGGAGTCCTCGTGCGGTTTCGCGAGCCCATCGCGGAGTTCCGCGCCTGGTACGTCCTTGCGTTCAAGATCGTCCCCCGCGAATATCGAGGCAAGAGCATGCCTATGGATCGCGGAAGCCCCGACGGCAAGGCCTTCGGCGAGGCGCCGATCGGCACGGGACCCTTTCGCTTTCGATCGAGAAGAGCGGGCCAAATCGAATTCGCCGCCGACAAGAACTGCTATCGCGGTCCTCCCGCTTCGGAGCTCCTCGTCCTCAAGAGCATCCCGAGCTCCTCGGAGCGAATCCAGGCCCTGCTGTCCGGCAGGGTCGACCTCATCGCGGATACGGGACCCTTGGACGGACCGGCCCTCGAGAGCACGGGCGACGTCATGGTGCAGTCCTACATGCCTCACGCTTTCTATTCCGCGGCGATAAACGCGACCGATCCCCTGTTGTCGAAGGCGGACGCGCGCGCGGCCCTCGTCCACTCGGTGAACCGAGCCGCCCTGATGCCCGGCCTCACCGACAGGTCCTCGGGCGTCGAGCTGAACGACGGCCCCTTCCCCGACAGTCTCCTCACGAAGGTCCTGCCCGAGTACTTCTACAAAGGCTTCCCCGATCTCATGCCCTACAATTCGGCCCTTGCCGCTCGGCTGGCCCAGAGCTCAGGCCTGGCGGCGGGCCTTCGAAACGGGGCCGCGCGAAAGCTCGAGATATCCGTGCCGGCCTCATGGGGAAAGTTCGGCTCCAGCCTCGCCTCGGCCTTGGCCGCGCAGATCGCGCAATCGGGCGTGACCGTCGAGTCCGTGCCGCTTTCGGATGAGGCCTACCGATCCGCCCTGGCGGAGAGGACCTACGACATCGCCTTGGTGTACCACGAAGGCTTCGACAATCTCTTCTCGAGCATCTCCGACCTCTATCGCAGCGACTCTCCCCTGAACGAGACCGGCATCTCCTCGCCCGATCTCGATCGGCTCCTGGCGAGAAGGGACGACGCCGTCGAGGCGACCTCCTGGCTTTCCGCCACGCTCGAGATCCACGATCTCGTGTCACGGCTGTGTCCCTATGTTCCGCTATTCACGGTCGAGAAGGACTTGTTCTACCGCGGCGTCAACGGCGTGCTCATCGCCTCGGACAATCCCTTCCTCACGGCCGAGCGCTGGTCGAAGACTCCGAGGAAGTGATCGGCCAGGCGATCACACTTTACGCGAGCCGACCGCCGGGCTATCATCCCATCATGACAACAGTGCTATCGCTCGGCGGCTCGATCGTCGCGCCCGAGAGTCCCGACCCCTCCTTCCTCACGGCCTTCCTGGCCCTCTGTCGCGAGCACCTCGCCGTCGACCCGGAGCGCAGGCTCATCATCGTCGTCGGAGGGGGCGGGCCCGCGCGGAGCTGGCAGCGCGCTTTCCGGGAGTCGGGCGGCCCCAGCGAGGACCACGACGCCCAGGACTGGATCGGCATCATGGCCACTCGACTCAACGCCCAGCTGGTCAAGGCCTTGATGGGTCCCTTGAGCCCACAGGAAGTCGTCACCGATCCGAGCACGCTCTCCCTGTTCATGGGCAGGGTCCTCGTAGCGGCGGGCTGGAAGCCCGGCTTCTCCACGGACTTCGACGCCGTCCTGCTGGCCGAGCGCTTCGGCGCGCGGCGGATCCTCAACCTGTCCAACATCGCCAAGGTCTATACCGACGATCCCCGGACCAATCCCGCGGCCGCGCCCATCGACGCCATTTCCTGGGCCGATTTCCGCGCGATAGTCGGCGAGGAGTGGAGTCCCGGCAAGAACGTCCCCTTCGATCCCGTCGCCACGCGGAAGGCTGCCGAGCTCGGCCTCGCGGTGGTCTGCGCCGCCGGCCGCGACATCGACAACCTTCGACGCATACTCGAGGGTCAGAGCTTCGTGGGGACGACCATAGGGCCGCAATGAAGGCGATCTCTCCGGATGAAAGGGAACGAGGATCGTCCTAGATTTCGCGGCTACTTAGTCGAATCGCCGCCGCCGCTCTTGCCCTCGGCCGCGTCGAGCTTGACCAGCAGCGCCGCATAACGCGCCCCTTCCGCGTCCCTCTTCAGTTCCGGCGCGAGCGCGACCAGAGCCCCCAAGGCTTTCCTCGCGACGGAGGCGTCGTCCAGCGACAGCGCCGAGTCGAAGGATCGGCGCCAAAAATCCCAGGCATCCGCTTGCTTGCCGAGCTTCGCGCAGAGGACGGCCGCGGACGCGAGGTCGCCGGGAAGGGCCCTCGCGTTCTCGGAGCGCTTGTCCGCGTCCAGGGCGCCGAGCGCCGCCGACAGCGCATCGGCCGCCTTTCCCCCGCTCGAGAGCGCCGAGGCGAGGGCATAGCGGTTGGCGGCGAGCTCAGTCCAGCGCTTGGCCTTGAGGTTCATCGCCTCGGCCTTGCGAAGGTCGGCGATGGCCTCTTCCGTCCGCCCGAGGCCCGCCTTGGCCACTGCCGCGTCGTTGAGGGCGATGGCCAGCGCCCGGTCGTCCCTCTCCTTCTCCGCCACGCCCGCACTACCGCTGCCCAGTATGCGAGCGCTCGCCGCCCTCGCCAGGGCGACCGCCTCCTCGAAGGCCGAGAGGGCCTCATCCTTGGCCCCTGCGGCGTATGCTATCTCTCCGAGGCCGACCGTCGCCACCGAGCGTGCGGCGCCGGACCCGGCGATCCGAGCGTAGTCGAGCGAGGCCTGGTATTCGGCCTTGGCCGCCTCGGTCTCCCCCGCGGCGAAATAGGCTTTGCCGATGGACGCGTGCGTGGCCGCCACCCCTTCGAGATCGTCCACGGACGAGCCGGACTTCAGCGCATCCTCGTAATACTTGAGGGCCGAGGCGTACTGCCCCTTGGCCATGAAGCCGTCGCCCATCTTGGCGAGCTCTGCGGCCTCGTTCTTCACGTCGAAGACGCCGTCGAGCGGCTTGGGGGCGCTGGAGCACGAGACGAGCGCCGCGGCCGCGCCGAGGGCGAGGACAGTCCCGAGGACGGACGGACGCGTCATTTTATTGTCCCCTCCCGCATGCTCTGGCTGAGCGGCTGCCGCTCGACCTGCTCGGGAATGCCGCCTTTCAGGAGCGGATTGTTCCGGAGACCGGTGAGGACGTCCTGGGCTTGCTTGATCGCGGCCCGGCCCTCGTCGATCGTCATCGCTATCGACGGCATTTGGCCGCTCAGGGAAGTCGAGATATCCTGCACGTTCTTGAGAGTCTTCTGCAGCTCGCCTATGCTCGTGTTGATGCTGTCGTAGAGCGCGTTCTTGTCGTCCAGGAAAGTCTTGAGCGAGCCTTTCGCGTCCAGCAGCCTGGGCACGAGCCCCGTCGGATCGCGCATGGCGGCCGTGGTCGCCTCGAGGTTCTTGGTGATCGCGTCGATGGAATCGACGAGGCCGTTGGCCTTGGCGACGAGCTCCGTCGCCTGGGTCGAGACGCTGGCCACCATCCCGTCGACGTGGGAGACCGTATCGGAGGCTCCCGTCAAGATCGATCCCAAGGGACCCGAGCTCTGGCCGGCCAGGGCGCGATTTGATCTCGGTCAACGTGCGGTTGACGGTCACGATCGTCTTGTTGGCGTTCTCGATGAGCGGGTTGACTCCCGCGAGCAGCCGGGTGCGCCCGACTCGGTCATCTCCAGCCACAGGTCGTTGCCTTCGCGGGTGCGCTCGCCCACGCCGCCAAAGACGGAGTAGCCGCCGTGGTTCTTGGCCACGTTGTTGATGAGTTCCATGATGACGACGGTCTTGCCCACGCCGGCGCCGCCGAAGAGGCCGATCTTGCCGCCCTTGAGGAAGGGCTGGATCAGGTCGATGACCTTGATGCCGGTCTCGAACATCTCCTCGTGCGTTGACTGCTCGTCGAAGAGCGGCGCGGGGCGGTGAATGGGCATGCGCTGGGTTTCGCCCACGGGCCCAAGCTCGTCAACCGGCTCGCCGATCACGTTGATCACGCGGCCCAGCGTCTCCTTGCCCACCGGCATGCGGATGGGCCCGCCGAGGTCGATGGCCTTCATGCCGCGCACCATGCCGTCGGTGGCTTCCATGGCGACCGTGCGCACGCGGCCCTCGCCCAGGTGCTGCTGCACCTCGAGAATCACGTTGATGGGCGTGGGGACGGTGAAGCCCTCGTCGGTGACGCGCAGCGCCTGGTAAATGGGCGGCATCGTCGCCTCTTCAAATTGCACGTCTACGGCCGGGCCGGAGACCTGAATCACTTTGCCGATGTTTTCTGCCATTTCTTCTGCCTTCTTGAATCCAAACTTTGTTAGTCCAACTCTTTGTGCAACCGCGCGCTCAGTTGAGCCTCTGATCCTGTAACCGTGGACCCCAATTTCTCGAGCAACCTCCACCTCGAATCAGATGAAGATGTCTTTCGTTGCAGCAATTTCTCGCTAATACCCGGAGTCTTTCGATCAATCTCGGTCGTGAGGAGATACATCGACAAATCGAGAGTAAGAAACATACTCGTGTTGTCCAAGCTGCCTCTTTCGCAGTTTCAATCTTCTGTCTCGCTTGTTGCACCCCTAGTTCGAAATCTTTGCTTCTTGC
>CAWHFT010000059.1:0-4214 GCA_963828175.1 uncultured Spirochaetota bacterium
TGATCGCCACTGCTGCCTCGAGCGCGGCGAACAGGAGGTCGGCTCCGTTGCCGATCCCGCACGTGCCCAGGCCAACCGAAACGAAGGGCCGGCTCGGTTTGATCCTCTCGAGCCCCGTCTGCCTCATGGCTCCTAAATCTTTTGCGCCGCTCATTTCTGCGCCCCTTTTCGAAGCTTGTCGAGGGTCACGGTGAGCTTGCCGACCGTCATCCTCGAGTAGATGGTCCCGTCTATCTGGACGACGGGAGCGAGAGCGCACTGCCCGAAGCAGGCGACGGTCCGGACCGAAGCGAAGCCGTCGACCGTCGTGACCGAGTTGGCCTCGTCCTCGCGGAAGCCCTCGATGCCCAGGCGCCTGAGGCCGGTCTCGAGGAGCTCCAGCGAGCCGCGCGTATGGCAGGCCGTCCCGCGGCAAACCACAATCGAGTGGAGGCCCTGGGGCGTCAGGTTGAAAAAGGAGTAGAACGTCGCGACCGAGTAAACCTGGGAGAGCGGGAGCTCCATGCCATCGGCGATGAGCCTCAGGGTGGCTTCGGACAGGTACTTGAATCGCTCCAGCCCCTGCGCCTCTTCGAGGACGCTGAGCAAGGCGCCTGTCTTGCCTTTATGCGCGGCGATAATCTCGCTCAGGGCGCTCTCCTGCGAGCGTGCCTGCGGTTTTTTCAGGGTCGTGGCTGTGGATGCCATGCTAGCCTCCTTCCGATAATAAAAGGACTAATATCACTATCGGATAGAGTTGTCAAGAAATATTTATCGATTTATTTATACCGAGTATGTGAGGCTGGCGAATAGCGGGAATGCGATCGTTATTTCGATATTAAATTATCTAAATAAAAAAAAGGCGCCTCGTTCGGCCAGTCTCGGAACTCCCGAAATCGTGACCGAAGAAACGCCGATCGCCAAGTATCGATAAGAAGTAGAGCGACTAGCGAATTCCGAGGCTCGGTTCCGCCATAGGCTGACGTCTGGCATCGGCTCTGAATAGGGCAGCGTAGAAGGCTGTTCGAAGGATTTCGGATGCTATGGAGACCTCCGCCCGGTCGTTCTTCCGCTCGGCGACGGCAGACCTGCGCCTCAGCTCTTCCTGCTTGGTCATAGGCTCTTCCCCATTCGGCTTGTACATGGCTCCTCCCTGTTGCTTTTTTCACCTACGTAGGCGTAGTCGCCGTGCTCGGAACCCGAGCGTTTGCCGCCCGGATCGACGATCGCCCGCACGCGACTTCCACCTCGTTCGAACCGCAGATCCTCGGAAAGCTCGTGGACGAGAACGAGTCCTCGCTTTGTGAGCGCCTGCGGATCCTCGGGCAATCCCAGGACGAGGGACTCGTAGTCGAAGCCTTCGCCCTCGTCGTCCACTTGGATTTCGAACAGTCCGCCTCTGCGCGCCACGCGAATCAAGGCCATCCTCTTCGCGTCGGACTCGTTGCCGTGCTGGATCGCGTTCATCAAGAGCTCGCGCACGACCAGTAGCAGCCCGTCCGAGTCCCATGCCCCTTGATGCCGCGCGAACCGATCTACCCGCTCCAAAATAAGCGGAACGCGTTCGGTGTCGGAGACGACGGTGAGGTATAGTGAATCGCCAGATTCGCTTTCATCCATGCGCTTGTATATGCAGGTACCCTGCCAAGTCGGAAATCAAAGTTAAGTTGTTTTATAGTGAATACTTACACTGTTTGACAAAAGCAGCGAGGCTTCGAGCCGTCAACCGCGGTTGAATACCCGGTGTTTCCAGGGTTGATTCTTCAACCTTGGTTGAGCTTCTCGAAGATTGTTGGCGGCCGGCGAGGCTCATTCATGCATTTTTCGCGATTTTATCCGCTTGCTGACGGCCTGGGGAGAAACGCGAAGCAGCCTGCGCCGCCACGCTCTGGTTCCCGCCCGCCCTTTTCATCGCCTCGTCGAAGAGGAGCTCCGTCAGCTCGCTCGCCGAGGGCAGAGGATTCGGAAAGACGAGATTTGCTGCCCGCCGCTTTGGCAGCGGCGCGGCTATCGCCCACGCCGTCGCCGCACGCCTCGTCCCTGGCCGCGCCGATGACATCGCGGAAGGAGGAGAGATGCAGCTTGCCCGAGGCTGTCGCGTTGACCGCCTCGAAAACCAGTGACTGCAGCTCCCGGACGTTGCCGGGGAAGTCGTAGCCACGGAGCAGGGAATAGAGCTCCGGCGGCGCGATCGGCGACTTCTTGCCCAGCTCCTCGGCCGCCGAGGCTATGAAGCGCTCGACGAGGAGGGGGAGGTCCCCCAGACGCTCGCGCAGCGGCGGTATGCGAATGCGGTGGGCGCGCAGGCGATAGTAGAGGTCGCGCCGGAAATGCGAGGAGCTCACGCCCGCGTCGAGGTCGCGGTTGGTCGCCACGATGAAGCGCGCCCGCCCGCGGCGCATGAGGTCCGAGCCCAGCGGGAAGTACTCGCCCGTCTCGATCACGCGCAGGAGCTTGAGCTGAGAAGCTGGGCTCAGGTCGCCGATCTCGTCGAGAAAGAGCGTGCCGTTCCTGGCCTTGTCGATCAGACCCTCGAGGTCGGAATCCGCGCCGGTATAGGCTCCCTTGCGGTGCCCGAAGAGGAGGTCGGCGAACAGGGCATCGTCGAGGCCTGCCGCGTTGATCGCGACGAGCTCGCCCTTGCGCCCCGAGAGCTCGTGGACTGCCCGGGAGAACAGCTCCTTGCCGACGCCCGTCTCTCCCGTGACGAGGACCGGGTGGGCGCTCTTCGCTATCGCCTCGGCGTAGCTCATCAGCTGGAGCATTCGCGGATCGGCCGTCGCGATAGCCGAAAAGGCCGGCGTTCCTCTGCGCCGAGGCCGAGAGGAGCCGCTCCTTGATTTCTTCGTTCTCGCGCAGAAGCTCCTGATTCTCGATGATGCGCCGGACGGTGGCGATGAGGCGCTCGCGCTCGACCGGCTTGATCAGGTAGTCGGCGGCCCCGGCGCGCATGCACTCGACCGCCTTCTCGACGTCGCGGTTACCGGTGACGACGACGACGAGGCCCGGGCTGGTCCTCGCGGATCCGCGCGAGCAGCCGCTCCCCCGGCATGCCCGGCATCGTGAGTCGAGGAGCACGAGCCCGACGTCGAGGTGGCGAGCAGCTCCATGGCCTCGATTGGCTCGCCGGCGCGGCCACGTTGGCGATGCCCGCCGATTTGAGCGCGGCGACCACGCTATGGCGGACGTAGTCCTCGTCGTCGACCACGAGGACGGAGAAACCGGGCCCGGCGCAGCTCACGGCCGCCCCCCGCCGCCGGCTTCGCGGCCCGACGCCCCCGCGGCTGGGGCACGGAGACCACAGTGGCGACCGTGCCCCGCCCCGGCTCCGAGCTGTATTCCAGCGCCGCCGTACTCCGCGATGATGGACTCCGAGATGGAGACGCCGAGGCCCACTCCGCCCATGTCGTGCTTGGTGGTGAAGAAGGGGTCCTTGATCCGCTCGAGCAGCTCGGGGGACATGCCGCGCCCCGCGTCGGCGACGACGAGGCGAACGCGGCCCGCTTCCCGTCGAGGAAGTGGACACGCTGATCCCTTGCTCGGGGTCGGTGAGGGCCTGGCAGGCGTTCTGGAGAGGTTGACCGTCACCTGCTCGAGCCTGTGGAAGTGCGCGCGCACCGGTGGCAGGCCCTCGGCCAGGTCGAGGCGCGAGATGACGGGTCGCCTTCTTTATATAGTTCGAGAGCAGCGTGAGGGCGGCCTTGACGACGAGGTTGAGGGAGACGTCCTCGGTCTCCGGCTTGGCCTCCCCCCGCGCGTAGTCCTTGAGGCCGCGGACTATCGCGTCGATGTCGCGCGAGGCGGCGGCGATCCCGGCCAGGAGCCGCGGCGCCTCGTCGCGGGCCTCCTGCCACTCCATGCCGCCGACGAGGTCGCCCTCCCGGCCCTCGAGGGCGCGATCCAGCAGCGGGGCGGCCGAGGCCCACGCTTGGGCGAGGATGTCCGCGTCGATGGCGATCGCGTGGTTCGGGTTGTTTATTTCGTGGGCCACCCCGGCGACGAGCTCGCCCAGCGAGGCGAGCTTCTCGGCCTGGATGAGCCTCTGCCGCTGGATGCGTTGCCGTTCCTCGTAGAGGACCCGGTCGGTCACGTCCAGAAAGGTGGCCATGATCATGTCACCCAGGGCGGCCTCCATGTTCTTGCCGAAAGCCTCGATCCACGGCCCTCGCCCGGCGCCGATGCGAAAGGGGCCGGCGCGAGCGGTCTCGCCAGCAATACGATGGTTGAGGCGACAT
>CAWHFT010000060.1:0-18310 GCA_963828175.1 uncultured Spirochaetota bacterium
GAGCCGAGGGCAATCCAGACGTACGCGTTCGACAAGTCAGCCCACAAGAGAACGGCCACCAGGACCGCGACGATTATCAGGATGCCTCCCATCGTGGGAGTGCCGGTCTTCGCGAGGTGGGTTTCGGGGCCGTCGGACCTCACGGATTGGCCGAACTTGAGCAGCCGGAGCTTGGCGATGATGGCCGGGCCGAAGAGGAAGGCGATGAGAAGGGCGGTGACCGCGGCGTAGGCCGAGCGGAAGGTGAGGTACTTGAACACGTTGAGCGGCGAGAAGTACTTCACGAGCGCTCGGAACGACTCCAGGAACATGCTTAGGCCTCCCCTTGCGCTCGAGTCGACTCGGCCGCCGGCGAGGGCTTCGACAAGGCGTCCTCGAGCCTCTCCAGCTGCATACCCCGCGATCCCTTGAGCAGGATGAGGTCGCCCGGGGCGATATAGCTCTTGACCGAGGCGAGAAGCCTCTGGAAATCCGTCTCGAACACCGCGAGCCCGCGAAAGTCCGCGAGCCTCGCAGCATCGAAGGCCGGTTTCGTCTCCTCGCCGAAGAAGAAGAGGGCTTCCGCCTCCGACTTGCCGGCCGAGACGCCCATCGCGTCGTGGGCCTGGGCCGATTCCGGGCCCAGCTCGAGCATGGACCCCAATACGTATACTCGGCGCCCCGCCCACTCGACCGAGTCGCAGAGCGCAATGGCGGCATCGACGCTGTCAGGGTTCGCATTATAGCAGTCGCGCACGATCGTATACTCGCCCTTCAAGATCTCCGAGCGGCCGAATAGCGGCCTCACGGCGGAGAGCCCCCGGGCCACCTCGGAGGCCGAGGCCCCCGCCCTGGAGGCGACTGCGGCGGCGCCTACCGCGTCAAGGAGATTGTGCCTCCCCAGCAAGGGAAAGCGGAACTCGATCCCATCCCAGGACAAGTCGTATCCATCGAGCCCGCGGTTCGCGATCACGCGCGCTCCGATCGTACTCCTCGGCCCGAAATCCGAGACGACCCCGCGGACTCCCGCCTTCAGGAAAGCGTTGTAGTCGTCGTCTTCCCACACGAATCCGGCTTGATGCCCGTCGAAGCGAGAGAAAATCGCCTTTTTTTCCTGGGCTATCGCGTCGCGCGAGCCGAGAATCCCGATGTGGGCCATGCCGACGTTGGTGATCAGGGCGATGTCGGGCTCGAAGACCGCGGCCAGCTCGCCCATCTCCCCGAGCCTGTTCATCCCCATCTCGAAAATCCCGGCCTCGTGGGTTTCGTCTATCGCGAAAACGGATAGCGGGAGCCCGATATCCGAATTGAGATTCCCTGGGTTGAGGATCACCGAACGGGAAAGGCCGAGGATCGACGCTATGCACTCTTTGGTCGTCGTCTTCCCGCTCGAGCCGGTAACGCCGATGCGGAGGAGGCGAGGAAACCGCGCCCGGTGCGCGCGTGCGAGGGACTGGAGAGCCGGCAGCGTGTCGCGGACGAAGGCTATCGCCGTCTTGTCCGCGGCCGCCGATCCCATGGCCTCTGCCTCGACCTCGGCCCGACGATCCGACCGCGCGAGCACGCAGGAGGCGCCGGCCCTCAAGGCCGCTCCGACGTAGGCATGGCCATCGGTCCTTTCGCCAGGCAGCGCAACGAACAGCGACAGCCTCCCCGCCTGGCGGGAATCGACGACGACCGATTCGATGGCCGCGCCCGGCTCGCCCACCAGGACGGCGCCTGTGATCGAGGCGAGCTCGGCGGCCGTGAACAGCGGCGAACGCGCTTCACTCACTTCCGCTCCTTCTCGCCCGCGCCGACGCTGGCTTCGGCGCCCGGCAGGAGCACGCGCAAGCGGCGCTCGGGACCGGCGATCTCGAGGCCGAGGCTTTTCGCCAACGTCGCCGCACGTTCCCTGCTCGACAGGACGCGAATACCGGCCTCCAGCTTGCGGTTCTCCTGAACCCAGGATTCCTGCGAAGCCTCGAGTTTCCGCGCCTGGGCGGCGAGTTCGTCGAACCGTCCCGCCTGCCAGGCTACCGCGATCAGGAGCAACGGCACGGAAAGGAGGATCGCGAATAGCCCCGCTCGTTTCATGCCGCCGTCCTCCCGCTCGTCTTTTTAGCGACGCGCAATTTGGCGCTTCGAGAGGCGGGATTCCGCGCGATTTCTTCGAGGCTCGGCTCGACCGGCTTCTTCGTGACGAGCTCGAGCGTCGGATGGAATTCCCCGCCCTCTTCTACAGGTATCGGAGGATTTCCATAGGGTGAAAAGCCGGAGTCCGACCGACGGCGACCGGCGAGCGAGCGTAGCGCGTTCTTGGCAACTCGGTCCTCGAGCGAATGGAAGGAGATGATCGCGATAAAGCCTTCCGGCGCGAGAAGGTCGGCCGCGCGCTTGATGCCGCGCTCGGCCCGCCCCAGCTCGTCGTTGACGGCTATGCGAAGGGCCTGGAAAGTCCTCGTGGCCGGATGGATACGGCCGTGCCGATAGGCCGCCGGTACTGCGTTCCACACGAGCTCGGCGAGCGCTCCCGTCGTGGCGACGCCGCCTTTGCGCCTCGCGTCGACTATCGCCTTCGCGATCCGCCTCGACATCCGCTCCTCGCCGAATTCGAAGATGATGCGAGCGATCTCGAACTCCGACTCCTCGGCGAGGAGGCGTGCGGCGCTCCGCGGCGCCTCGGGCGAGAGCCTCATGTCGAGTTCCTCATCCTTGCCGTGGCCGAAGCCGCGCCCCGACTCGGCGAAGTGGAACATTGAGACTCCCAGGTCGAAAAGGATGAGGCCCGGCCTCAGCGAAGGCGCTTTCGCGCCTTCGCTTTGCGATTCGCTTCGCGAACTGCCGAAATGGAAATCAATTTCGTCCCAATTCGCGAGGACCTCGTCGAAGTAGCCGAGGCGGTATGAGACCCTGGCCCCGTACGGCGAGAGGCGCTCCCGCGCCTTCGCCTGGATGACAGGGTCCGCGTCGATGCCGACATAGCCGAGGCCAGGATAGCGCGCGAGGAAGGCCTCGGCGTGGCCTCCCTCCCCCAGCGTGCAATCCAGCATCAGCTCGTCGGTTTTCCGCGGAACGAGGAAGGCAAGAACTTCCTCGAGCAAAACGGGGGTATGGGCGATTCCGGTCACGGCCGTCCCGACGCATTAAAGCGTCAGGCCTCCCAGTTCTTCGGCCGCAGCCAGGAATTCGGACTCGTTTTGCTCGAGGTAGCTACGATACGCCTCGCCGTCCCAGATCTCGATGTATTTCGTAATGCCGAGAATCACGCATTCCTTGGTGAGTCCGGCGAACTCGCGAAGGCTCTGCGGAATCGCGATCCTTCCGAGCTTGTCGACTTCCACCTCCTGGGCGGGCGCGAGGATCCGCCGCTGGACGAGACGAGCCCTCGCCGAGAACAAGCTCGTCGACTCCATGAGTTTTTTCGACAGGGCAGTCCATTGTTCGGGCGGGAAGAGCCAGAGGCAGGCATCTACGCCTTGCGTGAGGACAAACTCGCTCCCGAGCAGCTCGCCGCGGAGCCGGGCAGGGAGAGACAATCGCCCCTTTTCGTCCAGGGTATTCCTGAACTCGCCGGTAAGTAGATTCATTGCCACAAGTTCCTACGTTTTACCACTTTTTCCCACCACAGACCTTATACTACTTCTCCATACGCAACTGTCAACGAAGCTAAATTCGAAAAGGCTCGACAGAACCAGAATTTATAGCAAGAAAACTAGACGCGTGTGTAGGTGTTGGGGGCATCTTGGTCAACTCGCAGTGTTACTGTGGGATATCTCGCCTTCTGTCAACTAAGCGATGGTATGGACCCGCTATCAAATGGAGGGGTATTATCATTCCCGAATGACGATAGACGAATACTACATCGTGTATCCGGAGGGCGAGAGCCAGGCAATCGATACCCCGTTAAGGATCGATAGCCTTGTCGATCTCAACGGCCGTTCCCTTCCTCTCCCGCTTCCGAGCCCGAGGACAATCGCCTATCGCGTGGTCAAAATCAGGCATTCCGAGGAACGGGGCGTGCATTCGGTCTTCCATTATGTAGAACTAGTTCCGGCTCGCGAACTTATTGCCTACTGCTAATCGTTCTCCTCGCCTTCACCTTCACCTTCAGGAAAGAGATAGAGGTCGGGGATCTTGTGCACTCTTTGCAGGGAAAAATCGAGGCGCGCGCTCTTCTCGGGCGCGATATCGATCTCGAAATAGTGCGGGAGCATTTCGAGTCCGGACACGTCGACCTGGATCTCGAAGCCGAACTTCCTGTCGCCTGCGTCGGGCGCAGCCTCGATCGGCCTGGGCCAGAAGATGAAAGTCCCGCCGGTAGCCCCGGCGAGCACGAAAGGGTTTTGCCAATTGGGGTCTACCATACCGACTTCCTCACCGTCGGCGAGAAGGCGAACGATGCCCTCTCCCAGGGGGGCGAACGTCCGTCCATCGAATACTCTCCCCATTATCGTGGGAAAATTGAAGACCGGCCCTATCCGATCATCATCAAAGGGCTTGCCCTGGACATGGTCGGAAGTCGGCCGCGGGGCGTGCGAGACTTTGCCCCAGCCTTCCTTGACGAGGGAAACGATATCGGCTTGGCGCTGGACTTTGTCGAGGCCTTCTTTTTCGCTATACGCGAGACCGCGGCTCGAGACTATGTATTCGGGCTTGACCCTGTTCAAGACGTAGCAGGCGACGTCGACCTTGCATTGATCGCAGGTGCAGAAGCCGAGACGCTTTTCCCTGGCCTCATGCTCGAACAGCTCCTCCACCATGGCCTTGACCGCGTCTTCCATGATGTTGCGGATCTCCATCATGATTCCTCCTCGCCATTCCAAGTGTAATCATTTCCAAGAACTTCGCAACGCCGCGGGCGAGGCGGGCTCATTGACCGAGCAAATCCAAAGCCGCAGCCTCGAGGCGGCCGGACGCGTCCCTGGCGAAAACTCGCAGGCGCCGCAGCGCCTTGCCGAAGCCCGCGACGACGGGCGGCTTGAAGACTGTCGGGCTCTCGGAGAACGAAACCGCTCGCGGCCCGCGCGTACCCTCGCGACGCGTATCCTCGCGACATTCCTGGATCACGGGCAACTCGGTCTCGAAGGAAATCCCTTCGGGAAGGTCGATCACCAGATCGAGACTGCCCAACCCCGCCCTCGCGGCCAGAGCCGCCTCCGCCTTGAGCCTGGAGCCAAGGTCGAGCAGGCTGCGATGAGCCTCGGACTTTTCATCGAAGGCGAGGTCGACCACCGTAGAGAAGGTGCGCCCCTCGAAAACGGCCTGGGCCAAGGCGAACGGAGCGAACTGAATCGCCCTCAGCTTAGCGTAGAAGCCGTCGTCGTCGAGGCCATAAAGCTCCTCGGGCTTCAGGACTCCTTCGTTCAGGGCCAGAAGGACCGCCTTCTTGATCATCGCCGTCGCCGAGCGCACGCCCTTGTGCCAATACACCGAACGATACATGAGGTACTTCGCGAACAGGAGTCCCTCGACGCTCATGAGTCCACGCTCGTCGACGGCGAGGACCTCGCCGGGGCCCACGACGACTCGTTGCAGAATAAAATCGCTGTCTTGAAGCCCGTAGGGCACTCCGCAGAAGAACGCGTCCCGATTCAGATAGTCGAGCTTATCCGGGTCCAGGACGCCCGAGAGAAGGCTGCGGAAAAAGCGAATCTCGCGGTCGCCACCGTCGGGAACCTCCTTGTCGACGATGGCGGCGGCCGCCTGCGGGTCCGCCCCCGTCTCCAGCACGAGGCTCCGCAACGGCTCGGCGAGAAGCTCTTTGGCGGTGAGGGCCTCGTGCTGCTCGAGCGGCAGCTCCTTCAGAGAATGGGCGTAGGGGAAATGCCCGAGGTCGTGGCAGAGGGCGGCGACGAAATAGGACTGCAGTCCCTCGAGGGTGCAGAAATCCAGCTGACCTTTCATGGCAAGGGCGGAGGCGAGTCTCTTGGCCATGTGAAGGACCCCGAGGGAATGGGCTCGACGAGTATGGGTCGCTCCAGGATAGACCAGGAAGGCCGGGCCGAGCTGCTTGATTCGACCCAACTTCGCGAATGGAGCAGACGACGCGAGCCTCTCCAGGGCCGGACTGAGGAAAATATTACCCCAAAGCGGGTCGCGGACGGGTTCGGTAAAATCGGAGTCGATGCGATGCAGGAGGTCGGAGGAATTCATTACCGCATGCCTCATTTGACCTGTTTGCGCATATGTGTTAAATATTGACACGAAATGTCATGGAAGTACAGCGATCCGGCGGCCCTCGCCTTCCTCATCATAGTCTTGGTCGCCTCGCTGTCTTCCTGCGCTCGGAAAGGACCGCAACCCTCGACGGCGCCAGCGGCGAACCAAGCGATTCCGGCCCCTCCATCCGCTTCCGCTACCAACCCCGGAGCGACCTTGCAGAAACCCGGGAGCCCCACGCCTCCTCCCGCCCCTATTGTAGCAGCCATTCGCGCCTTCGGTGTCGGGGCGCCCCCGGAGCCTCGCTTACCCAGGGACTACTCCCTGGGGCCTCTGCAATCTTCTCGCCCCGCCGAGGGCGACGAAGCCGCCGTTTACAAGGTCGCTACTTCCTTCATCAAAGGGCTAGGCGAAGGCAAGCTCGACAAGGAGCTTCTTCTTCCGCAAACCCGGGACGCGCTTTCCACGATTCTCGCCCCGGCCGATCGAAGTTCTGCGGACTCTTCCGCGATACCATATAGGCTCGGCGCGATCGAGTTGCGCGGCCAGGACGCCTCGCTCAGGCTCCGTTTTCCCGCCGCAGCGGGCGCGGCCAGAACGGAGGCCCTCCTGTCGCTAAGGAAAGTCGGCGACGCCTGGTACATTGAAGCCTTGGCTCTAGAGCCTCCCAAGAAGGGCGACTTGGACTTCAATCCCGATGCGAGCGCCGGCCCGGACGCTCAAAGGCGATGAGGATAAATAATGGCGACTAACCTGAAGCGGATCGAGAAAGAGTTCATACTCGGATCCGCGCGAGACGACAAAGTGCCCTTCCTCCTCATCGCCGGTTCCGGCGAATGGCCTTGCTTCATCACCTCGATCACCTCGGATGGCCTGGGCTTCTCCCATGCCATGCCGCTGCGCCTGCTCAGGCGCAGCCAAGTGTACGAATTCCGTTTCGTGTACCGCGAGCAGCCGATGGCCTTCCGGGCGCGGGTACTCGAGGTGAAGGACTCGAGCCTGACGGCGGCAATGCCCGAGGCCGTCTACAAGAACCTCGGACGCAGATACAGCCGACGCGCCCCGCCGAGCGAGCTCGAGGTGTCCGTTTCTTTCAGGGGCGACCGTTACCAGCTCTCTTTCCCGACTACCCGGGAGTTCGAGGCGGTGACTGAGCCCGAACGCGACTCGGCCTTCGATCCGCGCGACATCAAGGCCTTGGTCCGCGAATTCAACGAGCGCGCTTCCGAGTTCGCGACGGAGCGAGCAGTCCGCATGTTCAAGGACAGACGGCCTGAGACCCAGGAAGAGCGCTTGATAGTCCGCACGGGCAAGATCTATTACTTGCCCTCGGCCTCGGGGGGGCTCCCCGCGGTCGACCCCTATGTGAGTCCTCGCATCGTCACTCGCGACGTATTCGCGGACTTCCTCAGGGACGAGGACATGCGCGAAGATTTCGTCTCCGATGAAGTCCAGCGATTCGAGCGCAACAAGAAGGCCACCGGCATCCTCTCCGAGCTGATGATCCCGCTGCTCTTCCAGGAGTACGTCATCGGCTACGTCTACCTCGTCAATACCCAGGCGGGAAGGCAGCCTTTTGACCTTCCCGTGCTTGAGACCTTTCACCAGTTCGCGAAGGTCCTCGCCTACTCTTTGAAGATGAACGGATACTTCCGGAACGCCCCCAAGAAGGCGCGAGACTTCTCCGCCGACGTCATCGACATCAGTGCCGGAGGGCTCCTCTTCTCGAACGCTTCCCGGGACCTTTCGTCCTCGCTGCTCCCCGGAAGCGAAATGGAAATCTCTATCAAGGCCAAAGGCAGGCCCATCAAGGCCTTGGCGAAGGTCAAGCGCGTATACCGGGACGCGACCCGCACCTATTTCGGGATGGAGTACGCCCAGATCGCTCCCGAGGATTTCCGATTCCTCTTCGAATGCCTCTACGGCCGCGACTTCACCGACGAGGACGCGTCGGGGGTCGAGGGCCTCAGCCTCAAGCCTCGGCAAAAATTATCTTAGGAGGTGCCATGCCCCTCATCGCCAAGTCTCACCGCGGCCTCTTTCTCGGGCTGTTCGCGACTTTCACGCTTTTCGGCACTTCGATGACTATCGTTGGCGCAGCGCTCCCGAAGATCCTCGGCAACTTCCATTGGAGCTACGCCTCGGCCGGGGCGGTGATCGCCGCGAGCGCGGCGGCCTACTTCCTCGCCAGCCTCGTCTCGGGCAAGGTGATGGGTCACATCGGACCGAAAGCGACCGTCCTCGCGGGCCTCGTGAGCTGCGTCGTCGGTCTGGCCCTATTCGCCTCGACACCCTCGTTCAAAGCCAATCTGATGCTCAACTTCCTCATCGGAGCGGGACAGGGCTTCATCGAGCCGGCAGTCAACTGGTCCGCTCTGCGCATGGACGACAAGAAAGGCTCCGGACGGGCCATGAACCTGATGCACGGCGCCTTCGCGATAGGCGCGGTCGCGGGCCCACTGGTCCTTGGACTCATCATGACGACCGGCCTGTCCTGGACGCTGCTGTTCCGCGGCATCGCCATTCTCTTCACTTTCCTCGGGATCGCCCTCGCGGCCATGCCCTTCTCGCGCCTCGGTACGGCCGAGTCGGGTCAGGAACGCAGCTCCGCCGGGACCGGATACCCTCGCGGGCCGGCCTATTACCTCGGATTCGTCTGCCTCCTGCTGTATGTCGGGACGGAGATCGGCATTTCGAATTGGATCGCGGAATACTTCGTGAGGATATTCGCCGCCGACCCGGCTTTCGCGCCTCTCGCCGTTTCGCTGTTCTGGACGGGGCTGCTCGCCGGACGTTTCGGCGTTCCCGCGCTCTACCGCGGGAACCGGCTTGGAGTCGTCCTTTTCGCTTTCTCGCTGCTGCTCACCGCGGCGACTGCCGCGTTATGCGGCCTAGGCTTCGTCTCGCCGACGAGCGGAGCCTTGTGGGCGCCCTCGGCTCTGACGTTCCTCGCCGGCTTGGGCTGCTCGATCATCTATCCGACCGTGATCTCGCTGGTCGGCATATCATGCTCGGGCCGCCAGGCCGAGGCCATCTCCTTCGCCGTGGCCGGCGGCGGGGTCGGCCTGTTTGCCTTCCCGTTCCTCATGTCCTGGATCTCGCAAAGCTACGGCATTTCGGTCGGCTTCGCGAGCTACGCGCTCATCGCGGCGGCGACCGCGGCATCCTGCGCGGTCCTGGCCCGGGCCTTCGCGCGAAGGCCCCGCCGCAGCGATTGACGACTAGCTAATCCTCGCGGTCGACTTTTACTCCGTGGCGCTTCTTGGGGAAGCGCTTCAGCACCGAGACGCAATTGCGCTTGGAATTGAAGACGAACCCGCCGTCCCAGTACTCCAGCGCGGCAAAGAGGGCGTTGCCGCCGTCGTTGTCATCCGCGCGCTCGCCGCGGTAGGAGACGTACTCCGAGAGGGCCTCGAAATCGTTACCCTCGAGCAGGCTCTGCCTCTTCTGGTTAAACTCGTTCCAGCGCTCCAGGTCCTGGAAGCCCGGGCCTTCGTCCTCGACGATGAGGTGAGCGTGTTCGGGGCTGAAACTGTACCAGACGCGGACTTTCTTCTCGGGGTCGCACTTGTTGCCGTGCTTGACGGCGTTCTTGATGATCTCGCTGATCTGCTGCTCGAGGAGGTTGATCTCCTTGATGTCGGGAGGTGCGGATTGAACGATGAGCAGCGTGAAGTATCGGATCTGGCGGAAGTCGGAGGGAAACTCCTTGTGAAGCATCCCGGTCTTCTCGAAGAGAGGAGAATTCTCGTCGACCTTGATTTCCTTGACTTGCGGCGCCGCCATCTTTAGGCCTCCATCCGCTTGAGGGCGTCGTCGATCGTTGGCGTGATCGGGAAGTAGCCCATAAGCTTGGTGAGCTCGATGACTTTCTTCACCGAGCCGTGGATATTGGTGATCACGAGCCTAAAGCCCATCTTCTTGATGGTCGAGCAGATGTAGATGAGGGCGCCGATGCCGCTCGAGTCGATGTAGTCGACGTTTTCGAGGTTGATGATGAAGCGCTCGACTTTCTTTTCGAGCATCTTCATGACGAGCTCCTTGAGCTTGTACGAGTTGTAGAGGTCCATCTCGCCATTGACGTCGATGATGTAGCTCTCGCCGTTCTTGCGGATCTTTAAGTCCATGCGCTCCGCTCCTCCGTTGTCATGCCTTTGATCTTTTGATCACGAGAACCGTTCTATCGTCGTGCGGGCGGGCGAGCCCCGCGAAGCCCGAAAGGTCTTCCTGTACCTGCTCGGCGATCTCGGACGGGGACAGGTCGCGGCAGCGCTGTACCACCGCGCCGAGGCTCTTGCGGCCGTACTGCTTGCCTTGGGCGTTCATCGTCTCGACGATGCCGTCAGTGTATAGCACGAGAACGTCGCCGTCCGCCAGGGCGAATTTCGAGGACGAGAAGACCGTACCGCGCTCGACGCCGATCGGCACGCTCTTAGACTCGAAGGTTTCGAGAGGACCCTCAGCGGAGCGACACAGGAGGGCCGGCTGGTGGCCGGCGTTGGCCAACTCCACTACCCCCGAACCGGAGTCCACGGCCGCCAGGCAGAGCGTAGCGTAATGGTCGAGATCGACTTTGCCCGTGATCCCCCGGTTGACCCACTGAAGGAGAGTCGCGACGTCCTTGGTGGAGGCCGTAATAAGGTGGAGGATCGAGCGCACCATCACGAGGACGATGCTGGCCGCGACTCCCTTGCCCGCCACGTCGCCGACGGCGATTACAGCCTTGTCCGCCCTGGTCTGAATGATGTCGTAATAGTCGGAGCAGACTCCGCGGGCCGAACTCGCGAAAGCGCCGAAAGAGAAGCCCTGTACTTCGGGCAGCTTCTTTGGGATGAGGCTGGACTGGACCTGCGCGGCTATGTCGGCCTCCCTCTCGATGTCGCTGCGCTCCGCGGCCTCAAGGAACGAGAAGGAGTTGGCCACGGCGATCGATCCGAAATTGGCCAGCAACTTGCAACGATCGAAGTCCCGCTCGGAGAAGGTACCTTGCCCCGATTTTACTACCGAAACCGCTCCGATGATCCGGTCCCTGACGATGAGTGGCGATGCTATGAAGGCGCCCGCCTTGAGCCAAGCCTCGTCCCCGTTGTCGGGCAGGGGCGACTCGGGCCCGGCCTGCGGGACGAAGACGTGCTTGCCCGTCCGCGATACCTCGCCGAGTATGCCCTCCCCGAGCTTGAAACGGGCGTGGCGTATGAAGGATTCCACCCGGTCGGGAGTCTTGGGGAGATTCTCGGGGAGCTTGAAGGGCGGCGGATAGCTACCGCAAACCGCCCTGACCGAGACCGTTTCTTCGAACTCGTCGGAGAGGAGGAGCAACCCGCCATCCGCACCCGTTCGCTCGACCACGGTGCGGATCATATTGTCGACGACATCCTGGAGGAAGGTCTCGCTCCGCATCGCGGTCCCGGTCGACAAGAGGAGGTCGTAGAGCGAGTCGACTGACTCCTCGTAATAATCGACCGCGCTGACTAGCTGGTTTTGGATGATGTCGACGAACATGAGGGCCAACGCGAAAAAAATACCGTAGAAAAGGGGCGTCACTATGACCTTGAAAACCGGATGTCCGGTTCCGAGGACGGTCCCGACCACGATGTATATGGCGGAGCAGAGAGCCATGGGAACGGCGGCATGCACCGAGAGGGTTCGGGCAGGCGTATCGGCTTCCTTTGAAGAAAGCAAGGGAAGAAGGGCGAGAACGACTATCGGAACGAGCGCGACCAACCTCAATGTGTCGGCGGCAATGCCGAGCTTCAAGCCCGCGACTTCGAGGACGAGGATCACCACGGCGAGGCAGACGAGGGAAATGCTCGCCCAATAAGGCCAACCGAGCCTGAAGGGCTTGAGGCTCAGGAACAGCAGGCCACCGAACAGAACCAGGTCACCGATGCCGTATAGCCGCTGATCCGCTACGAAAACGAAGAGGATGTCTCTCGCGGCCAGGAAGCAGGCTATGAATGCATAGCCCGTCATGGAACCTTCTGTGTCTTTCTTGCGAAGGAACACGAAAAAGGCCACGAGCGCGGCAGCGAGAGCGAGCTTTGCGAGCAGGGGACCGCTTAGCACGCTGATGATGCTATCCCACACAGTATGTTTCCTCTTTATTGCACGGACACATGCCCGTAAAGCCAGCCTGGAAGCGCAGTGTAGCATTCGCGATACACCGAGTCAAGTTTTTACCGCTGGACGAAAAGGAGGATATGGTGACACTTGTACGTGAAGATGAAAACGCGAGGTTGACCCGGTGATAGGACTCTTTATTAAGATACCTTTCCACGCCCAGATCCGAAGGAGCGAGCCGACGCTCGCGGCCGAGCTTCAGTCCGTCGTCGAGGAATCAATTCCAGCCTTCGCCGCTACGAGGCAGATGAGCGAGGAATCCTACCTCCTCACGTTCGATGAAGCTTCCCGGCCCTGTCGACTTCGCGCAGCGGAGGCGGCTCGATCGCTTTCCTCCAAAATCTCCAAATTGGGCCCGCGTTTGCATGGTTGGGCTATCCTGCTCGACTCTGGCGCGAAAAATGCGGAAGAAGCGTTCGCGGCAGCGAAGCGACTATGGTTTGGGATCACCGGTGATGGGTTATACGTCTCGAATCGCTCCAAAGCCTCCTTCGAGGATTACTTCCTTTTCGCGCCTCCTGGGCCGAATGCCGAGAACGAAACCGAGCCAAAGACGTGCATATCCGTTCTGGACGCCATCTATGCCCGCCCGGTCCTCCCCCTTTTGGGGCCCCAAATGGGACCTCAAGGCGAGGCGTATGGCGAGCTGCTGGAAGAGGCGCCGCTGCAGACGATAGACCGACTCGTCGACGCCCTCGGCGAGCTCGGCGTCGGTCAGGACGCGGAGACTTCCCTCGCCATTTTCGGACCGGGAAGGGGCCCCGCGCTCTGTCTCGAGGCCGCTTTGACCAAGCTGTACCGGGATGCCGCGAGCCGTTTCCTGAGATTGGCCGCATCGGCGGTCGAGAATCCCCCCTACGGCCCGATAGCCAGCGTATTGGGTGCCCTTGTCTCGCCACGAAAAGGCGTCCCAGGCCCGGGCGACCTCCTTTCGGGAGCCGAGCGAGGCCTGCTCGAGGAGCTCTCGCCGATGCTGGATTTCCTCCAGCGCTCTCCATACCGGCGCGGCTATTCTACGCAGATCGACATCCGGCTCGGTCTCTGCGCGACTGCCGCGCTCAGGCTCTACGCCAGGACGATGAGGAAGAGCGGGCTCCCAGCTTTCGTGATAGTTGACAGGATCGAGTCCTTCCCTGCGCGGAGCCTCGAGCTGATACGCTCGCTCGTAGCGGAGCGCCTCGCCGGCGAAGGCATCATGATCTTGATTTCCGGCGCGGACCTCCCTCGCCATTGGAAGGGCCAGGCCCCGCGCAGCCTGGAGGCTGCCGGCCCAGGGCCCACGGCCATCGCCCAGGCGGCGCTGCGAGCCGCCGACGCATTGTGCGCTCCCGGCAGCTCGGCGATCCTCGCCCTCGCGGCCGCCGGCGACCCGCTGCGCCTCAAACTCGCGATCCGTCTGCTCTCCGCGGGACGTCCGGTATCGGCCGCAGCCGACACCGAATCGCTGGCCGCAGAGGCCCTCGCGACCCTGCCTCGCGAATACCCGGAGCTTCTCCTAGCCCTGCGCCTAGGAGAGGGCGTGCTTACCGACGAATCCATGGAGAGCTTTCTCCGCGACTCGGGCTACGTCGCCGGCATACGCTCGCTCGTCTACGGGACTCTCGCCGACCTGGGCCTCGTTTCGAGGGACGAGCGCCCTAGGATACTTTCGACTCACGCAGCCTCCAGCTGCGAGAAGGCGATACCCGACCGCGGCGCGACGATCCGAGCGAGCTTCGCCGACAGGCTGCTCCTGCTCAGGGACAAAGGACTCATCATCCCCTCGGCCGCTTTGTACCGGCGCATGCGCTCGGATACGGGCAAAGCCGGGGCCGACGAGGAGAGCCTCACCCTACTGCTCGATTGCATCTCCGCCGACGCGATCTACGGACCGTCGGAGTCCGAAGCCGAGGGGCCGGTAGGCACTCCCCTCGAGCCCATGGCGGATTTCCTCGCTTTCTACTCGGCCGCGGAGCGCGAGTCCAGCCTTGGAGCCCTCGAGCTCCTCGAGACGGCAGCCAGACGCGCCGTGGCCTCGAGCGCCGCAACGTCGGGCGCTGGAGCGGCGATGGCCGCCGGCGATCTAGCTGCCGCGGCCGCCGGGCTCTCGAGGGCGGCTTTCGATTATGCGGATGGTCGCGCGCAGATAGCTGCTTCGGGCGCTAAGGACGCCCTCATGCGGCTCCATTCGCTCGGAGCGCGAAAGGCCGAGGCCAAGGCGCACCGGCTCCTCGGGCTCTGCGCCCTTGCGCAGGAACAGGTGCAGGAGGGCGCCGACTATCTCGCGAATGCCTACGACATAGCCTCGGCCTCTTCCGAGCCCCTCGAGTGCATACTATCGGCGACGGCCGAAGCGGCGGCGGACTTCACTCTCGGCGACCTGGGCAGGGCGACGGCGCGCGTGGAGGCGGCCGCCTCATGGGCGGCGTCCTCGTTCCGCGCCGATTGGGAATCGGCCTGCGCTTTCATCGGCGGCAGAGCCGCCTTCGAAATCGGCCGCTACGACAGGGCCGAGGAGTGCTTCGGCCGCGTCAGGTCCGTCGCGCGAGTGTACGGCCAGACCGAGGCTGCGCGTCGCGCGGAGATCTGGACGGGACGCGCTGCGGCCTTCTCGGGCGAGTCCATGAGGGCTGGGGAAATCCTGAGGCGCTTCGACGACGACTCGGAGGCTCTTTGGTTCCTTGCCGAGCTCGAGGCCCGGGAAGGCAGGCCCGCCGAGGCGCTGACGCTCGCGGAGGAGGCCTTGGCCATCGCCCCGGGGCAGGGCTTCCGCCCCGCCGATTCCTTCGACTGGGATTCGGGCTACGCCTCTCTCGAGGGCCGAGCAGTCGGTTACATCGCCGAGCGCAGCTACCTCCGCGACCAGATCGAGGCATTCAAGGAATTCGCCGCAGGCATGTCCGACCCCGATAAGAAGGGCATGGCAAGCGCAGAGCGGCTCGCCTCGCTCGCGAGAGAGGATAGGCTCTCCGTCCTTCACCCTTCGGCTCATCTCTACCTCTTCTACCGCTACCTCATCCTCGAGCGGGCCAGCCCGAGCTCCATGGAGGGCGCGAGCGCTCTGAGCAAGGCTTTCAAGGCCCTCCAGCTGCGTTCGACGAGGCTGGGAGAAGCCACGCTCAAAGACGGCTTCCTCGAATCGAATCGCTGGAACCGATCCTTGCTGGAAGCCGCGCGGTCAAGAAAATTGATATAATCCGCCGATGTCGTCCGCCATCCGCGAGCTCGATGCGGCCTGCTACCACGCCGCGAGAGGGTTTCTCCCGCTACTGCTGGCCGAGCTCCCCGAGCGCGACAGGCTGGACGGCGAGCTCGTCACTGTCCTCGGAGCGCGACTCGGTCCTTATTGGACGCGCAACGTGTGGGAGAAGCCGCTCCTCATCGAGATAGGCTCGGTGGGAGACGCGGCAAAGACGCTTCGCTCGATCCAGCGCAACTGGGCGCCCCTCCCCGCCAGGCTGCATCGACGCACTGCCCTGATAGCCGAGAGTCTGCCTCCCCTTCCCTCGCGGCCCAAATCCTTTCCGTTCGCGCCCCCGGACGTTCCGATGGGTGCCTTTACCCTCCTCGATGCCGACACGATGCTCGCGAGCCCGGTGTGCTCGAGCCCCTTCCCCAACGGCGAGTTCGATTTCGTCGAGGACAGGGAAGGCCCGCCCAGCAGGGCTTACCGCAAGCTCTGGGAGGCCCTGGTGATCGCGGGGCAGCTACCGTCCCCAGGCGAGGTCTGCGTGGACGCAGGCGCCTCTCCGGGAGGCTGGACCTGGGCCTTGGCGGGTCTCGGGGCGGAAGTCCTCGCCATAGACCGCGCGAACTTGGACCCCCGCATAGCCGCGCTGCCCGGTGTCCGCACGCTGCGCCACGACGCCTTTACTCTCAGGCCCGAGGAGATCGGGCCCGTGGATTGGCTTTGCTCAGACGTCATCTGCTATCCTCCTGCCCTCCTCCAATGGGCGGAAGCGTGGTTGGAGTCGGGGCTCGCGAGGAACTTCGTCTGCACGATAAAAATGCAAGGCGCGAGCTTCGACAAGGCCAGCGCCGACCGATTCGCAGCCATTCCCGGGTCGCGCGTGCTGCATCTCTGGCACAACCGGCACGAGCTCACGTGGATCAATCTGGAGCGTGACCGCCGCGCAGGGAACGCGCTCGCAGGCGATCCCGCGCGGGGACCGCGCGCGGGGCGGCTCTCCTAGCCGTCTCGCGCCTGGCGCGCTATAATCCGCCTATGGAAGACAATCGACGCTCGGAGCCGCGGTATAACGTCTCGCTTTTTGCGGAATACGTCGAGCCCAAGACCATGCCGATCCACATCCGCAACCTGAGCGCGACTGGCTTCCTCGTGCGCGGTGACGTCTGCGCGGGGCAAGGCGGCATTTTCCGCGCCCGCTTCCGTGTGCATCCCTCTTCCGGCGAGTCGAAGGTGACCGCGAAGGGCAAGGTCGTGCACTGCCGCATTGCCGGCTCGGACTCGGAATTCGGCATCAAGATCGATGGATTCGACAGTCCCGAGGAAGAGACAGCCTACCAAGCCTACGTGCGGGAACTCCAGGAAAAACCTGCCCTGAAGGCTTACTGATCCTCGGCTTCCGGCTCGAACATCGCCTTCAGCTTCCCGAAGTACTCCTCGCCCTCCTCCTCCGTGAACTCCGCCTCTCCCAAGCAGTTCTGAATCAGGTCGGGCGGTATTTCTTGCAGAAAGGGACTCGGCACGCAATCAATGGTCTGATTCTGCCTGCGTCGTCGGAGACAGGCGCTCACGAGGAGACGGCGCCTCGCCCGCGTCACCGCGACGTAAAACAGCCGGCGCTCTTCCTCGATGTTACCCTCGCCCTCCTCGAGGGCCCGTGCGTGCGGGATGATGCCGTCCTCGCAGCCCGCGATGAACACGACCTCGAACTCGAGCCCCTTGGCGGCGTGGATAGTCATCAAGTTGACCTCGCCGCCCTCGTCGTCGTCGATGTCGTCTCGCGTGATGAGGGAGACTCGGTTCAGCCATTCGTAAAGACCGGGCGAGGTAGTGTCGGGGTCGGATTCCCAATCCTCGATCGATTTCATCAGAATCTCGAGGTTGTGGAATTTCCATTTCGCGGCCTTGTCGCTCTGCTTGTTCTCCTCGACGAGGTAGCCCCAGTAGTCGATGGCGTCGACGAGCTGCCGGACCTTAGCGGCGATACGCTTCTTGCCCAGGAGCTCCTCGCGGTACTCGTCGACCAGACCGAGAAAGGCCGCGACGTCGGCGACCGC
Source organism: uncultured Spirochaetota bacterium (assembly GCA_963828175.1). Taxonomy (GTDB): domain Bacteria; phylum Spirochaetota; class Spirochaetia; order Treponematales; family Rectinemataceae; genus UBA1306. The sequence continues at coordinate 17,464 of CAWHFT010000060.1, forward strand.
CTTTTCGGAAAGCCCGCCGAAGGACGAGCCGCTTGGCGTATCCTCGCCGTGGGATCCTTCGACCGCGTCCCCTCCCCCTTCGGCGCCTAAATACGCTCCCGTCCTCGCCAGCTCCATCGCGGTCCTCAGAGAGGCATCGTGCGAGCGGGCTATTGCCGTCAGTTTCTCCAGGCTCGACTTGCCGATCCCCCGACGCGGCGTGTTGACGATCCTGAGCAGGTTCACATCGTCGTCCGGATTGGCCACTACCCTGAGATAGGAGATGATGTCCTTTATCTCCTTCCTGCCGTAGAATGAGGTGCCGCCCGAGATCCGATAGGGGACCTGCTCGGCGAGCAGGGACTCCTCGATGCGCCTAGTCAAGTTGTTCGTGCGGATCAGGATGCCGAACTCGCCCCATGGAGTCCTTTCCTTGAGCTTGATCTCCTTAATCGTCCTCGCGATGAACTCAGCCTCCTTGCCTTCGTCCTCCGGCGTATACAGCTCGATCGGCGCGCCTCCCGCGCCGCCGGTAGTCCAGAGCGCCTTGTCCTTCCGGTTCTCGTTGTGGGCGATGATGGCGTTCGCGGCGTCGAGGATCGTCGCGGTCGATCGATAGTTGCGCTCGAGCTTTACCTCCTTGAAGCCGGCGAAGTCCCTCTCGAAGAGGCCGAAGTTCTCGAAGTTCGCCCCGCGCCACGAATAGATGGACTGGTCGTCGTCGCCGACGATGCACACGTTGCGCGACGCCATCATGCTCATGAAGCGGTACTGCATGAGCAACGTGTCCTGGAACTCGTCGATCATGAGGTAGCGGTAGGTCGTCCGATAGCTCGCCGCCACCTCGGGATGGAGCTCGAAAATATGG
>CAWHFT010000061.1:0-7989 GCA_963828175.1 uncultured Spirochaetota bacterium
GTGGCCATGACCGATGCCACGTTTGGCTATGCCACAGCCTTGAGCATCGCTACCGACGCGATTGACCGTCTGCACAGCACCGCGCACAGCCACCATCGCATCATCGTGGCGGAGATTATGGGACATCGCGCCGGTTGGCTCACGCTTGGTGCGGGACTCCCAGGCCGCGCGGACGTTATTCTCATTCCGGAAATCCCTTACAACGTGGAGAGCATCGCCGAGGCCATCGGCCGTCGCAGCAAAAAAGGAAGCAACTTCAGCATCGTGGCCGTGGCCGAAGGCGCGATGAACCAGAATGATGCGCGCGTCTTTGGAATCGCCGAAAAGGTTCTCAAGCGCGCCAAAACCTTGAACGAGAAGCTGGAGGCCAAGCGTGAAATCGCTGCGCTTGACGTCCGCCATCAGGGCAACACATTGCGTCTGGCCCACCAGCTTGAGGAACTCACCCATCTTGAGTCTCGCGTCACCATCCTCGGTTATGTGCAGCGCGGAGGCACGCCCTGCGCGGCAGATCGAATCCTCGCCACCCGTCTCGGCAGCGCCTGCGCCGATCTCATCCACGCGGGCAAGTTTGGCGTCATGGTCGCGGCGCGCGGCGACGACACCGAACCCGTGCCGCTGGATCAAGTCGCAGGCAAGCTCAAGCTGGTCCCACCCGACCATTCGTGGGTGCAAACTGCTCGCAGAGTGCAGACGTCCCTCGGCGATTGAGAATTCTGCATCGTTGCCATTGCGTGAATCTGTGCGGCAGACGTGCGCCAGGCATTCAAGATCGAACTGCGTGCAATGCAGGTTTAGGGGAACTACGGCACTTGTACAATTGACAGGATCAGTGGAAACCGCCGGCACCGAGGTCAATTTTGAGCAGGTTACGTATGCGCGCTGCACACAGCAACGATTGCGCCGAAATGATTCGCTGCGTCAATTCCACGCTTGACCTCGCCCGGGTCGCATTTCCTCTGCTCATAGTTTTTGTCGGCTTGACTGGATGCGCGAGCGGCGGTTCTTTCAATCCCGTCGCGGGGGCCCATGCTACCGGCTCTGTATTCGGCGGACAGAATCCAGTGAGCGGCAGTTTGATTCAACTGTATGCGGTTGGAACAACCGGAGACGCGTCCGCAGCGACGCCCCTGATCAGCGCAACCGTCACCACCAGCGATGGCACAGGGGTTAGGAATAGCAACGCCAATGCTGGGAACGCCAACAACACTCTGCCCACTGGCTCTTTCGACATCACCGGCGACTTCACCTGCCCTTCAGCATCTTCGGAGGTCTACCTGGTCGCCACCGGCGGAAACCCCGGCCTGGGCTCGGGTACAAATGCCAACCTCGCGCTGATGACCGCCCTGGGACAGTGCGGCAATTTATCCTCGTCGACCTTCGTTGTCCTGAACGAGTTGACAACCGTTGGCACGATTGCTGCCCTGTCTAACTTCGTCACGTCGTCCACCCACGTGGGGTCAGGCGCCAGCGATCTGGCCCGCGGCCGGGTCCGAGTCGGGCGCAACCCCGTCTGGAGGCACAAACTACTTCTCCACGTGGCTCGGCGCGTTCCAATACGTACTGCCGGCGTACGAGGACTCTTCGGAGCAGCGCGACGTCAAGGCGACCGTCTCGATGAAGAACGGCGCGGCCAAGGAATTCCTGTCTGCCTCCATCGGCGAAAGCGCGCAGCCGACCGCGGCGGACGGAGGGACTCGAAGCGACACTTCTACGGCTCGCGCAGCCCTTCCGCTCGAGGTAGGCGGCATCAGCATCGAGCCTTATTACGCCCGCACGTGGGACGATACGCGGAGCGACAGTACAAACGGGATCGTGAACGACGCGGCGGCGGCGTTGCAGGACTTCTCCGCACTCCCGGTGCTCTACGCAGGACTGCCTTTTGCGGAGCTGGGCTCGGCAGGCACCGCGGCTTATTTCAACGCGCAGACAGCTCCTGGCGGCCTCGCCCTCACCGAGGCCGACTATACCCCCGAGGCGGGCCTGAGCCTGTCCCGCGAATACGGATCGAATTGGTACGACTTCCTCGCGCCCTCGGCATTGACCTTCTCCTATGGCCGCGCCCTGAAAAGAGCCGCCGACCAGGTGACCGATGCCGCCGTATTGTCGACTACAGCGAAGTTCGCCTCCATCAACCTCTTCGGCTCGATGGGCGCCTATCCGTCCAAGCTGCCATTCGACAGCGACGAATATCTCTCCACGCTACAGGCCAGCCTCCAGCTGCCTCGGGACGGAAGCGCCTCGAGTCTCAGCGTGCTGTTCCACGGCCTCGCGACCTTGTACGCGGGGGAGTTCGACAAGCTGGACTCCGACAGCAAGGTTTCGTTGACCCAAGTGCCAGGCACCATCAATTGGACCGGCAGCCTGATGCTTTCCCTGTCGCGGCGCGTCGCGCGGCATTGGCTTCTCGACCTGTACTCTTTGGCTACGAAGCCCGCCGCAGCCGCCAAGGCCGTGACGTCGAGCACGGCCTCGATCGCCTCCATGTACTTGAGCGATCTCGCGACGAGACAGCCGAACCTGCGGAGCACGATATCGATCACCGGCGGCCTCGCCGGCTACAAGAGCGACGCGATCGCCTACCAGCCCGGTTGGTCCTTTGCGGAAGCATACGAGGCGAAGCTCACCGTGCCGGAGCGCCTCACCTTAAAGGTCGACGCGAACCTAAACCAGTCGCTGGAGACCTCCACTCAGGTGCTCACGCTCAGGTTCCAGCTCGGAGTCACGGCGGATATCTCGTTCTAGCGGGTGCCGCGCGCGTTTCGCGGCCAGCCTCAATCCTTGACAGCGCGAGCTTCGCCCGACTATTGTTAGGCCCTATGAAACGACGGCTCATCACCTCGGCCCTTCCCTATGTTAACAACGTGCCTCATCTCGGCAATCTCATACAGGTACTCTCGGCCGACGTCTTCGCGCGTTTCTGCCGTCTGCGCGGCTACGAGACGCTGTACGTTTGCGGAACCGACGAATACGGCACGGCGACCGAGACGAGGGCGCTCGAGGAGGGCATAAGTCCGCGCGAGCTCTGCGACCGCTACTACGCGATCCACCGCGACATCTACGCCTGGTTCGGCATCGCGTTCGACAAGTTCGGCCGCACATCGACCGAGCGCCAGACCGAGATCACGCAGTCCATATTCCTCGACCTCGATGCCAAAGGCCTCATCAACAGCCGGACCATCGAGCAGTTGTATTGCGAACACGACCAGCGCTTCCTCGCCGACCGCTACGTCCGCGGCACCTGCCCCCATTGCGGCTACGACGGCGCGAGGGGCGACCAGTGCGAGAACTGCGGCAAGCTCCTCGATCCGACCGAGCTCAAGGATCCGAAGTGCTCGACCTGCGGCGCCACTCCTCGGCCGAAGAGCACGACGCACCTCTATATCGACCTGCCGGCAATCCGCCCCCTGCTCGAGTCCTGGATGAAGAAGGCCAGCGTCGACGGCTTCTGGGCGAACAACGCCGTCCAGATGACGCAAGCCTGGATCCGCGACGGCCTCAAGGAGCGCGCGATCACCCGCGACCTCAAGTGGGGCATCCCCGTTCCCAAGCAGGGCTACGAGGACAAGGTATTCTACGTGTGGTTCGACGCGCCCATCGGTTATATATCGATAACGGCATGCGCCGGCGACGAGAGTGGCTTCGATTGGAAATACTGGTGGCAGCGGCCCGACGAGGTCGAGCTCTACCAATTCATCGGCAAGGACAACATCCCCTTCCATACGGTCATCTTCCCCTCGAGCCTCCTCGGCTCCGGCAAGAAATGGACCATGCTCCATCACATGTCGAGCTCGGAGTACCTCAACTACGAGTCGGGGAAATTCTCCAAGTCCAAGGGCATCGGTGTCTTCGGGACCGACGCCGTGGAGTCCGGCATTCCCGCGGACGTATGGCGCTTCTATATTTTCTACAACCGTCCCGAGCGCGGCGACACCACTTTCACCTGGGCGGATTTCCAGGAGAAAGTGAACGGCGAGCTCATCGGCAATCTCGGCAACCTCGCCAATAGGACGCTCACTTTCGTCACGCGATATTTCGGCGGCTCGATACCGACCCCGCCCGCCGTGAGCGCCGATCCCGGCTTCAAGGCCAAGGCCGACGAGATAGTCGCGCGCGCGGCCGCCCACCTCGAGCGCGCCGAGCTCCGCGACGCCTTCCGCGCGGCCTTCGAGCTCTCCGACCTGGCAAACAAGCGCTTCCAGGAGAGCGAGCCCTGGAAGACGAGGACCAGCGACCCCGCTGCCGCGTCGGCCCTCATCGGCGAGCTCTGCTATCTCCTGCGCGATCTCGCCATCATGATCCATCCTTTTATTCCGGCGGCGGCGGGCAAGCTCGCTTCGTTCCTCGGACAGACGATAGGCGAGGGCGGACTCTCATGGTCGGATATCGGAAAGATCGGTGGACTCGACAAGGTCGGGAACCCCGAAGTCCTCTTCTCGAAACTCGAGGACGAGCTCGTGGCCGAGCTGCGAGATCGCTACTCGGGCACGCAGAAAGAAAGGGCCGATCGCGACGCCAACGGTCCTGCCGCGTCCTCTGCTCCCGTCCCTGAGCCGGCCGCTGCCAAACCTCAGCCGATGCCTCTGGCAGGTCTGCCCATCGAGGAGCGGTTCGCGCGGCTCATCGATCTGCGGGTCGCCAAGATAATCAAGATCGAGCGCCACCCGAAAGCGGACAAGCTCTACATAGAGACCTTGGACGACGGCTCGGGGACGGAGCGCGTGATAGTATCGGGCCTAGTGCCGTACTACAAAGAGGAAGAGCTGCTCGGGAAAAGCATAGTGCTCGTCAACAATCTGAAGCCTGCCAAGCTTCGAGGCGTCGAATCGAGGGGCATGCTCCTCGCGGCCTCTCGCAAGACGGTCGGGGAGGATGGATCGAGCGTCAAGGAAGCTGTAGAGGTGCTCGACGCCCGCGACGCTCCGCCAGGAACCAAGCTCAGCCTCGAGGGTAACGCCGATTTGGTGACATCGGTGCTGCCGTTGATCGACGTGGATACTTTCTTCTCGGTTCCGATCGAGGCCAAAAACGGCTACGCTTGTATCGGAAACAAGCGCCTAGAGGCCGCGGGCAAAGTCTTCTTCCTAGAGCGCGTGAGCGACGGCGAAGTCGGCTGATGCCTCAGCGTGGCGGCTCGTTCTTGCAATCGGACTTCTGGGGCGATTTCAAGGCCGAGTACGGATGGCAGCCCCTCCGACTCGACGTTGCGCTCGAAGGGGTCGATTCGAATGCGCACCTCCTCATACTTATCCGTCGCCTGGGTTCGAGCCTCAGCTTCGCCTACGTTCCCCACGGCCCTTGCGTCGATGCTACTGAGGGAAGCCGCACGGACCTCCTCGTCGAGCTGTCTCGTTCGCTCAAAGCCCACCTCCCAAAGAGCTGCCTTTTCATTCGCTATGATCCTCCCTGGTACGAACTCGAGACCGAGGCGATCGAGCCCCGTCGTCCGGTCATCGGCCCACCGCTCCGGCGCGCTGCCGCCGATGTACAGGTGCCCGATACGGTCTTCGTCGATTTGCGTCCGAGCGAGGACGGCATGCTGGCCGCGATGAAGGCCAAATGGCGCTACAATGTCCGCCTAGCGGAAAAAAAAGGGGTCGTAGTGGAGAAGGCCGATATCGAAGGGATACCGGAGTTCTACGAGCTCTATCGATCGACCTCGGCGAGGGACAAGATCGTCCTTCATCCACGAGACTACTATTCGCGGCTATTCGAGCTCGCAGCCGAGCGCCGGGCCGCGGGTATCGACGATTCGCCAGACCTGCGGCTTTGGATAGCTCGGCACGAGGGCCAGGCCCTAGCGGCGATAATCACCCTCTTCCGCGGAAAGGAAGCCGTCTACCTGTATGGCGCCTCTTCGGACGAAAAACGCAATCTAATGCCGGCCTACGCGCTGCAGTGGGCCGCCATGCGAGCGGCCAAGGCCGCGGGCTGCCTCCGCTACGACCTTTTCGGGATTCCGCCGACCGACGACCCGAGCCACCCCATGTCCGGCCTCTATAGATTCAAGACCGGCTTCGGAGGCGAGATCGCGCATCGCGCCGGGTCCTGGGACTACCCCTTACGCCCGGCTGCCTACGCGGCGTTCAGGACGGTCGAAGCGGCGAGGGCCTGGTGGTTCAAGGATTTCAGGAAGCGGATGCGGAAGCCGACTCGAGCCCGACTTGGAAATCCTGCCTAGCCCTCCTCGAACACCGTGCCTTCGAAGACTTGAAAACGCGCGTCGTTGTCCTTCCATGAGGTGGAGGAGAGGCCTGCCTTGTAGCACAGGTTGACGAGGAGTTCGTCCAGTCCCCAACCCTGCTCCACGGCTACCTGGGGAAGGAAAACTGCGGAATGCCAGCCTTTCGAGAGATAGACGCCGTGTCGCCCGATTTCGATTTCGGAAACCTTCTCCACTTGCCGCATCGGGCCGAGGACGGTGACCTCGACCGAGATTCCCGCGAACTCGGCGCGCTCGACGGGCGGGAAGCGAGGATCTTCGAACGCCGCCGCGACGGCCATCTCGCGGACAGTCCTCACGACGGATTCCTTGGCGTTCATGCGTCCGATGCATCCGCGCAGTGCGGCTCCCGCGCCTTTTCCGGTGCGCAAAGTCACGAAGGCCCCGCGCGCGAAAGAGAGCGCGGAGCCGGCAACGGGCCAGCGCGGCGACCGGCCTGCGAGGCGGGAAGCGACGGCCTCCCGGGCCGTGGCAATGAGCACGCGGCCGTCGGCAGCGGTGAGTTCGGGCTCGGAGCTTTCAGGCATCGGCGAGGGCGATGGCGGCGTAGTGGACGAGCCGTTCCTCGCCGGTTTCCCGGCTCGCGGAAGAATCGTGACGACCCAGAAGCGTGGGCATGGAGCCCCCGGCGAGGCCCGAGGTGAAATAAGCAGACGCGCAGCCCGAGCCGCAGGCGCAGACGTGGCCCGCGCCAATGCCATCGATGATGGACTTGCCGTCGGAAGCGAGGAAGCACTTGAGGAAACGGTCGGCGTACGCGGCCGCGATGTGCTCTTCGTCGGCGGATCCGAGGTCGGTGGAGAGGACGACCAAGGTGGAGTCGACCCTGCCGGAGAAGACGAGGGTGAGGGCGGATGCGAGGGCCTTGATCACGACTGGAGTCGGCTTGCCGACGAGAATCGGAACGAGGCGCGCCTCCGGGAATTCGACGAGCATGAATGGGAGCTGAAGCTCGATGCCATGCTCCTCGAAATGAGGTATGTCGTTCTCGCTCATGATAGTTCCGCAGTCTTTCAGCTCAGAGATAATATCACGAGCGACACTTACCCTTCCGGTTGGCATCTCGAAGTAGTCCGACTCGGGGAGGTATATTTGGCTTTCCTCGGCGCGATGCAGAGGGGCGAGAATAAGTACAGTGTCGATTTGCCGCGCGGAGGCCGATTTCCACGCGAGGGCCGAGAGGTCCCCGGAGTAATCGAGGCCGGCATGCGGCGATACGATTGCCTTGGCATTCAGCATGGGAGGCTTCGCGGCCTCGAGAAGGGCCGAGACTCTCTCCGCGAGCTCAGTAGGATCGTCGGGATAGAATATGCCGGCGACCGTGGCATCGCGAATCTTCGCCTGACCGATAAGCTCCTTCATGCTGTAATTATAGACTTTTAAGCTGGCCGATCAAGTGCAGAACGGCAGAAACGAATATGAAATGTGGCGTGTACGGAGCGAACCGCAGCGGAGATCGCGCTATTTTTTTTTCGCCTTCGTGGCTCTGGGCATGCGCCGCGGCTTGATCGCGCCTTCGGGGAAGAGCGCTTCGAGGGCCTCCGCGGCGTTGGCCACGAAAGTGAAGTTCATTACTTCTTTGACTTCGGCCGGTATATCGTCGAGGTCCTTGCGGTTGCCTTCGGGAAGTAGGACGGAAAATATCGAGTTCCTGTGGGCGGCCAGTACCTTTTCCTTTACGCCGCCGATGGGGAATTTCTGCCCGTGAGTGTTATCTCACCCGTCATCGCGCGGCCCGGAACCAGGGCCTTCTGCGTGAACGCCGA
>CAWHFT010000062.1:0-5443 GCA_963828175.1 uncultured Spirochaetota bacterium
GGAGGGCTCACGGAGGACAAGAGCCGCGGCCTCATCACGGCCTCGGGCGACATCGGCCTGCTCATCCCGCCGAGCGCGGCGGTCATCGTCTACGGCGTCAACGCGCAATTCCTGTACGGCCCCTCGGAGGGGTTCAGCATCGTCTCGCTATTCAAGGGCGCTCTCGTGCCGGGCGTCGTCCTCATCGCCGCCATGTGCTTCGCCGGCGTCCTCATGTCGCCGAAACGGGAACGCCTCGAGCGGTCGTTCAGCCTCCGCGCCTCCTTTGGCGCCCTCAAGCCCGCCGCGCTAGAGCTCCTCGTCCCGGTCGGCGCCGTCATCCTTTATTTCACCGGACTGGCGGGCTTACGCGAGATCGGCGCCCTCGCCGTCCTCTACATCGCCATCGTCGAGTCAGCCGTCAAGCGCGAGCTTGGCCCGCGCAGGCTCGTCGCCGCCCTCGGCAAGGCCTTCCCTATCGTCGGCGGCACGCTGATGGTCATCGCCGCCGCCCGCGGCCTCTCCTTCTACCTCATCGACGCCGACATCCCCGCGGCCTTCACCACGTGGATCCAGGCGTTCGTGCACTCGAAGTTCGTTTTCCTCCTCCTCTTGAACCTCTTCCTCATCGGCGTCGGCTGCCTGATGGACATCTTCTCGGCGATCCTCGTCGTGTCGCCGTTCCTCATCCCGCTCGGCATGGCTTTCGGCGTGCCGCCGGTCCAGTTCGGAGTCATCTTCATCATGAACCTCCTGCTCGGCTTCCTCACGCCCACCGTCGGCATGAACATATTCCTGGCCAGCTACACCTTCCGAAAGCCGGTGCCGCGCATCGTGCGCGACGTATGGCCCTTCCTCATCGTGCAGGCGGCCGTCCTCATCCTCGTCACGTACGTGCCGGCCCTCTCGACCATCCTCAAATGAGCGTGATCATCTACACAGACGGCGGCTGCTCGGGAAATCCCGGTCCGGGCGGCTGGAGTTTCATTCTGCGCCTGCCGGCGGACGACGCGGCTATCCAACCTATCCTTGGCTCGGGTGGCGAGGACCACACCACGAACAACCGCATGGAGCTCAGGGCCGTCATCTCCGCCCTCGAAGAGGCCGAGCGCCGCGCTCCCGGCGCTCGGGTCATCGTCCACACGGATTCGCAATACGTGAAAAACGGCATCACCGCCTGGATAGCCAACTGGAAGCGCAACGGCTGGCGCACGTCCGACAAGAAAGCAGTGAAGAACCGCGAACTATGGGAAGAGCTCGACGCCGTGGCTTCGCGCGTGAAGCCTGTCTTCAAATGGGTCAAAGGCCACGCGGGGGTCGACGACAATGAGCGATGCGACGCGATGGTCCAGGAGGAGATCGCGAAATTCCGGTAAAGGGGAACCTGCGCCCACACTGCACGGCTACTTTTTCCGAATCTGCACTCGAAGCACGGTTTTCATCAGCTCGGGCTGGGTTTTCCGGGGATCGCTCAGATAGATTTCCCGGTGGTCTTTGGAAAGACGACACCAGCCCTCCTTCGCAAGAACGGCTTCCATCCGCGCGAAGGTAGCGGGTTCGTCGTCGTACGGGCCTCGATGCAGGATTTGCGCGCAAACGCCCTCCGCCAGCATGCCGAACTGAAGCCGCTCGAAGCAGAATGTGGATTCCTTTTTTTTCTCGGCCTTTCCCTTCGCGAAGTCGCGAATACGCTCGAATCCAGCCGCATCCAGAAAGCTCGGCTGGCGGATCATTATTGTCCAGCCGAGGGAGGATTTATCCTTTGGGTCGTAGGCCGTGCCGATCGCCAGGCTCCAGAGTCCCTCGAGGGGAGCTACGACGTAGGGTACGTAGCCTAGTGGCCCGATGCCGTTCCTTTCGCTCATGCGCAGGGCGTAGGAAAAGCCGTACAGAGTTCCCACGGCCTCAGCGAAGGCCGTGCCGTTGGGATCTCCCCGTCCTTTGATAAAAGCGAAGGGCAGCTCCGGGACCTCGAGATGCTTAGGCCGATCCTCGGACGCCGAATAGAGCTCCTTGTCGGTCTTCTTGAAATCCATGATCCCCGCCATTATTGCCTCCTCAGGAAATAGTTCTTTCCCACTCGATTCATTGATGCCGAGCCTGAGTCCTTCCGGGTGATTCTATCCAGAGGAACTTGACTGGTCAGTCGGTGGCATGGTAATTTCTAAAGGATGAATCCCGCTAGGCCTGTCCGCTACTTTCCCACCAAATTCTACTTTTATTTTTATTCCTATCGACGCTCCTTCGCCGACCGGCCGGGCGAAGCGAGCGCGTGAATCGTAGGCCGGCGAAATCAAGCCGGCAGTCGGACCGGTCAATCCACAGCGCAGCAAAATCCCGGAAGGATGTCGCGATGAGCGATACGGTTTTTCTATGCAAGGCGACGCAGGGCCTCGCCCATCCGGCCCAGGGCCGCGGTGAGCCGCTCGTCGGCGCAGGCGAACGAGATCCGCACGCAGCGATCGTCGCCGAAGGCCGAGCCCGGCACTACGGCGACGCGGGCTTCGTCCAGCAGGAAGTCCGAGAAATCGTCGGAGGACGCGATGGCGCGCCCGGCCGTCCAGGGCCGTCGGCTCCGGCCGGCGAGGCGTGCAGGGCCGTGGCGCTCGCCTTCGAGCCGAAATAGGACGAGACGTCGGGGAAGATGTAGAAGGCGCCCTCGGGGCGACTACCGAGAGGCCCGGCAGCGCGGAGGCGCCGGCGACGACGAGACTTCGCCTGCGTCGGAACGCCTCGATCATCTCGCCTATAAGAGAAGTGCCGGACTCGAGGGCCGCAAAGGCGGCGCGTTGCGCGATCGAAGAGGCATTGGTGGTCATCTGCCCCTGGAGGTCTATGCAAGCCGCGACGAGGGACTCGGGGCCGGCGAGGTAGCCGATCCTCCAGCCCGTCATCGCGTAGGCCTTGGACACGCCGTTCACGAGCACAGTCCGGTCGCGGAGGGAGGGGATCTGGGCGAGACTGGCATGGGCCCGGCCCGTATAGTCGATGTGCTCGTAGACCTCGTCGCTGATCACCCAGACGCGGGGATGCCGTTCGAGGACGGCGGCGAGAGACTCGAGTTCGCGCGTGGAGTAGACCGCGCCGGTAGGATTCGAGGGCGAGCAGAGGATAAGTACCTTGGTCCTCGGCGTCAGGGCCGCCTCGAGTGCCTCGGGCGAAGCTTGTAGCCATCGGCGGCGCGAGTCGGCACCGACACGGGTACGCCGCCCGCGAGCTTGGCGAGCTCCGTGTAGCTCACCCAGTGGGGAGCCGGCACGACAACTTCGTCTCCCGGGTCGACGAGGGCCAGCAGGGAATTGGCGACGCAATGCTTGGCGCCTCCGGAGACCATCACGCAGGATGCCGGATAGTCGAGGCCGTTCTCGCGCCGGAACTTGCGGGACACGGCCTCGCGGAGGTCGTTGTAGCCGGCGACTGGAGTGTAGCGGTTGTTGCCCTCGTCGATGGCCCGCTTGGCCGCCTCGCGCACGGGCTCGGGCGTGGGGAAGTCGGGCTCGCCGACGGTGAGGTCGATGATGTCGACCCCGGCCTCGCGGAGCTTGCGCGCCCGTTGATTCATGGCTATGGTGCGCGAAGGCGAAAGGCCGAGGACGCGAGCGGAAAGCTGTTGCACGGGAGGGACCTCCAACTTGTTGACCGGCCGCATCGCGGCCGATATCATGACGAGCCCGACATTTATAGGCTAAAAATGAGGATCGAGGCAATATGAACAACTTGAAATTGACCGGCAAGAAACCGGGCGTGGCCAGAAGCGTCATAGAGGTCGGCGGCGTGAGGATCGGCGAGGAATTCGTCGTCATTGCGGGACCCTGTTCGGTCGAGACCGAGGAGCAGACGATCCGAACCGCCGTCGCCGTTCGAGACGCGGGGGCGAGGATGCTTCGCGGCGGCGCCTTCAAGCCTCGCACATCGCCCTACGCCTTCCAGGGCCTGGGGCTCAAGGGCCTCAAGATACTCGACAAGGCCAAGAAAGAGACGGGCCTGCCCATCGTCACCGAGGTCGTCGACACTCGGGACGTCTCCTGGGTCGGAGAATACGCCGACATTCTCCAGATAGGAGCGCGCAACATGCAGAACTTCTCGCTGCTGCGCGAGGCGGGCAAGTCCGGCAAGCCGATCCTCCTCAAGCGGGGCATGTACTCGACCCTCGAGGAGTGGCTCAACTGCGCCGAGTACATACTCGCGGAGGGCAACGACAAAGTCATTCTCTGCGAGCGAGGCATCCGCACCTTCGAGACTTACACGCGCAACACCCTCGACCTCAGCATGGTGCCGGCCGCGCACGCCGAGACCCACCTGCCGATCTTCGTGGACCCCTCCCACGGCACCGGCATTCTCTTCATGATCGAGCCCATGAGCCTCTCGGCGGTCGTTTGCGGGGCCGACGGCCTCGAGATCGAGGTCCACGTCGATCCGTCCAAGGCGATGAGCGACAAGGACCAGCAGCTCACGCCCGACGCTTTCGCGACCCTGATGCGCCGCGTGCGAGACCTGCGCGAGTTCATGGCGGAGCGCGCAATGGCCGACGAGGCGGCCGCTTCACGCGGCGACCCTCCCGCGAGCCCGGCCGGGACTGCGGCTTCTCGCGACCCTTTCGCCGACGCGATGGACTGACGGATGGGCGCCATGGACATACTGCTCCGCGGCCAAGGCGGGCGCACGTCTCGGATAGCCTTCGGGCCCCTCGCGGAATTGCGCGAGAGCCTCGACGCCTCCAAGACGATCGTCGTCACCGACCGCCTGATCAGGCGCATCCACGGCGAGGCGTTCCCCGACTGCCCCGTGATCGAGGTCGAGCGCGGCGAGGCGGCCAAGTCCCTCGACTCGCTCGAAAAGCTCTATGGGACTTTCCTGGACAATTCCCTCGGCCGAGACGGCATCGTTCTGGCGATCGGCGGCGGCGCCGTCTCCGACCTCGCCGGCTTCGCCGCCGCGACGTGGCTGCGGGGCGTCGAGTTCGGCTTCGCCCCGACCACGCTGCTCGCGATGGTCGACGCCTCGGTCGGCGGCAAGAACGGCGTCGACTTCCGCGGCGTCAAGAACCTAGTCGGCTCCTTCTCCCAGCCGAGCTTCGTGACCATGGACGTCAGCCTCCTCGCGACTCTCCCCGACATAGAGTTCGCCTCGGGCATGGCTGAGGTGATCAAGCATGCCGTCATCGCCGGCGGCGAGTACTTCGAACTCGTCGCGAGCGCCGCGGGCGCGGCAGCCCGACCGGCGTCGGCCGTCATCGAAAGCGTCGTGGCGGGGTCGGTGCGGCTCAAGGCCGAAATCGTCGAGCGCGACGAGCGGGAGTCCGGCGAGCGTCGCAAGCTCAACCTCGGCCATTCGGTCGGGCACGGGATCGAGGCGGCTACCGGCCTGCCCCACGGCCACTCCGTCGCCGCCGGCCTGGGGACCGTCTGCGCCCTGTCCCGGCGGCTGGGCCGCCTGAGCGCGGCCGATTGCGATCGCATAACGC
>CAWHFT010000063.1:0-13609 GCA_963828175.1 uncultured Spirochaetota bacterium
GGCGTCCCCGAAGCGCTCGAGCTGCTCGCCGCCACGAAGCCGAGGATCGCCATCGTGGACATCTCGCTGCAGGGCCAGAGCGGCCTCGACCTGGTCCGCGCGATCAAGTCCGACTACCCCGAGACGGCGATCCTGGTCGTCTCCATGCACGAGGAGAACCTGTACGGGGAGCGGGCCCTCAAGGCGGGGGCCCGCGGCTACGTGATGAAGCACGAGAGCCCCGCCGTGCTCGTAAGCGCGGTCCGGGAAGTGCTGGAGGGACGCATCGCCGTAAGCGAGGAGCTGCGCGAGCGGATGCTCGAGGGCCTCGTCGGCGGACGGACGGACTCGGACCCCGTGGGCAGGCTCTCGGACCGCGAGCTCGAGGTATTCACGCTGATCGGCAGGGGCTGCGGGGCCGCCGAGATCGCCGAGCGGCTCGGCCTCTCGGTCAAGACGGTCAACGCCACCGCCGGACCACGTCAAGGACAAGCTCGGCCTGCCCAGCGCCTCCGACCTCCGCAAGTTCGCCGTCGAGTGGGGCTCGCGAGGATAGGCCGATCCGCGCCCTCAATTCTCGGATCTACGGATCGGTTGACGCCTCCCTGCTTCGACCGCCTTCGGAAGAAGAATGGCGACGATGAGCAGCGCCCCTGTGACGATATTCATAATCTTGCCAGGGACATTGAGCACTGCCATCCCGAAATTTCATGAACCGAGAAGGAATGCCGCGATTATCACGCCAAGAACGTTACCTTTCCCTCCTGTGATGGCGACGCCGCCGAGGACGCCATCGTCATTGCATCGAGCTCCCAGCCCATAGCAATATTGGATGTAGATCCGATCCTCGACGTACGCAGGATCGCAGAAAGACCCGAGAAAGGCCTGTTGCCGCGAAACAGCTACACGCACGCGGCTACCGGGAACCCAGAGACTTGCGGCCGCCGTTGTTCCCTATGGCGTAGGCGTACCGTCCAGAAATGGTGAGGATTAATTACTACCGCCGCACAGGATCACGACGACGACGAACACCAGAGCTCTAAGGGCACCATGTTCCAATGGCATAGCCTTGGCCAAGGAAACCAAAATCGGCAGGGCTCTTCGTATAGGCCTCGTTATCCCAGCACTGCTTTGGCAATGCCTCGGTCAAGGGACATCGTGGCTCGGTTACCACGATTACGGGTATATCGAACTTCGTGATAAGGAGGCCATTGAGCAGCCTGCAAGGAACCCAACCCGGAGTTCTATCAGGACCAGGACGACGC
The DNA here is from genome assembly GCA_963828175.1 of uncultured Spirochaetota bacterium. Classification (GTDB taxonomy): domain Bacteria; phylum Spirochaetota; class Spirochaetia; order Treponematales; family Rectinemataceae; genus UBA1306. The sequence goes on from CAWHFT010000063.1 coordinate 1,245, forward strand.
TCGGCGCACCCTGCGCGGCTCCCATACCCATGGAAAGCGAGCAAAGGACGATGATCAAGGCCACGGAAATGTCGATGTCGCCGAGAATCATAGCGAAATCATCGGCATGGCAATCATCGCCTTCTCGGTGAAGTTGAGAGTCACATCGAACAGTTGGAGGATCAAGGAAGAAGGGGGACAACAGAGAGTTCACCGCGATGACAACAATAGAAATGGCGAAAATCGAGCCTCCCAGGTGATCAGTGACCCGCCAAGGCGCCTGCCTAGGCTCGGCCGCTGATCGATCGAGCCTCGATTTATTGACGAGGCTTCCTTCGTCTGTCCCTTTTTAGCAGCTCATCTCATCCTCCGAGCGACGAGTTTCATCTGATTGTTCCTGTCGATAAGCGTGTTAGAGATAATGGCGAATATGATAATGATGCCTTGGATGACCATCTGGAAAAAAGGCGAAATATGAATGACCGTTAATGCGTTGTTGATGACGCCGAAAAAAATCGCCCCGATTACCACGCCGATCACGCTCCCGGATCCGCCAATAAAGCTCATGCCGCCGAGTACGCAGGCGGCAACCGTTTGCATCTCGAAGCCCGATGCCGTCTCGCTGTGCGACATGCCGTATCGCGAGACCCAGAGTACGCCGGCGAGCCCGGCAAGAATGCCAGAGGCGGTCAGGACGAGCATCTCGACTTTGCGTTCGCTTACGCCCGCGAAATTAGCGGCCACCTTGTTGCCGCCGAAGGCATAAACACCGCGGCCGGAGGCTGAGAAGCGCATGAACACGCCTGCTATTACCGCCACGAGGATCGCAACCCACACCATGCTGGAAAGGCCGAGGATCTGGGTGCTCGGGATGGCGAGAAACGAGGGGCTCATATCGTGGGCAGTGACCCAGGCACCCTTGCTGAAAACGTAGACAAATCCCCTGTAAATGCTCATGGTAGCTATAGTTGCGATCAATGGCGGGAGACGACCGAAGGCCACGAGACATCCAGAGAGGCTTCCCAAAAAAGCGCCGAGGACAGCGGCGATAGGAAGAAAGGTCCAGGCTGGGATGCCAGGCATATGCTGATTGAGGAGAGCCGTGACCATGCCAGTAAAGGCCATGGTAGAAGCCACGGAGAGATCGATGCCCCCGATGAGGATCACGAGAGACTGGCCGAGGGCAACGATGATAAGTGCGCTCGTATCGTTGAGGATGGAGTTGAGGCTCTTTGGCCCAATGAATGAAGCGGACCGGAGTGATACGAGCAGCACAAGAACGATCAGCGATATGAGGAGAGTCGTCTCCCGGCGCTTCAGTATCCGCTTCATTTTCGACCTTTCCCTTTGGACGCATCGCCTGCCGCAGCGTCGGCCTCATGGGCGGCCAGGCCAGTGGCGGCGCGCCTGCCGGAAGTTTCGTTCGCCTCTGAGCGATCGAACATGGCGGCGACGGTGCTCTCGTACATAACGAGGATTTTATCGGACATGCCGAGAACCGGGAAGTCCCTATTAAATCATGATGATGGCAAGGCCCTTTGCGGCTAGCGTCGCAATGAAGGAATGGACTGAGGCCTTGGCGCCCACATCGATCCCTTTGGTCGGCTCGTCTAGAATGAGTATGGTAGGCTCGGTGGAGAGCCATTTCGCGAGGACGACTTTCTGTTGATTGCCGCCGGAGAGGGTCTTGGCGCTGGCATTCCAACCCGGGGCCTTGATCCCCATCTCCGTCCCGTATTTTCGGGTGACCTCGTGCTCGGCTCTCGGGTTCAGGAAAGGCCCATTCGCCAATTTGTCGACCTGGGGGAGAGAAACGTTATCCGATATGCTCATGTCGAGGATTACTCCCTGGGTCTGGCGATCCTCGGGCACATGGGCGATACCGAGGCGGAGGGCCTCACCGAGGTCCGGAGATGTGGACTTCTTTACCGTTAAGAATGACCTTCCCAGCATCCTTGGGCTCGAGGCCGAGCACAGACAGGATGACGTCGGTACGCCCGGCGCCGACGAGGCCAAACATCCCGAGGATCTCGCCCTTCTTAAGAGAAAAAGAGACATCTCGGTAAAAGCCCGCGCGGGAAAAGCCCTGGACAGAAAATATCTCTTGCCCAAGTTCGGCTTGGCGCGTCGGGTACATATGTGTGAGTTCCCTGCCCACCATCATGCTGACGAGGGAGTCGATCGTGGCTTCTTCGATGCGACCCTCCCCGACATAGCACCCGTCACGTAACACTGTGTAACTCTCCGAGATTTCGAATACCTCGTCGAACTTGTGGGATATGAAGAGAATGGCTTTGCCCTCGCCTCGGAGCTGGCGGATGATCTTGAAGAGGTCACTAGTCTCCCGTTGAGAGAGAGCGCTCGTAGGCTCGTCCATGATAACGAGCTCGGCGTTCTCGGAAAGGGCGCGGGCGATCGCGACGAGGTGTCGCTGGGCCACGGAGAGCTCGCGCACCAGTGTGTCGGGCGAGACGTCGAGCTCGACGCGTTTAAGAAGGTCGCTCGACTTCGCGCGCATGCCACGCCAGTCGAGCAACGAGCCTCGGCCCCGCTTGAAATGCCCCGAAAAGATGTTCTCAGCCACGCTCAGGTCGGAGAACATTGTCGCATCCTGGTGGATAGCCGCTATCCCCGCTAGTCGCGCATCGATAGGATTCCGGAAGTCCCTCTCGGTCCCTTGAAAAAATATCGTGCCCGCGTTAGGCCTATGGACTCCGGTGAGCACCTTGACGAGAGTCGACTTGCCTGCGCCATTCTCGCCGATGAGCGCGTGCACCTCGCCCGAGCGCATCGTAAAGTCGACGTGGTCGAGGGCCTTGATGCCCGGGAAATACTTGCTGATCCCCCGCATCTCAAGAATATTATTGTCCCACTGTGAACCACCCCTTCGTTGGCAAAAGACGGGAGCCCACACCCGAGGCATGGGCTCCCAGGATGATCGCTCGTCGTCGTTTAGAAGATCTTGGAGTACTTCTCGACGTTGTCCTTGTTGAACACGAAGGGGAAACCCATGACCGCCGTGCCGTTGTCTCCGATGGTTACTTTGCCCATTCGGCCCGCCTTGACAACGTCTCCTGCCTTGCCAGTGATCTGCTTTTTGATCAGGGCATAGGTGATGTAGGTCGCAGTATACCCAAGGTCAACCGGATTCCAGAGGGCGAACTGCTTGCAAGCGCCGTTGTCGACGTAGAACTTCATCTCCGAAGGCAAGCCGAGGCCGGTGAGCTGGACCTTGCCGATGAGGCCCTTGTCCGTAATAGCCTTGCCGGCTGCCGCCACACCGACGGTTGTCGGAGCGATGATGCCCTTAAGATTGGGATAGGAGTCGAAGAGGCCCGTCGCCTCACGGTAGAGGACTTGTCTGCGGAGATCGTCGCCGTAGACTACGGCGTCGAGCTTGATCTTGGAGTACTTGGCGTTGGAGGCGAGCTCCTTTTTCATGACATCGATCCGGGACGTTCTGGTTGGTGGCTTGGCTCGTGGCGGAGAGAACGGCAATCTCGCTTTCGTTGCCGATGAGCTCGGAGATCAGGTCGACCTGCTGTTTGCCTATGAGGGCGGGCTCCGAGGGGACGAGGTCAACCATGCGTCCGCCGACGCTGATTCCGGAATCGAAGGAGGTCACCACGATGCCCTTGGACATGGCTTTCTTGGTGATGGGGATGAGGGCGTCTTATCGTTGGCGGAAACAACGATTCCATCAACTTCTGTGCGATGAGGGAGTTGATGATTTCGATCTGGCCGTCAGCGGTCGGCGTGGCAGGGCCCTGGTAGATGATTTGGACATTGCCGGGCTCTGCGCAGCCTCGTTGCCGCCATCGCGGCAGGCGTCGAAGAAGGGATTACCCATGCCCTTCACGACCATTGCGATCTTGAGTGGCGCTGCGAAAACCGCGCCCGAGCAGACGACGACGGCCACAAGCAGCAGTGCGAGCACCTTCCAACCTTTCCTCATGAGAACCTCCTGTAGGGGACTTTGATGAAGTGAAGCTACACCCGCATCCCCGAACGCGGTACGGTGCCGATCTACGATTGACCTGTCGCATTTCTATCATTTGGATTTGACCATAATGGGTTGGACGTGCTCGCCTCAGGCGAGCGGCGTATAGGTAAAAAGGCCGATGGAATAAACGGCCTCCTTCCCGATGAGCAGGAAAGCGCGCGAGCGGTATCCTTATGGCAGAAAGAGGGAGTACGAGATGGCCGTACGGGTGCCCGAGATAGACTATTATTCGCTACACGGCATCTGGGGAGCTTACGGCTCCTTGGTGCTGGGCAGGCTCGGGCGCGGAGCTGGCGTCGTCGTCGGCGACGTGAGGCCGCCGCGCGGGGGCCTGTTCGTCGGCTACCGCATCGGGCGAGGCGAGCCGCGGCTGCTTCCCTTCTCGCCGGGCATCAGCTCGGCCTCGGAGCCTCGGCCTATCGAGAGGATGAGGTCGACTCGAGCCGAGCGGACAACCTCCGCAGCGCCTCCTACTTCGGAAGCGCCGAGATCGAGCGCTATGTATCGCTCTCCGGAGAGGAATGGCGAGCTGGAGCGCTCTCCTTCAGCGTCGTCTCCTTCTTGGCGCCGGGGTCCCCGACCCCCAAGCGGTCGCTCCCGCGGCCGCGCGCGCCGGCCTCAGGCCCTCTCTCCTCATCAAGCTTTCGTTCGACAACTCGACCGGCGCGGGGCCCATGACCGGCCTGTTCGGGATGCAGGGCATCCGTCGGCCCCTCTCGGACTCCACCGCCGGCAGCCTCCTCGGCATGGCCGGCGACACGTCCTTCGGTTTCGCGATCCGGCCCGAGCCAGGCGCGGCCGAGGTGATGGACTGGTCGGTCGTCGAGGCGGCCTTCGATGGGGGCGCCGACGGCGCCGCGCGGCCGCTCAGGCGCCTCGCCTCCGAGGGGGGCTTGCGCTTCAGCGTCGCCCCGGGAGAGACGGCCGAGTACCTCGTCGCCCTCGGCGTCTTCCGCGGCGGCATCGTCACCTCGGGGCTCGCCGCCCACGCCTACCACAGCTGCCTCTTCAGGGACCTCGAGGACGTGCTCGAAAGCGCGCTGGACGACGCGGCCGAGTCGCTCGCCCGCGCCGAGGCGGTCGACGCCCTTCTCGACTCGGCGGGTCTCTGCGAGGACCGCCAGTTCCTCATCGCCCATGCAGCGCACAGCTATTCGGCGAGCACGGAGCTCCTGCTCTCGGAGTCCGGCGAGCACGCCTTCGTCGTCAACGAGGGCGAATACCAGATGATGAACACCCTCGATCTCACCGTGGACCAGGCTTTCTGGGAATCCCGATTCTCTCCCTGGACGCTGCGCAACGAGCTCGAGTCCTTCGCCGATCGATCGTCATACTCCGACGCCTTCGGCATCGCTTTCGCCCACGACCAGGGCGTCGGCGACTGCTTCTCCCCCAAGGGCAGGTCGGCTTACGAGATGCCGGGACTCTCCGACTGCTTCAGCTTCATGAGCTACGAAGAGACCCTCAATTGGCTGCTCTCGGCTTGCCTCTACACGTCGCTCGCCGGCGACCTCACCTGGGCCAAGGGCCGGGAGCCGACTTTGGCGGCCTGCCTCGCCTCCCTCGTCGCCCGCGACGCCAACGGCGAGGCAGGCCGCCAAAGTCGGCTCCCGGCCCTTGGCCCAGGTGAGGTCGCCGGCGAGCGACGTGTAGAGGCAAGCCGAGAGCAGCCAATTGAGGGTCTCTTCGTAGCTCATGAAGCTGAAGGAGTCGGAGATCCCGGCATCTCGTTGGCCAACCTGCCCTTGGGGGAGAAGCAGTCGCCGACGCCCTGGTCGTGGGCGAAAGCGATGCCGAAGGCGTCGGAGTATGACGATCGATCGGCGAAGGACTCGAGCTCGTTGCGCAGCGTCCAGGGAGAGAATCGGGATTCCCAGAAAGCCTGGTCCACGGTGAGATCGAGGGTGTTCATCATCTGGTATTCGCCCTCGTTGACGACGAAGGCGTGCTCGCCGGACTCCGAGAGCAGGAGCTCGTGCTCGCCGAATAGCTGTGCGCTGCATGGGCGATGAGGAACTGGCGGTCCTCGCAGAGACCCGCCGAGTCGAGAAGGGCGTCGACCGCCTCGGCGCGGGCGAGCGACTCGGCCGCGTCGTCCAGCGCGCTTTCGAGCACGTCCTCGAGGTCCCTGAAGAGGCAGCTGTGGTAGGCGTGGGCGGCGAGCCCCGAGGTGACGATGCCGCCGCGGAAGACGCCGAGGGCGACGAGGTACTCGGCCGTCTCTCCCGGGGCGACGCTGAAGCGCAAGCCCCCCTCGGAGGCGAGGCGCCTGAGCGGCCGCGCGGCGCCGTCGGCGCCCCCATCGAAGGCCGCCTCGACGACCGACCAGTCCATCACCTCGGCCGCGCCTGGCTTGGGCCGGATCGCGAAACCGAAGGACGTGTCGCCGGCCATGCCGAGGAGGCTGCCGGCGGTGGAGTCCGAGAGGGGCCGACGGATGCCCTGCATCCCGAACAGGCCGGTCATGGGCCCCGCGCCGGTCGAGTTGTCGAACGAAAGCTTGATGAGGAGAGAGGGCCTGAGGCCGGCGCGCGCGGCCGCGGGAGCGACCGCTTGGGGGTCGGGCACGGCGCCGAAGAAGGAGACGACGCTGAAGGAGAGCGCTCCAGCTCGCCATTCCTCTCCGGAGAGCGATACATAGCGCTCGATCTCGGCGCTTCCGAAGTAGGAGGCGCTGCGGAGGTTGTCCGCTCGGCTCGAGTCGACCTCATCCTCTCGATAGGCCGAGGCTCCGAGGCCGAAGCTGATGCCCGGCGAGAAGGGAAGCAGCCGCGGCTCGCCTCGCCCGATGCGGTAGCCGACGAACAGGCCCCCGCGCGGCGGCCTCACGTCGCCGACGACGACGCCAGCTCCGCGCCCGAGCCTGCCCAGCACCAAGGAGCCGTAAGCTCCCCAGATGCCGTGTAGCGAATAATAGTCTATCTCGGGCACCCGTACGGCCATCTCGTAATCCCCTTTTCTGCCATAAGGATACCGCTCGCGCGCTTTCCTGCTCATCGGGAAGGAGGCCGTTTATTCCATCGGCCTTTTTACCTATACGCCGCTCGCCTGAGGCGAGCACGTCCAACCCATTATGGTCAAATCCAAATGATAGAAATGCGACAGGTCAATCGTAGATCGGGCCCGTACCGCGTTCGGGGATGCGGGTGTAGCTTCACTTCATCAAAGTCCCCTACAGGAGGTTCTTTATGAGGAAAGGTTGGAAGGTGCTCGCACTGCTGCTTGTGGCCGTCGTCGTCTGCTCGGGCGCGGTTTTCGCAGCGCCACTCAAGATCGCAATGGTCGTGAAGGGCATGGGTAATCCCTTCTTCGACGCCTGCCGCGATGGCGGCAACGAGGCTGCGCAGAGCCTCGGCAATGTCCAAATCATCTACCAGGGCCCTGCCACGCCGACCGCTGACGGCCAGATCGAAATCATCAACTCCCTCATCGCACAGAAAGTTGATGGCATCGTTATTTCCGCCAACGATAAGGACGCCCTCATCCCCATCACCAAGAAAGCCATGTCCAAGGGCATCGTGGTGATCTCCTTCGATTCCGGAATCAGCGTCGGCGGACGCATGGTTGACCTCGTCCCCTCGGAGACCGCCCTCATAGGCAAACAGCAGGTCGACCTGATCTCCCAGCTCATCGGCAACGAAGGCGAGATTGCCGTTCTCTCCGCCACGAGCCAAGCCACCAACCAGAACGCCTGGATCGATGTCATGAAAAAGGAGCTCGCCTCCAACGCCAAGTACTCCAAGATCAAGCTCGACGCCGTAGTCTACGGCGACGATCTCGCAGACAAGTCCTACCGTGAGGCGACGGGCCTCTTCGACTCCTATCCCAATCTTAAGGGCATCATCGCTCCGACAACCGTCGGTGTGGCGGCAGCCGGCAAGGCTATTACGGACAAGGGCCTCATCGGCAAGGTCCAGCTCACCGGCCTCGGCTTGCCTTCGGAGATGAAGTTCTACGTCGACAACGGCGCTTGCAAGCAGTTCGCCCTCTGGAATCCGGTTGACCTTGGGTATACTGCGACCTACATCACCTATGCCCTGATCAAAAAGCAGATCACTGGCAAGGCAGGAGACGTTGTCAAGGCGGGCCGAATGGGCAAAGTAACCATCGGAGACAACGGCACGGCGGTCATGGGTTTCCCCTTCGTGTTCAACAAGGACAACGTCGAGAAGTACTCCAAGATTTCTTCTAAACGACGACGAGCGATCATCCTGGGAGCCCATGCCTCGGGTGTGGGCTCCCGTCTTTTGCCAAACGAAGGGGTGGTTCACAGTGGGACAGAATATTCTTGAGATGCGGGGGATCAGCAAGTATTTCCCGGGCATCAAGGCCCTCGACCACGTCGACTTTACGATGCGCTCGGGCGAGGTGCACGCGCTCATCGGCGAGAATGGCGCAGGCAAGTCGACTCTCGTCAAGGTGCTCACCGGAGTCCATAGGCCTAACGCGGGCACGATATTTTTTCAAGGGACCGAGAGGGACTTCCGGAATCCTATCGATGCGCGACTAGCGGGGATAGCGGCTATCCACCAGGATGCGACAATGTTCTCCGACCTGAGCGTGGCTGAGAACATCTTCTCGGGGCATTTCAAGCGGGGCCGAGGCTCGTTGCTCGACTGGCGTGGCATGCGCGCGAAGTCGAGCGACCTTCTTAAACGCGTCGAGCTCGACGTCTCGCCCGACACACTGGTGCGCGAGCTCTCCGTGGCCCAGCGACACCTCGTCGCGATCGCCCGCGCCCTTTCCGAGAACGCCGAGCTCGTTATCATGGACGAGCCTACGAGCGCTCTCTCTCAACGGGAGACTAGTGACCTCTTCAAGATCATCCGCCAGCTCCGAGGCGAGGGCAAAGCCATTCTCTTCATATCCCACAAGTTCGACGAGGTATTCGAAATCTCGGAGAGTTACACAGTGTTACGTGACGGGTGCTATGTCGGGGAGGGTCGCATCGAAGAAGCCACGATCGACTCCCTCGTCAGCATGATGGTGGGCAGGGAACTCACACATATGTACCCGACGCGCCAAGCCGAACTTGGGCAAGAGATATTTTCTGTCCAGGGCTTTTCCCGCGCGGGCTTTTACCGAGATGTCTCTTTTTCTCTTAAGAAGGGCGAGATCCTCGGGATGTTTGGCCTCGTCGGCGCCGGGCGTACCGACGTCATCCTGTCTGTGCTCGGCCTCGAGCCCAAGGATGCTGGGAAGGTCATTCTTAACGGTAAAGAAGTCCACATCTCCGGACCTCGTGAGGCCCTCCGCCTCGGTATCGCCCATGTGCCCGAGGATCGCCAGACCCAGGGAGTAATCCTCGACATGAGCATATCGGATAACGTTTCTCTCCCCCAGGTCGACAAATTGGCGAATGGGCCTTTCCTGAACCCGAGAGCCGAGCACGAGGTCACCCGAAAATACGGGACGGAGATGGGGATCAAGGCCCCGGGTTGGAATGCCAGCGCCAAGACCCTCTCCGGCGGCAATCAACAGAAAGTCGTCCTCGCGAAATGGCTCTCCACCGAGCCTACCATACTCATTCTAGACGAGCCGACCAAAGGGATCGATGTGGGCGCCAAGGCCTCAGTCCATTCCTTCATTGCGACGCTAGCCGCAAAGGGCCTTGCCATCATCATGATTTCGTCGGAGCTGCCCGAGATTCTCGGCATGTCCGATAAAATCCTCGTTATGTACGAGGGCACCGTCGCCGCCATGTTCGATCGCTCAGAGGCGAACGAAACTTCCGTCATGCGCGCCGCCACTGGCCTGGCCGCCCATGAGGCCGACGCTGCGGCAGGCGATGCGTCCAAAGGGAAAGGTCGAAAATGAAGCGGATACTGAAGCGCCGGGAGACGACTCTCCCTCATATCGCTGATCGTTCTTGTGCTGCTCGTATCACTCCGGTCCGCTTCATTCATTGGGCCAAAGAGCCTCAACTCCATCCTCAACGATACGAGCGCACTTATCATCGTTGCCCTCGGCCAGTCTCTCGTGATCCTCATCGGGGGCATCGATCTCTCCGTGGCTTCTACCATGGCCTTTACTGGCATGGTCACGGCTCTCCTCAATCAGCATATGCCTGGCATCCCAGCCTGGACCTTTCTTCCTATCGCCGCTGTCCTCGGCGCTTTTTTGGGAAGCCTCTCTGGATGTCTCGTGGCCTTCGGTCGTCTCCCGCCATTGATCGCAACTATAGCTACCATGAGCATTTACAGGGGATTTGTCTACGTTTTCAGCAAGGGTGCCTGGGTCACTGCCCACGATATGAGCCCCTCGTTTCTCGCCATCCCGAGCACCCAGATCCTCGGCCTTTCCAGCATGGTGTGGGTTGCGATCCTCGTGGCGGTAATAGCAGGCGTGTTCATGCGCTTCTCAGCCTCCGGCCGCGGTGTTTATGCCTTCGGCGGCAACAAGGTGGCCGCTAATTTCGCGGGCGTAAGCGAACGCAAAGTCGAGATGCTCGTCCTGACCGCCTCTGGCATTCTTGCCGGGCTCGCCGGCGTACTCTGGGTCTCGCGATACGGCATGTCGCACAGCGAGACGGCATCGGGCTTCGAGATGCAAACGGTTGCCGCCTGCGTACTCGGCGGCATGAGCTTTATTGGCGGAATCCGGGAGCGTGATCGGCGTGGTAATCGGGGCGATTTTTTTCGGCGTCATCAACAACGCATTAACGGTCATTCATATTTCGCCTTTTTTCCAGATGGTCATCCAAGGCATCATTATCATATTCGCCATTATCTCTAACACGCTTATCGACAGGAACAATCAGATGAAACTCGTCGCTCGGAGGATGATATGAGCCGCGAAAAAGGGACAGACGAGGGAAGCCTCGTCAATAAATCGAGGCTCATCGATCAGCGGCCGAGCCTAGGCAGGCGCCTTGGCGGGTTACTGATCACCTGGGAGGCTCTGATTTTCGCCATTTTTATTGTTGTCATCGCGGTGAACTCTCTGTTGTCCCCCTTCTTCCTTGATCCCTCCAACCTGTTCGACGCTACTCTCAACTTCACCGAGAAGGCGATCATTGCCATGCCGATGATTTTCGTGATCATTCTCGGCGACATCGACATTTCCGTGGCCTCGATCATCGCCCTTTGCTCGCTTTTCATGGGTATGGCAGCCGCGCAGGGTGCGCCCAGCGTCGTCCTGGTCCTGATAGGACTCGGGGTTGGCTTCCTCGCAGGCTTGCTCAACGGCCTCCTTATCACGAAGTTCGATATACCCGCAATCGCGGTAACCCTAGGCACCATGTCCCTTTACCGAGGCATAGCCAACGCAGTGCTGGGAGACCAGGCCTATACGAAGTTCCCCGCCGATTTTGGTTTCCTTGGCCAAGGCTATGCCATTGGAAACATGGTGCCCTTAGAGCTCCTGGTGTTCGTCGTCGTCGCGATCCTGGCGGCGGTAGTACTAAACCTCACGATTTCTGGACGGTACGCCTACGCGATAGGGAACAACAAGGTGGCCGCAAAGTTCTCTGGGGTCCCGGTAGCCCGCGTGCGTGTAGCTGTTTTCGCGGCAACAGGCCTTTGCTCGGGTCTTTCCGCCATCCTGCTTACGTCGAGGATCGGATCTACCAATCCCAATATTGCTATGGGCTGGGAGCTCGATGTAATCACGATGGTCGTCCTCGGCGGCGTCGCCATCACAGGAGGGAAAGGTAACGTTCTTGGCGTGATAATCGCGGCATTCCTTCTCGGTTTCATGAAATTCGGGATGGCAGTGCTCAATGTCCCTGGCAAGATTATGAATATCGTCACAGGGGCGCTGCTCATCGTCGCCATTCTTCTTCCGAAGGCGGTCGAAGCAGGGAGGCGTCAACCGATCCGTAGATCCGAGAATTGAGGGCGCGGATCGGCCTATCCTCGCGAGCCCCACTCGACGGCGAACTTGCGGAGGTCGGAGGCGCTGGGCAGGCCGAGCTTGTCCTTGATGTGGTCGCGGTAGGCGTTGACCGTCTTGACCGAGAGGCCGAGCCGCTCGGCGATCTCGGCGGCCCCGCAGCCCCTGCCGATCAGCGTGAATACCTCGAGCTCGCGGTCCGAGAGCCTGCCCACGGGGTCCGAGTCCGTCCGTCCGCCGACGAGGCCCTCGAGCATCCGCTCGCGCAGCTCCTCGCTTACGGCGATGCGTCCCTCCAGCACTTCCCGGACCGCGCTTACGAGCGCGGCGGGGCTGTCGTGCTTCATCACGTAGCCGCGGGCCCCCGCCTTGAGGGCCCGCTCGCCGTACAGGTTCTCCTCGTGCATGGAGACGACGAGGATGGCCGTCTCGGGGTAGTCGGACTTGATCGCGCGGACGAGATCGAGGCCGCTCTGGCCTTGCAGGGATATGTCCACGATGGCGATCCTCGGCTTCGTGGCGGCGAGCAGCTCGAGCGCTTCGGGGACGC
>CAWHFT010000064.1:0-8979 GCA_963828175.1 uncultured Spirochaetota bacterium
TGAAGAGAGCTTGGCCCTCTACGCAAAGATGCATTACGTCCGCATACTCGTCGGGCAGCTTCGCGGGGACAAGTCGCGAAAGAAGACCGCTCAGGAAGAGCTCTGGAAGGGACAGTGCGGCGGAGCCTATTGGCATGCCCCCGAAGGCGGGATCGCCAAGGCTTCCAGTGCGCGCGGCCGCATACTCCGCTTTGATAGAAGCTGAGAAGATCACCAGGCAGCGTGGCTCCTTTTCGTCTGGAATCATATCAGCCGATATCGATTTCAACGGCGCCAAGGAGATTATGTACCAAGGCGCGGACCTCAATGCCTACGTCCAGCTTCGAGGGGCCTGCCTCGCCGAGCTTGATTCTTTCAAGACGCGGACCAACTACGTGAATGCCATGGACTTGGGAGGCCAAGGCCCCCGGAGGCTCTGTTTCAGGGATCACCTTTCCGAAAAGGGCTCCTTCGGCGCCCCTCCGGAGGACAGGGGCGGATTCGCGAATGCGCGCTATTCCCTTGTCGATGCAGAGAGGCCGGCGAGTGTTGCATCGCTCTACCGCGAGGGAGAAGCCGAGATCGCCGGCAGGAAGCGCCAGCTCTCAATCAAGAAAACCTATTACTTCCGGAAAGGAGGCCTTTCTGTCGAGTACGAGATCTCGAACAGGGATGCGTCACCGCTGTCACTCCGCCTCGGAGTCGATTTCAATCTCGCCGCCGGGTTCAGCGCCGAGTTAGTAGCGCTCACCGGCATACGGGCACGCGAGGAAATCCGCCTCGAGACAGCGCGCAAAAGCCTCGAGCCGGATCTCAACGGCCTCAGGCTCGCAAACCTGTCCAAGGACGAGAAAATCGAATTGCGATCCGATCTTCCGTTTCATCTCATGCATGCCCCCATTCTTTCGAACGGCAATGACGGCGGCTCGACTTCGGCGTATCAAGGCTGCGTCATCACCCTGGGCTGGGACCTGGATATAGCCGCGGACGCCGCCAGACGCTTCTCGATAACGCTCGAGCTTCGCAGCTGAACCATTTCCTTCACAAAGCATGAAGCTTGCCTACGAGGCGTCATGCAGATAAAATGCCACCATATGCCCGATGATCTTTTTTCCGCTGGTTTGCTCGCTGGCCTCCATATCCATCTGGTGGGAGCAAAGGGCAGCGGGATGGCTGCCCTTGCGGAGATATTGTCGGCAAGAGGAGCTGTACTTTCCGGTAGCGACGTATCCGACGTCTTTTATACCGATGCAATCCTGAAATCTATCGGTCTCGAACTCAGCACCGGCTTCGACGAGAGCCATATCCCACCTGATACTCGACTCGTCGTCCACTCGGCGGCCTATGCCCGCGACGCCAACCCAGAGCTCCTCGAGGCGGCGCGTCGAGGACTTCCCGTCATGAATTACCCCGAGGCGCTCGGCGCTCTCTCTCGACGCTCCGACTCTTCGGGCATAGCCGGCGTCCACGGCAAGACCACCACGACGGCGCTCGCCGGCAGCATAATCGCCGCCCTGAGGTTGCCGGCGACCGTCCTCGCTGGATCGGCAGTCTCCAGTTTCGGGGGCCGGTCCACCATTATCCGCGGCGACCGCTTTCTGGTCGCGGAGACCTGCGAATACAGGCGCCACTTCATGGCATTCAGACCAAGAAGAATCGTGCTTACGAGCATCGAAAGCGACCATCAGGACTACTTCCCTCGTTATGCGGATATTTACGCGGCTTTCCTAGATTATATCCGGCTCCTCCCCGAGAACGGAGAGCTCATCTACTGCGACGACGACGCGGGTTCGTCACAGGCCGCGAGGGAGATCGCCCAAGAACGATCCGATATTGTCCTGATCCCTTATGGCGAGTCGGCAGTGGGTCGTTATCGCCTTGCAAGCTATGTTCCAGGAGAAGGCGAAGCTCGATTTCGACTGGCGGGGTTGGACACGGAGTTCAGATTGCGGGTGCCCGGAAAGCACCTCGCCCTCGACGCTTCGGCGGCGATCGCGCTATCCCTGTCCATCCTGCAAAGCGCAAGGCAGGGTCCCGCGCGCGAGGGCGACGAGGCTTTGCCCGTCATCCGCGAGGCCTTGAGTGGATTCACAGGCTCCAAGCGACGCTCCGAGATCCTAGGAGAGGCAGGGGGTATAGTTTTCATGGATGATTATGGCCATCATCCCACGGCAGTCCGCGAAACTATTCGCGGCATCAAAGAATTCTGGCCCCAAAGGCGCCTCATCGTCGATTTTATGTCCCACACCTATTCGAGAACCAAGGCCCTGTTCGAAGAGTTCGCGACGAGCCTCGACGGCGCCGACGCGATCGTCATGCACGGCATTTACGCCTCGGCCCGAGAAAGCCCCGATCCGAGCGTGAACGGCCGCTTGCTCTTCGAGGCAGTGAAACGGAGGTTCCCCACGCGGCCCGCGTACTATTTCGAAGGCGTCCTCGATGGGATCGAGGACGTTGCCTCCGCCCTTAAGCCGGGTGACCTGTTCCTTACGATGGGCGCCGGCGATAATTGGAGGCTCGGCGAATCGCTTCTCCGACGATACAAGGAGGGAGAGCGGCGATGATTAAGAGCATGACCGGCTTTGCGCATCTCGATTTCGCAAAGGCCGGGCTCCGCGGAAGCCTCGCGATAAAGTCCTACAACAATCGCTACCTCGACATATCGGTTTCTCTTCCGCCATACCTGGCCAACCTGGAGCCTCGGATCCGCGCCTTCCTCGCCCAACGCATAGTCCACGGCAAGGTCGAGGTTTTCCTTCATGTGCGCGATTTCGATGCGCCCGTCGAGACGAGCTCCGACATCGTGGCGGCCAAGGCCGTCGCCCAGGTCCTCCGCCAAATCGCCGAGGCTTGCGAAATCGAAAGCCCGGTCAGTCTCGACTCGATCATAGGATTCGAAGGAGTCGTATCGTTCGAAAGGGATGTGGATGACGAGGCGCTCTGGGCGAGGGTGTTGCCCAACCTCGAAACGTGCTTCGGGGAATACGAGGCATCCCGCCGGCGCGAAGGCGCTGCAACTCGCGCCGATATGGAAGCGCAGCTCGGACGAGTCGCAGACTCCGTCGCCGTCGTGAGAGGGCAGGTTCCCGAGATCGACAAGCTGGTCCGGGCGCAGCTCAACGCGAAGTTCAAGGACGTGATGGGAGATGCGATCGATGAAGGCAGGGTGCTGGCCGAAATCGCTACCGCCTTGATGAAATATACGATTAACGAAGAGCTGGCCCGGCTTTCGGCGCATATCGAGTCGTTCTCGCTTATAATGGATACCGAAGCCTCTCCCGGTAAGAAACTGGATTTTCTCTGCCAGGAAATGAACCGGGAGGTCAACACTATCGGATCGAAGAGCATGCTGCTCGAAGTTAGCCGGGCCGTCGTCGAGCTAAAAGACGCCCTGGAGAATATCAGGGAACAGCTCCGCAATATCGAATGAAGGAGTGCACATGGCTGCGCGCATCGTAGCGATCTCGGGGAAGAGCGGCTGCGGCAACTCGACAGTGAGCCGACTCCTCGCGGAGCGTTTGGGCGTCCAGCTGATCAACTACACGTTCCGGAGAATGGCTCTGGACAAGGGCATTTCCTTCGAAGATATGCTGCGCCTGGCGAACGAGGACCCAGACTATTCCTACGACAGGGCGCTAGACGCGCGACAGGTGGAACTCGCTCGCGAGGCTGACTGCGTGATTGGATCACGGTTGGCGATGTGGCTCCTACCGGATGCGGATCTGCGGGTGTTTTTGGGGGGAAGCCTCGAAGTTCGCGCCGGGCGGATACACGAGCGAGAAGGCGCAAAACTCGCCGATAAACTGGCGTTTACGAAAGAACGGGACGAAAGCGATCATCGGCGATATCTGCGGATTTACGGAATCGATAATGACGATCTCTCGCCTGCGGATTTGGTGATAAATACCGAAAAATGGATGCCTGTATCCATCGTAGAAATTATCTCATCAGCATTGAGCTTAAAGAAATAAGCTCCGAGCGAAAGCATTATACGGGAAGAACTTACGATCGAGTATGTCTAAATAATCACACAAGTCGAAGCGACGCCGCAACGAAGATGCAGGCACTAAAAAACAAACAAAGGCTATCACGAAATCTCCACGTGAGTGGGGCGATTCCGCGGTCGCGTGTCCAGCCCCGGGCACTCAGCGCCTCGGGGGTGGTAGCGGCCCTCAGCATGAGTCTCCGCAGAAACGATCCGATGAAAAGTGCTTGTTTCGAGATGCCAGGATGTCTCGGCATTCCCCTCGAGCGCACTGCTTCGAGGGATGCGGACCATTCGTCGAAAATCTGCGGGATGAAACCGAGAACCATCGACAGGATTAATCCTATGTCGAATCGCCGAAGCACAGGGATTCGCCGCGTAATGCGGGTCGCGGCGTCCCGAAGCTCGGAAATGCGCGTGGAGGCATAGAAGAGCCGGCACACGAGGAACGCCGCCAACAGCCGAATCCCATAGGCTCCTATGCTGATTAGCGCCGCAATCCAGGATGTGCCCGTGCTGGAAACGCCCAGAAGGCGGATAAGCGCAGTGAAGGTCACAAACACTGCGACGAAGGCCGACTCGCGAAGGATCGTCAACGCCGAGAGTCCTTCAATCAATAACAATAGGGAGGCTATGCACGCGACGGCGGCCGAGAAGCGCTCAGTGGCGAGGAGCGAGGCCGATGAAATCAATGCGAGACAGGCGAGTCTTGCGCTGGGATCGAGACTGGAAGCCGTTCCTAATCGAGCCATTGAAGCTCTTCTATGCGAGTAGAGGCGCGGAAGGGGTCCCGAAGTCCATAACGCTCGACACCTGCCGCAATAATTGAGGACGGTTCACCTTTCACGGCAATCTTGCCGCAGTCCATAATCGAAAAAGATCGGGCGAGGCCGAGAGCTTTTTCGATTTCATGAGTAACAATGAGCACCGCAATGCCGGAAGTGGCCATATCCCGAACTATTTTCAAAACAGAACTGACGCCTTCCACATCGAGATTGACGAACGGCTCATCCAGAATTACGGCATGGGGAGACATCGCTAGGACACCGGCAATCGCAAGGCGCCGCATTTCGCCTCCGGATAAAGTATGGACGAAACTATCCTTTTTCCCGGACAGGCCGCATGAGGCAAGCGCGCCTTCGGCTCGCGAACGCGCTTCGGAGAAATCCAGGCCGAGATTGGTAGGGCCGAAGAGAGCGTCTTCGTATACTGTCTCGCCCACGGCCTGCAATCGCGCATCCTGGAAAACGTATCCGACGTGTTCTGCTATGCTACCGTCAATGGCGCGGATGTCGATGCCGGAGACGAGCACTTTCCCTTCGGTCGCACTCAGCAAGCCGGCGAGATGCTTTGCAAGGATTGTTTTGCCCGCCCCGTTCCGTCCGGCAAGCAAGGCGATTTCGCCGGCTGGAAGCGAGAAATCGATATCTCTGAAGGCCCAAACCCCGTCAGGGAAGCGGTAGCCGAGCTCCGAAGCCTCTACAGCCAGCGGGATGCCTTCGGCCGAGGAATTAAGCGTGGGCACGTTCCCTTCCGGTAAGGGAATCGACGAAGGGGCCGAGGCGATAGGCGATAAATGCAGCAAGGACGGTTTTCAATGAGTCTCCGATGAGGAATGGAAGGACCCCGAACGCTATGGCTCGGTTCCACGTGATTGCATTCAGAAGTTTGAGGCCGACGGCGCCGAGGGCAAGGATCGTGGCGAAGCCCAAGATTGCTCCAATCGATGACCGGGCGAGACTACGCTTTCTACCGACGATGCCGGCAAGGAAAGAGGCCGCTATATAGCCTGCGAGGTAACCACCCGTCGGTCCGACGAGGTGGGCGATTCCGCCACTTCCGCCAGAAAAAACGGGGAAACCGAGCGCTCCAACGGCAATATACGCCAGCGTCGAAATAGCTCCGAAAAGGGGGCCTAGCAGAAGTCCACCCAAAACGGCGAAAAGATTCGTTAAGGCCAAAGGAACTGGTCCTATAGGAATCGGGATCGAGACATAAGCGCCTGCGCAACAAAGGGCGGAAAAAAGGCATGCTAGCGCCAAACTCACCGAAATCCGAGCATTTCCACGTTTCATGCGCCCCTATACCTTGCCTTTCGGTACTCTGTCAAGCGAAGGTCCCTTGCCCGGGAAATACAATCACTGTAGGATTGCCGACTAAGGAGCCAGGCCCATGGAGAATCGTGCAAGCGTCGTTGTGGTGACCGGCGCATCCAGTGGTATTGGAAATGCCTGCGCTACCTTTCTCGCGAAAAAAGGCTATAAAGTCTACGGAACTTGCCGCGATCCTGCCGCATATGCCAGGAAGGCTGATGAATTCTTCGAGCTCCTGCCGATGGAACTTAGAGATAATGCTTCGGTATCGAGAGTCGCAGAAAAAATTTTTTCCGCGGAAGGAAGGGTGGATGGACTCATTTGCTGCGCGGGCTCCGGCCTGCTTGGGTCCATCGAGGAATCGAGTATCGATGAGGCTCAATCCGTCATGGACATCAATTATTTCGGGACCCTACGCACGATCAAGGCCTTTTTACCCAAGATGCGCGAAGCCGGCAAAGGCCGAATACTAATAATCGGTGGTTTGGAAGGCATAGTCGCGACGCCGTACCAGGGATGCTACTCCGCAAGTGAATTTGCGCTCGCAGGGCTCGCCCAGGCACTGCGAGTCGAGCTTTCGGGCTTCGGGATCGGGGTCGGCTTCATTGCGCTGGGTTCCTTTAGGACCGCTTTCGGCCCAAATCGCAAACTCGCAGCAGGTCATTCAGAGACCAGTCCCTATAAGACCATGCTCGAGTCGGTTTCGGGCGTGCTTTCGAGGGACGAGGCCGGGGGCGCAGAGCCGCTCGTGGCCGCGCGAGCAGTATACGCGAGCCTTACATCGCGACGTCTCGCGTCGCGAAAAACCGTAGGAACGATCGAGAGGCGGATTTTCGCAATCTTCAGGAAGCTGCTACCGATTGGAATTTTCGAGCACGGTTTGAGAAAGTATTACCGGCTCGATTAGTAGCAAAGGAGAGTCACGAATGTCTATCGAACGAAGGCCCTTCGGAGTGCTGGCGAGCGGCGAGGATTGCTCTTTATTCGTCCTAAAATCCGACGATATCACCATGACCCTAACCGATTATGGCGCGACGCTCATTTCGATATTCCTTCCCGACGGAAGGGGTGGCTCTGATGATATCCTCCTTGGCTCATCAACTCTAAGCGGCTACACTGTCAAGCATCCATTTTTCGGCGTAACCGTCGGACGCTTCGCGAACCGCATTGGCGGAAGCCGATTTGCTCTGGGTGGGAAAACATACGTGCTCGCGGCCAATGACGGGACGAACCATCTCCATGGCGGGCTCAAAGGCTTCAACACCTACGTATGGAAGGCCGAAGCCTCCAAAAAGAAAGCCGGTCCTGCGGTACGCTTCTCCAGGACGAGTCCGGACGGCGAAGAAGGCTACCCGGGGACGTTGGAGACCAGTGTCACTTTCACCCTTTCAGGCGGAGCCCTAGCGATCGCGTACGAGGCCAGGACGAACGCCGAGACGGTCGTCAATCTGACGAATCACGCCTATTTCAATTTGATGGGTGAAGGCTCCGGACCGATCCTCGATCATGAGCTCAAGCTGGCCTGCTCTGCGTATTTGCCAGTCGACGGCGGTCTGATCCCTATGGGCGACCCAGTATCCGTCGAAGGAGGGGCTTTCGATTTCAGGACGGCTAAGCGCATCGGCAGGGATATCGAAGCGGCCGGCGGCTATGATCACTGCTTCGTCGTAGATAGAGCGGCACCTGGACTCGTCGATTTCGCGCAGGTGACAGAAAGACGCACAGGAAGGCGAATGACCGCGGCAACGACACTGCCGGGCGTGCAGCTCTATACCGGCAATTTCCTTTCAGCGGTTCCGGGAAAGAGGGGGTCATTGTACGAGAAACATGGCGGCTTTTGCCTTGAAACTCAGCTTTTTCCCGATTCGCCCAACAAGCCATCCTACCCCACCTCCCGTCTCCTGCCTGGAGAGGTTTGGGCGCACGAGACGGTCTTCCGTTTTTATCCTTGAGACGAGTCTCGTAGCGCGGACAGGACGTAATCAATCCAAGGCGTACTCTCGACGGGATATAATTCTCGGGCGGAAAGAAGCTCGAAGAAGGCTTCGCGGTCCAAACCTAAGGAAGCCAGGGACTCGCCTAAGTAGAAATGCGCGCGTGCCGAAGCCTTCGGGCCTCGGTTGAGGGAGAGGTATTTCCGCAATTGATCCGCCGCCGCCGCCCAATCCTTGGCAGCTATCCTATCGGCAACGATCAGAGATAACGCGTAGTCTTCGCCGCCTGAAGGAGAGGAGAGTTCCTCGGGAAGCAGACGAGTCGCCGGCATGGTGGTTTTTTTCTCAGGAGCCTTCGCCAACAGCGAGGCGATCGCTTTCTCGGTCTCGGGGGATATGGGTTGCTCCGGAGAAGGCCCCTCACGCTCGCTCATGATTGCTCCGCCGGAAGCCCCGTCCTCGAACAGGAAATAGGGGAGGGGAGGCGTTCTGGAGGCGGGCGGAGTCTCCGCTAATCCAGAGGAGACAGTCCCGGCGCGAACCTGCACCGGTGAAGTCAAGGTATTGACGTCGGCGGTTATGCTGATCCGTCCAGCCTTGAGATCCTCCTCTCCGAGCAGCGCATAGAAATAATCGACGCCCGGAATGGGGTAGTCCACGAAAGTTCCGTCTTTGTCAGTGAAGGCGGCCACCAAGGTGGCGTCCAAAAGGTCTGCGGCGCCTGCGATTGGGGCCGTGCCCCTGTACAACACGAGGCGGGCTTTTGGAGTTGCCTTATATGTTATGACGATTGCATCGCCTTTCGGTTTAGCGGTCAAAGTCGTTACGAAGGGTGGCGTCGGTGAGGTAGCTGAGCTTTGATCAGTGCCTGCTTTGGGAGCGTTCACTGCAGGCGCCTGAGATATGACCGGCGCTGCCTGGGCAGCGATCGACGCTGGGGCTACGCCCGGCAGCAATACTATGTTGAAAGGTGCTGCAGGCACAGAAC
>CAWHFT010000065.1:0-34513 GCA_963828175.1 uncultured Spirochaetota bacterium
ACCTCATCGCTCGATATGAGGAGGGCTCGGCTTGTAAAGGACGCGATCGCTCTCGCCGAATATAAAGTTGAGGAGGGCGCCTGATGTTCAAGGGTCTGACCCATCGCGCCCAGCGCGTCCTGACCGTTCTCGCCCAAGAGGAAGCCAAGAGAAGCAGGTCCGATCAAGTGCTGCCGGAGCACATCCTTCTCGCCATTATCGACGAAGGGGAGGGCATCGGCTTCAAGGCCCTCAGGAGCCTCAAAATAGACACCCTCGAGCTGCACGACGAACTCGAGCGCTCGATCGACAAGCGCCGCTCGGGGGTCATCATCGGCGACCTGCCCTTAGCTCGACGCTCGAGGTCCCTGCTCGAAGGGGCCGCGGAAGAAGCCAACATGTCCGGCTCCGACTATATCGGCACCGAGCATTTCGTCGTCGCCGCCGCGCGCGAGCAGGGCTCGACCCTCGAGGCCCATCTCGCGCGCATCGGCGTCTACTACGAGCAGCTCCGAGCCGCAGTCCGCCTTCTGCGCGAACCGCAGGCCGAAGAGCGCAAGGAGCGATCATCCCAGCGTTCGGAGGGACGCCCGGAGGGTAGGGGCGAGGGCAAAGCCGCAGGAGGGGGACGAACACCCCTGCTCGACGAGTTCGCCCGCGACCTCACCGCGATGGCCCGCGAGGGCAAGCTCGATCCCGTGGTGGGCCGTGCGCGTGAGATCGGGCGCGTCATTCGCATCCTCTCCAGGAGAACCAAGAACAACCCGGTGCTCGTCGGAGAGCCGGGCGTCGGCAAGACGGCCATCGTCGAGGCTTTGGCCCAGCGCATTGCCCGCGGGGATTCGCCGGACGCGCTCTCGCGCAAGCGCATACTTGCGCTCGACCTCGCGGCAGTCGTCGCCGGCACCAAATACCGAGGCGAGTTCGAGGAGAGGCTCAAGCGCATCATGAAAGAGATTGCCCTCTCCGGAGGGATAATCCTCTTCATCGACGAGATACATACCGTAGTCGGCGCCGGCAGCGCCGAGGGCACCATCGACGCTTCCAATATGCTCAAGCCCGCCCTTTCACGCGGGGAGATACAATGCATAGGGGCGACGACACTCGACGAGTACCGCAAGCGCTTCGAGAAGGATGCGGCCCTCGAGAGGCGGTTTCAATCTGTCCTCATCGAGGAGCCGGGCGCGATCGATTCGATCGAGATCCTCGAGGGCGTCAAGGCGAGGTACGAGGAGTTCCACGGGGTCATCTATACGAGGCGAGCCGTCGAAGCTTCTGTCGAGCTTGCCCGCCGCTACGTGGCCGATCGCTTCCTGCCGGACAAGGCCATAGACCTGCTAGACGAGGCTGGGGCCCTGAAGAAGGTCGGAGGCCCAATCAAGCCGCCCGAGCTCGCCGAGGTCGAGGCGGAGATCCGGCGGCTGACCGAAGACAAACTCGCGCTCGTGTCCACGCAGAACTATGAGCGCGCTGCCGAGGTTCGGGACCGCGTCCGCAAGCTGAAGGCCCGGCTCGAGGCGCTCAAGCTCGAGTGGGAAGAATCGAGCCGCGACGAGCGCGCGAGCGTGACCGAGGAGGAAGTTCGCGCGGTCCTTTCCGAGGCGACAGGCATACCGCTTTCCCGGCTCGCCGAGGGCGATACCGAGCGGCTGCTCCACCTCGAGTTGGAGCTGCACAAGCGCGTCATCGGGCAGGATGAGGCCATCGGCGCGATAGCCTCGGCCATACGCCGATCGCGATCGGGAGTCTCGGATGGACGAAGGCCCATGGGCTCCTTCATCTTCCTCGGACCCACCGGCGTGGGCAAGACGCTCGTCGCGAAGAGTCTCGCCGAGTACCTTTTCGGAACGGAAGAAGCGCTCTTGCGCATCGACATGTCCGACTTCATGGAGAGGCATAACGCCTCGAGGCTCGTCGGCTCGCCCCCCGGCTACGTCGGCTACGACGAAGGCGGCATGCTCACCGAGCGAGTCAGGCGGCATCCCTACAGCGTCGTGCTGTTCGACGAGATCGAGAAAGCCCACCCCGAAGTCTTCAACCTGCTCCTCCAGCTTCTCGAGGAGGGCGAGCTCCGCGACAACCTGGGTCACGTCGTCTCGTTCCGAACCTGCGTCATCATCATGACGAGCAATGCGGGCGCGAGGGAAATCTCCTCAAAAGGCCTCGGCTTCAGGCCCGAAGACCGGCTCCTTTCCTACTCGGAGATCAAGGGCTCCGCCTTGGCGGAGCTGAAGCGCCGATTCAATCCCGAGTTCGTCAATCGAGTCGACGATATCGTCGTCTTCAAGCCCTTGGACAAAAGCGAGGCGCGCCAAGTGCTCGAACTGCTTATTGCCGAACTCTCTCGGCGCCTCGGCGAGCAGGGCATCGCCCTCGACGTGAGGGAATCCGCCAAGGCATATTTGGCCGAGAAGGGTTATGATCCTGCATATGGGGCGCGCCCGATGCGAAGGGTAATCCAATCGGAGGTCGAGGACAAACTCTCCGCCTTGATACTTGGGGGCGTGCTGCCCCCTGGTGGCTCGGCGATCGTCGAGCGCACCGAAAGCGGCATTGCCGTGAGAGCCAAGCGGGTGAGGATCGCCCACCCCAAGCCGCCGGTGCCTCGCTAATCGGTCTCGGCCTCGCCTATCAGGGCGCGGAGTTCGCGTATCCTCGTCTCGGAAATGGCAACAGCGAGGTTTTTTTCATGGGTCGGGAGGACGAGCCCTTTCGGCCCGTCCTTCGTTCGCCGCAGGTATTTAGCGAACGTGTAGTAAAGATTCCCGCCGCCGTCAGACCTGCCCTTCGAGTAATAGATGGCCAACATGCCTGCGTCCAAGAGCACCTCGAGCGGCACGCTTTTATCCTTGCGTCCCTTGATGAACACGTATGAGCCAGGCCAGTCTCTGGCATGCATCCAGAGGTCGGACCCGCGAACATGCCTTCTCAGGAGCTCGTCGTTCTCCTTCGCGCTGCGCCCTATCAGAATGAGCCAGCCCGATACTTGCAAGGATAATCCGGGGTACTGGCGCTTTTGGGCACTTCCTCCCGATTCCGGCCGCGACGTTCCGGCTTTGGCCAAGGCGCGCGCGATCAGGAGCGGCTGCTCTTCAAGCTCGATGCCGGCCAGCTCGTCGGCGAGCTGGCGAAGCGCGGACCGGGTGGCGCGGATCTCGGCCTCGACTCCCTCCAGCCCCGATTTCGCTTTCCGGTGGCGCTCGTAAAGCCCTCGCGCGTTCTCGACGATCGAGAGCCGCGGGTCCACAGGAATATGAACCATGCCGCCAAGGTAAAAATCTTCGCATTCCAGGAATTTCCCCTCAGGGGCGAGTCCCTGGTTGGCCATCAGGATATCTCCGAGCTCGCGGAGCCGCTCATGGTCCCGGAATTCTGCAGCGAGGCTGGAAAGCTCGGCAATGCGCGCCTCGAGCGATCGCATCTTCTTGCCGAAACGCTCCCGCGCGGACTCGATGAGCTTCTCGCGGGACAGGGAGCCCCCTCGCTGCGAATAAAAAGCTTCGATCCTTTCATTGAAACTGCCCTGTCCCGTTAGCTCACGGACCTCGAAATTCCTCGCGCCGGCAACTTTCGCCTTGCCATCGCCAATAGACGCTTGCAGGTCCTGCTCGATGGTGCAGTTTTCGCCCGACACCTCGCCCCTCTTCGGCCTGCGGGCCAGCGCGTCGACGACGGTGCCTTCGCCATCGACGAGCACGATATTGCCGGCGCCGCTCCAGAGCCGGGCGTAAAGGATGAACCTCCGGTAGGCGAAGTTCTCGGCTATCCCACCGCCGCCTTCTTCGGACCTCGGAACGGACAGCACGATTTTGACGACGCGCTCGTCGCCCAGCTGCGCGATGGACTGTATTCGTCCGCCTCTCACCCGGGAACGGAGACATTCCATAAAGCGCAGGGGCCTATCGGGTTTTGGCGGAGGCGACGAGAGGCTATGAATCCGGCATGCGCCCTGGGCGATCGAGATGAAGAGTTCGATCGCGGCTCCTGCCTTGTATAGACCAAGAGACAGCGAGTCGTAGGTTGGTTGGATAACTCGTTCGATCTTGGCCCCGACGAGATCGAGCTCGGAAAGGATCAGGTCGATCTCTTTCCAGTTAAGGGACATTACCTGCCATGGCAGTGCTTGTATTTCTTGCCCGAACCGCACGGGCAGGGGTCATTGCGCCCGACTTTGGCCCCTGTACGCACGACCGTAGCCCCTTCGGGACGCGAAGCCTCGGCGACTGCCGATGTCCCGCCCGAGCTGCCGGTCCCCGTCCCCCCTCCGGCGGCGCCCCCGAACTGCCCGACCTGATCGTGAGAAGTGGCCACTGAAACCTGGGTCGTTGGCCTGGCCTGCCTCTCCTCCGGAGTTTGAATACGCACCAGGAAGAGCCGGGTCGCTATCATACGGCGAATATCTTCGATCATTCGTTCGAAGATGTCGAAGCCCTCGAGCTTGTACTCGACCA
Organism: uncultured Spirochaetota bacterium; assembly: GCA_963828175.1. Lineage (GTDB taxonomy): Bacteria > Spirochaetota > Spirochaetia > Treponematales > Rectinemataceae > UBA1306. The sequence goes on from CAWHFT010000065.1 coordinate 4,431, forward strand.
GGGGATTTTTCTGGGCGTACGAACGCAGGTAGACAGCCTCGCGAAGAGCTTCCATGCCCTCGAGGTGGTCCAGCCACTTGTTGTCGATGGCCTGGAGGTACTGGAAGCGGATGAAGTGGTTGAGATTGTGTTCGCCCGCGAAAGCGAGCTTCTGGCCGAGGTCCTTCTCGAGGAGGTCGATGGCCGTCGCTCGTATCGTCTCGACGCTTTTCGTCTCCGGAGAGTCGTGGCGGAAGGGCAGCTGAATATTGAAGGCTTCCTTGAGCCCCGACTGGAGATCCGAGAAGGCGCGGGCGCCGTCCTGCTTCTGCGTGTCCTCGAACGCAGCGATGAGCTCGTCGGTCATCTCCTCGGCGGCGCCCTTGACGCGATCGCTCAAGTCGGCGTCGGTGAGGATGGCGTTGCGCTGGTCGTAGATGAACTTCCTCTGCTCGTTGAGGACGTCATCGTACTCGAGAAGGTGCTTGCGTATCTCGAAGTTGCGCTCCTCGACCTTCTTTTGCGCGTTTTCGATCGTCCGGTTGAGCAAGGGATGGTAGATGGGCTCGCCCTTCTTCATGCCGACGCGGCTCATGAGGCCCTTGAGGTTCTCGCCGCCGAAGAGCCGCATGAGGTCGTCGTCGAGCGAAAGGAAAAACTGCGACTGCCCCGGATCGCCTTGCCGCCCCGAGCGGCCGCGCAATTGGTTGTCGATTCGCCTTGATTCATGGCGCTCGGTACCGAGCACATAGAGCCCGCCCAGGCTCTTCACCTCTTCGTAATCCTTGCGCCAGCCCTCGTATTCGAGGGCCAACGCCTTGTCGTATTCCTCGTCTGTCGCCTGCGAGCCCGCCCGCTTCCGCGCCCTGAACTCGGGATTGCCGCCGAGCTTGATGTCGGTGCCGCGGCCCGCCATGTTCGTGGCGATAGTGATCGAGCCCTTGGCGCCAGCCTCGGCGATAATGAGGGCCTCACGCGCGTGGTTTTTTGCGTTGAGGACCTCGTGCCTGATGCCTCTGCGGGTCAGCTGGGTCGAGAGCCTCTCGGATTTCTCGATGGATACGGTGCCGACGAGCATAGGCTGGCCCTTCTTGTGGACCTCGGCGATTTCATCGCAGATCGCCTCGAATTTCTCAGCCTCGTCCATGAAGACTAAATCGTTCTCGTCGCCCCGGACTACCGTGCGGTTGGTCGGAATGACCGCTACGTCGAGATTGTAGATCTTCATGAACTCCGGAGCTTCGGTATCGGCCGTGCCGGTCATGCCGGATATTTTTTTATACAGGCGGAAGAAGTTCTGGAACGTAATGGTGGCGAGGGTCCGATTGCGCCTCGCGATCTTGATACGCTCCTTGGCCTCGATGGCCTCGTGCAGACCATCTGAATAGCGCCTGCCGTGGAGGATGCGCCCGGTGAACTCGTCGACGATCTGGACCAGCCCTTCCTGGACAACGTAGTCCACGTCCTTCTCGAAGAGGATATGGGCCTTGGCCGCCTGGGTGAAGTAATGGACGAACTCGAAGTTGCCTTCGTCGAAGATCGAGCCCTTGATGAGGCCGCGCTTTAGGAGGAGCTCCTCGATCCTGGCCATGCCCTCGGAAGTGAACGAGATGCGTTTGCCCTTCTCGTCGATTTTGTAATCCCCTTCGAGGAGCTCGCCCTCGTCTTCCTTCGGGTACTCGCCAGTGGTCGGATCCTTCTTCACTTCCTCGAGCTGGGGAACGAGGCGGTTGACTTCGTTGACCTTGAATGTGTCGTCCTCGGCGGGGCCTGAGATGATGAGCGGGGTCCTCGCTTCGTCGATGAGAATGGAGTCGATCTCGTCTACGATGCAGTAGTTGTGCCCGCGCTGCACTTTACCTTCGGGGCTCCACGTCATGTTGTCGCGGAGATAGTCGAAGCCGAACTCGTTGTTGGTGCCGTAGGTTATGTCGCAGGCGTATTCCTTGCGCCGGAGCTCGTTGTCCATGTTCGATAGGATGACTCCGACCGTGAGACCGAGAAACTTGTGCACGCGCCCCATCCATTGGGAGTCGCGCTCGGCGAGGTAGTCGTTGACCGTCACGATATGCACGCCGTCGCCGGAGAGCGCGTTGAGGTAGGCGGCGCCGACCGAAGACAGGGTCTTGCCCTCGCCGGTCTTCATCTCCACTATCCGGCCGCCATGCAGCACGATTCCGCCGAGGATTTGTACGTCGAATGGGCGTTCACCCAGCATTCGCCTCGCCGCCTCGCGCACTAGGGCGAAAGCCTCGGGCAGCAGCTGGTCGAGAGACTCGCCCGCCTTGTACCGCGCCTTGAGCTTCTCGGTCTCGTCGGGGAATTGCTCGGGTTGCAGCGCCATCGCCCACGATTCCTTCGCGTTGACTTGGTGGAGAATGGGCAGAAGGGCCTTTACGTCGCGTTCCTTCTTGGTCCCGAAAAGCAAGGCTAGAATGTTAAAACTCATGACGATTACAATACCTAGATCGTCGGGCTGATGACAAGCATCGAGTTAGTCATCAGCCCAGCTAATCCCCGAAACCGCCTCCCGTGATGATGGGGAATGAGTTCGCGCCCGACCAGAGAAAATCCGTCGGGTCCAAGTATCGCCGGCCCATGATTACCTCGTAGTGAGTATGCGGGGCCGTCGAGACTCCCGAGTTGCCGAGTATGCCTATCCCTTGCCCCTGCTTCACCGTCTCCCCGCTATAAACGATGATCCGGTCCATGTGGCCGTAGCGGGTCATGTATCCATACGCGTGGGCGATGACGACGCAGCGGCCATAGCCGCCTTCCACTCCGGCGAAGATCACCTTGCCATCGGCGGTGGCCACCAAGAGATCCCCTGCCCGATAGGTCGAGCAGTCGATGCCGGTGTGGAAATAGCTTTGCCCGGTGAACGGATTGGGATTAATGCCGAAGGTTGTCGAAATATGACCAATGTTGCCTGAGATCGGCCATATCGCCGGGACTGTCTCCTTGATCGAATCCAATTGGCCGAGCATCGAGCCATACTCGGCTATAACCGGAGCCGATCGATCGAGACGATCTTTTATCTCGGCTAGGGATTGAGCCTCGGTCTGGCGCTTCGAGAAGAGGACTGGAACGCCGGTCTTGGGCAGGGCGGCCGCAGCGCCGACCAGAGAGGCATCTTTTTCCAAGATGGGGTCTAGTGCAGATTGGAAATCCTGATAGGCATCGGAGAGTCGACTCGTTTGGGCCCTCAAGGCCGCGAGTTCGTCTTGAGCCTGGCTGAGCTGCGTATCGGAAGCAGTTGCCTTGGCCCTTGCGCCTCCCAGGCCGGTGGTGAAGGCAAAGGCCATGATGACGATTGCCGCAGCGAGCATGCCAATGCCGGCAAAGCCGAAAATCGAAACGCGAATGCCCCGCGGAGGCTCCTCTCCATGGGCGACGACCAGTATAGAGATGCTTTGACTCCCGGCGCGGATGAAATCCTTCCAACCCGAGAAGGACCGGCGGGCCCAGCGAAGCACCGTCGCCGAGACTATTTTAAAGACGTCTCGTTCGGCGGTTTTATATCGTCGAAGCAAGGACTGCATTCCTTTACTCTAATGGTTTTGCTCCATCAAAGTAAAGATGGCGGCGTTGACATGCCTCACAGCAGGACGTTAAAACCTATCTATGGCCCAGTTCGCTCGTCGCATCGTCGGCGCGCTCATGTTCGCCTTGTGCGTCGTAGCGCCTATCTTTTACAACTCCTGCGCGCCGAGTGAGGGTCCTAGCGTCGCCGTAAAGCGGGAACGGCTTTTCTCCCTCGGATACGGGCCTGCCGAGGATCAGCTCGACCTTTTTCAGCTCGACGGCAGCAAAGCCTCCCTAAAGACATGCATAACCATGAACGAGGGCATTTTCTATATAGCCAACGGCGCCGGTTCCAAAGTGGTCAGATACTCGTCCTTCGGCGACCCTCTTTCGATGATTTACAATCCCGACAGGGATTCCGCGCCGGTCGTCCTCGAGCAGGCACCCGCGAAGAACGAAGCGGGCGGTTCGGCCACGGGCGCAGAGTCGGGCGGACTCGGGCGAAAGGCCATACCCTATCCGTTCAGGTCTGTCGGCGAGATAGCGGTGGGTCCGAATCAAACGATGTATGTGGAAGACCGCCTACCTTCAGAGCGCCGCGTCCAGGACAAGGACTCTTCGGCGATGCTCGATCATGTCGTGCTGCGCTTCGACAGGAACGGGCAGTTCGTCGACTACCTCGGGCAAGAGGGAATCGGAGGCACTCCTTTCCCCTACATACTCGGACTCTATTCCATGCCGTCGGACGACGTCGTCGTCGTTTCGATGACTCAGTCGGACTGGCTCGTCCACTGGTTCGACAAAAGCGGCGTCCTCCAGAGCTCACTCAAGCTCAAGCGGGACGATTTGCCGACTCCCGACAAGTCGCAAACTATCGAGGCATCCCTCGATAAAATCATTCCGGACTTGAGCGGACCAGACCTGCTGATAAAAGTAGACTATTACAAAGAAGCCACCGATCCCGCAACAAAAGCCTCTGCCGGCGTCGAATTCTCGAGCTCATGGATATTCCGCATGGACCTGGGCGACGGCAAGTACGTCGAGCGCTGGCAGATACCCGCGATTGAGAAGACGGCCAAGGGCGCGGACGGACAGAGCATCAAGTACTCGCGCGTTCCAGAGCTTTTGGGAGCTGCCGGGAGGGTCTTCTTTTTCATTTATGCCGACGACGACGGCAAGACATACATATCCACTTATGACAGGATCACCCGCGGAATGATCAAATACGGGTTAGACATCGCGCCGGACGAACTTTATTACAACTCATATTTCCTGTCGCGCGAAGGAGTGCTCTGCGCCATCCTCGGAACCAAGTATGAGGCGAGAATCGTCTGGTGGCGCTTCGACAAGCTCATCGGAAACGGCGGGGGGCTCGTAAAATGATCAAGCTCGTCGCCTGTTCCGAGGCTGCCCGCCTCGACTCTAGTACTAGCGCGAGGGCGGCGCTTCAACCTCTTTTGCTCATGGAAGACGCATCGGTGAGGTTATGGGACAAGCTCTCGCCCCTGGCACGGGACCTCGGTGCCGGTTTTTCGGGCGGCCTCGTCGCCGTCTGCGGCTCGGGCAACAACGCAGGCGACGCACTGGCCATGCTGCGCCACGCCCGCTTTTCCGGAGCCCTCAAGGTCTCCGCAATCCTCGCCGGCAAGCCAGCCACAGGCACACCGGCTGCCATCCATGCGAGTACCCTCAGGACCCTCGGAGCGCCGGTGCTGGAGTGGGGAGCCGATCGCCAGTCCTGCGAGCGGCTTCTGGCTGAGGCGTCACTCGTCATCGACGGTCTCTCCGGAACCGGCTTTTCGGGACGCTTGCGCGAAGAGCTCGAGCCGCTGCTCGATGTGCTGCGGTCCGGTGTGCCAATAGCTTCGATCGACCTGCCATCAGGCCTATCGGATTCCTTCGAGGAGGGATTCCCGGTCGTCGCGGCGACCTGGACGTTGTCGATCGAGCCACGCAAGGCATGCTTGTATTATCCTGGGGCCCGCGCCTCGAGCGGGGAGATTATCCCCATCGATGGCGTGTTTCCCGTAGACGAGCCGGTTGCCGAAAGCGCCGGGCTCCTCGAAGCCGGCGACCTTGACTCGCTCGCTTCGATGCCGCCCGAAGCCGCCTACAAGGGCGAGCGTGGTCGTGTGGCAGTTTTCGCGGGCTCGGTGGGGGCGAGCGGAGCGGCCGTTCTCGCCTCCAGATCATGCCTCGCTGCAGGCGCCGGCTTGGTCGCCCTCTTCGCCTCACGCGACCTCTACCCAAGCGCCGCCGCGATGCTCGAGGCCGTGATGGTAAAGCCCGAACCCGATGTTGACGCCTTCGATTCAGGTCGATGGGACGCTCTCCTCGTCGGACCGGGTTGGGGGAAGGGTCCCGCGCGCCTGAAATATCTCGCCTCCTTGCTAGGCTTCGGCTTGCCTGCGGTCCTCGACGCGGACGCTATCGGCCTCTACCGCGAGCTAACGGATGGGGGGTTCTCGGCCCGAGCGCCGGTCATCCTGACGCCGCATCCCGGCGAATTCGCCTTGCTCACCGGTATCGGAGCGGAACGCGCCCTCTCAAACCCGATGATGATCCTTCCAGCCGTCGCCAAATCGCTAAAAGCGGTGATCGTTCTTAAATCCCATGTGACTTGGATCGCTTCACCGAGCGGAAAGCTGGCGGTTTGGGACGGTATGGAGAGCGGCCTCGGCACGGCTGGCTCGGGAGACGTCCTCGCCGGGCTGGCCGCCGGCCTCCTCGCCCGCGGGATCGCGGCAAAATCCACCGAGCCATCCGAGGCTGCGTTCCCGGCAGCCTGCGCGGCCGTCGTAACCCACGGTCTCGCGGGCAGGGCTGCTCGCGAGGCGCGCGGATGGTTCGAGTCCGGAGCTCTCGTCGAGGAGTCCGCGAAAATTCTAGGACGACGCGCGCCGCGCCATGGTAACGGCCCGCAAGGTTCACCTTGACCGTCTCACTGTCATCATCTAAAGTGGCCCGAGCACGATGGAACGTTCAGTGGCAGGGATATTGATCCACGGAGGGAAAGCCTTTGTCGCGAAAAGGGGCCCTGCTGGCACTTTTCACGGATGTTGGGAATTTCCCGGCGGCAAGGTCGAGCCCGGCGAAAGCGACGAGCAGGCGCTCCTCCGCGAGTTCGAAGAAGAATTCGGCGTGACTGTCCGCGCCAAGCTGATGCTGGGCGAGGCGGTATTCCCCCATCGCGGCAGCGACCGAATTCTCGCGGCCTGGCTCATCGAACTGGATCCTTTTCATAGGCCGAAACTGATCGAACACGAGGAACTGGCTTGGGCCGGCCCGGCCGAGCTCGAGTCCCTGCAGCTCGTCGATTCCGATCGCAAGCTCCTCCCGTTCATACTGCCGCTTATGCGCGGCTAGGAAGCGGCCGAGAGGTCTGGACCCCAGTGCGGTTCAATCCTCTTCCTCGTCAAATAGATCGAGCTCGGGCTTTTCCTCGCCATCTTCCCCGACGCTGGTCCCAAGGAGCATTTCGACTTTGCCCTGGATCTTGTTGAGGTCGCGCTCGAGACCCTTGGACAGCTTGACGCCCTCTTCGAAGACTGCAACCGCCTCCTCGAGAGGGAGATCGGGCTCCTTTATCCGCTCGGCCAGCTCCTCGAGTCGCTCGAGTCTCTCTTCGAATTTTTTCATTTGCGAACCTCCAGCGTCTCCGCGATGGCCTCGCCCTTGGCAAAGCGTATCTCCAATTCCTCGCCCATCGCGATCGTCGAGGCGTCCCGGATCGCCATCCTCGCCCCTCCCGGATCTCCGGCGAGCGTAACCACGGCGAAGCCGCGGGCGAGGACCGCCTGTGGGCTGGTCGCCGCGAGCTCTCGCGAGGCCAGCTCGAGGCGCCTCGCTCTAAGATCGATCGCCGCCGACATTCCGCGTCCTAGCTCGTCCTTCGCATCGTCCAGCCGTCGCGCCGCAGGCATGAAGACTCGCATCAGTCTTGCCTCGACCGCGGAGGGCTCGAAGCGGCCCACGAGGAGGCGCGCCCTGTCGATCCGCGAGCGGATCGCCGTCTCGAGCTCCATCGCGAACTGGCCGACCTCGCGCGCTAAGGGCGATGCGACTCTCCGATACGAGCTCGGCCGCGGCGCTCGGCGTCGGCGCGCGAAGGTCGGCGGCGAAGTCGGAGAGCGCCCAGTCGATCTCGTGGCCGACCGCGCTGATCACCGGTATGCGCGAGGCGGCGATGGCCCGGACTACCAGCTCGTCGGAAAAGGGCAGGAGGTCCTCGATCGAGCCTCCGCCCCTTCCGACGATGAGCACGTCACCCAGCGACAGGCGATTGGCGGCCGCGATCTGGCTGGCGATCTGAGCGGCAGCGGCTTCGCCTTGGACCGCAGTCGGCAGGACGACGAGGTCCATCCCGGCATTGCGCCGCTTGAGGACATTGAGTATGTCTCGTATCGCGGCGCCGGTCGGCGAGGTGACAATGGCCACACGGGAAGGGAAGCGCGGCAGCGCCCGCTTACGAGACTCGTCGAAGAGCCCTTCCGCGGCCAGCGCCCGCTTGCGGTCCTCGAGCATTGCGAGGATGTCCCCCTCGCCTGCGCGCTCGAGCCTCTCGACGATCATCTGATACTGGCCGCGGGCAGCGTAGACGGTGATATTGCCGCGGGCGCGCGCGAGGGCGCCGTCGACGGGCTCGAACCCCGTGACTTTTGAGCGATAGCGGAACATCACCGCCTGAAGCATGGCGCCCTTGTCTTTCAAGGTGAAATAAAGATGGCCAGAGCTCGCGGGTCGGCAGTTGCTGATCTCGCCTTCGACGAGCACCGATGGCAGCGACTCCTCGAGAAGCTCTTTTACGAGAGCGGTGAGCGCCGAGACGCTCAACGGCCTTTCCGGTTCGTTCATCACGGTTGACAGAGTATAGTATTGCGCGGATTTGCGTTACTATGCGATTTGAGGATAATATACCGACATGGATCCACGAGAGCTCCCCGTCTATCAGCAAAAGGAGCGCATCCTCCAAGCACTCAGCGACCACCAGGTCATCGTCGTCGAGAGCCCCACCGGCTCGGGCAAGACTACGCAGCTGCCGGTCATCCTCCACGAGGCGGGCTATTCCAAATACGGCCTCATCGGTGTGACTCAACCGCGCCGTATAGCGACGCTCTCGGTCTCGGACTTCATCGCGAGGCAGCTCGGCGTTAAGGTTTCAGGCTTGGTCGGCTACAAGATGCGATTCGAGGACAAGACCAGCGACGAGACGACGATCAAGATCATGACCGACGGTATCCTCCTCCAGGAGATGAAGCTCGACCCAGGCGCTGTCGAGATACGGGGTCATCATGGTGGACGAGGCCCATGAGCGAAGCCTCAATATCGACTTCATCCTTGGACTGCTCAAGCGCGTACTCGAGTCGAGGCCCGATTTCAAGGTCATCGTATCTTCGGCGACGATCAACGCCGAGGTCTTCTCCGAATATTTCGGCGAATGCCCCATCGTCAAGATCGAGACGTCGATGTACCCCGTCACCCTCGTCTACGATCCGCCTGCTGCGGACGGAGAGCAGCCCGACTTCCGGGCGGCGGACGAGGCGATGCAGGCCAAGATCGAGCAGACAGTCTCGCGCATTGTCTCGGAAAAGAGGGATGGAGATATCCTGATCTTTCTCCCGGGAGAGAAGGCCATCAAGGAATGCATGAAGCGCCTCGCCTTCGGCCCGGTCGGTGGCAAGCTCCACATCATCCCGTTGTACTCCCGCTTGGGCAAGGACGAGCAGGAAAGGGTCTTCGAGAGGCCCCCGCTCTTCAAGACCAAAGTGGTGATCTCGACCAATATCGCCGAGACGAGCGTCACTATCGACGGCATCACGAGCGTCATAGACTCGGGGCTTGCCAAGCTCAATTACTATAACCCCAAGACGTTCACCTCGAGCCTCATCGAAACGCCGACCTCCAAGGCCTCGTCCAACCAGCGGAAGGGGAGGGCGGGGCGCACGAGGCCCGGGAACTGTTATCGGCTCTACTCGAGGGCGGATTTCGAGAACCGGCCTCTGTTCACGACGGAGGAGATCTACCGCACCGATCTCACCGAAGTCGTGCTCAGGATGGCCGAGCTGGGGATCGCGGAGTTCGAGCGTTTCGAGTTCATATCCTCTCCCTCCAAATCGGGAATTGCCGGAGCCATCGACGCGCTCAGCCTCCTCGACGCGCTCAACCCCGACAGGAGCCTCACCAGGGTCGGCGAGATGATGTGCGCCTTCCCCCTTCTACCGCGCCATTCCCGCATCATCGTCGAGGCCATTCTCTCCTATCCCGACGTGATCGACGAAGTCCTCGTCGCCGCGAGCTTCCTGTCGACCATGAGCCCCTATATCCTTCCTCCTGGAGAGGAGATGGAGGCGAGGAGGGCCCATCACGCCTTCCGCGACAGCTCGGGCGACTTCATCTCATACCTCAAGATGTTCGCTGCCTTCAAGGCCGCTGGAGACTCGGGCAGGTGGTGCGAGCGCAACTACCTCGACGAGCGCACGCTGCTCGAGATAGTGCGGATCAAGGAGCAGCTCGAGCTGATCGTGTCCGGATCTCGGAATGCCCATCTCGGGCGGCGGCAGCGTCGACGATTATCTATGCTGCGTGGCTCGAGGGCTTATCCAGTTCGTATGCGTTCGGCAGGACCGGGGGCTTTTTCGCTCCCTCACCGCCGAAAAGTTCAGATACATCCCGGTTCCGTGATGTATCGGGAGAACCCTCCCTACATCGTCGCGGGGGAGATCGTGCGAACGACACGGATGTACGCGATGTCCGTCTCTCCCCTTCGCAGGGAAATGCTCGCGCGAATCTCGCCGCGCCTCGAGAGTCTCGTCGGCAAAGGCGTCGCGCGGGTATCCCGCGGGGCGGAGCGGGCAGGCTCAACCGCGCGCGGCGCCTTCGGCGCGGGCGCCCCCGACCGCGATCGCCCAGCCCGCAGGGCTGCCCCGACCCCCGAGGAGGTCGCCGAGGCATCGCGCGGCGGCCGTCGCCGCGAGCGTGACTTCACGAACAAGATCAAGATCGCCTCCGAGGTATTCGATATCGGCTCGGACAAGAAGAAAAAGAAGCTCGTCGAGTTGGATTGGCCCAGGCTGCGCAAAGTCCGCGAGGAATTGGATCGCGACTCCCTCTCTTTGTATTCGGCCCTGAAGGGCGTCGTGGTGATCGGCCGCCAGAGGCTCCTCGATGGTGAAAAGCTCGACCTCATACTCAAGATCGCGCCCTGGCTAGATTTGGAGGCGGACCTGGCCCGCGAGTGGCCGCGGAAGCGAAACTTCGACGCTCGCGAGGAGCTCCCGGCCCTCGTCTCGGCCCTTACGCATGTCATGCAGGTCTCGCGTGCGCGAGACAGGACGGGCGAGCTCGGGTTCGTGGCGCTGTTCACCGATTCCGAGGGAACGTACTGGTTCCGTTGCTCGCGAGGCTTCCATACGGCCCTCAACGAGAGCATCGCGAGCCTCGAGTGCCTGGTCGACGAGCTCGGCGAAGCAACCAGCGACGCGGATCGGGAGAAAGTCGGATCCCCTACCGCAAATTGTCTTCATTCTTCGAGTGATGGCGCCTCGCTCGACGCCGCAAAGGAGTTATCCGCGGCGTTCGAAGACGAGCTCCCAGGCTCCGCGGCCGTCGCGCGAGGCGTGAGACTCGAATTTCGTCACGGGCCGCCACTCCTGCCGCGGCGCGAACGCCTCGAACCGGTTACGCAAGCCTTCGCTTCGCGAGAGGACCTCGAGCGCCCAGGTCGCGTAATCCTCGATATCCGTGACGAAATACAGATAGCCCCCCGGCGCGAGGCGCGAGGCGAGGAGCTCGACCAGGCCATCGCGGATGAGGCGGCGCTTGTGGTGGCGCTTTTTGGGCCAGGGATCGGGATAGAAGATATGCAAACCGGCGAACGATGCGGGGGCGATCATGCGCTCGAATACTTCTACAGCGTCATGGCGGAATATCCGGACATTGTCGATCCCGCGCTTGTCGAGATCGTAGATGAGCCTTCCTACTCCCGGCGTATGGACTTCGAGCCCGAGATAATTGAGGTCGGGGCGCTCGGCGGCTATCCGCCACGTTGCTTGCCCCATCCCGAAGCCGATCTCGGCCACGACCGGATTCGAGTTGCCGAAGGCGGACGAGAGGTCCAGCTTCAACGAGGGATCGAACGCCAGGCCGTAGTGTTCCCAATGCGATTCTAGCGCCCGTTTCTGCGAGTCGGTCATCCTGCCTGCCCGGAGCACGTAGCTTCGAATCCCTCGGTCTGGGCCGTCGCTCATCGCGTCTTGATCCTCTCCGAAAAAGCGCCCATCTTGAGGCTCGGGTCATACCCATAGGCCGCGACTTGGGCCGTCCTGCCGGCTATTTCGGTGCCAAGGGCCTCGGGTAGGGGCATAGGCTGCGCCGGGGCGCGAGGGGACGCGATCAGCGCCCCCGTTCCGTCGAAGACGAGGGCGAGCGTCTCGGGCCAGGACGAGGATATCGTCAGCTTAGAGCCGGTATAGGAGGCACGGGGAGCCGGCTTTTCCGGGAAGCTTCCGGAAATTCGAACTCTTTTTCCGCTCGCTGCCCCGCCGCGTCGATCACGACGAATCTGTACTCGCCACGCGGCATCGCCGCGAGTTCGGGCGTCGCGATGGCCGAGGCGCCGATCCAAATATCGGCCCCTTCCGTAGCCTTGATCCAATCCGCGTTGGTCAGCTTCCAGGCATAGGCCGATTCGTCATTGAGGATCCAGATTTCCGAGACGTTGTCGATGCCATCCTCATCCTTGATCTGGGCGAAGACCGAAAGGCTTTCGTAGGCCGGTCCGCCGGCGAGGGGGCGCGTCTCGAGCCGCCATTCGACCGTCGATATCTCCGGCAGCTTGTTCCCGCATGCCGTCGCCGCGAGCGCTGCGAGAGCGGCTATTAGAGGCAGGAGCGCGTGAATGCCAACGGTCGGCTTGGTTCGGCCCTTCGGTCTCATTTCTTCGAAGGCCCGGCGACCATGTCGGCGACGCGGCGAACGAGGACGGTAGGATCGCCACCGGCGAACGCGACGGGCGAGCTCTCGCGGGCGACGAGGTCCCGAAGCTGGGCGGTTCCGCTCGCCGCCTCCTCGGGGCCGAGCATTACGGCGAGCGGAATGCCTTTGCGCTCGGCGTAAGCGAACTGCTGGGCGAGCTTGCGCTTCTCGGGATAGACCTCTGCCGCGACGCCCGCCGACCTGAGAGCCCTGGCTATCTTGTGGTACGACGGCGACAGGCTGTCCCCAAGCGCGAGGACGAGGACTTGCGTATAGCCCGCGCGGCCCTTCATCGTACCGAGCGCGGCGAGGGCGCTGAGAAGCCGGTCGAGCCCGATCGAGGAGCCGACACCCGGTATGCGTCTCGTCGTGTAGAGACTGGCCAGCTCATCGTATCGCCCACCCGAGCATACCGAGCCTATCTCGGGCATCGAATCGAGATTTGTCTCGAAGACCACGCCTGTGTAGTAATCGAGACCTCGGGTTATCGAGGGGTCGAGCAAAAGGGTGCCTTCGAAACCGGACTCTCGCGCATTGCGCCAAATGTCGCGGAGCCTTTGCGTGTCGGCGGCAGGGCCTCCGGCGAGACTCTCGATCTTGGCCAAAGTCTCCTCGAAGCCGGCCTCCTTCGAGACGAAGCTCAGTATTCTTCCGGCGGCGTCCTGACCGACCTCCGCGTCGAGGAGCTTGCGCACTTCCTCGGGCCCTATCTTTTCGAGTTTGTCGACGAGCCTGAGCACGGAGACGGATTTTTCCCTGATCCCCGCCGTCTCGAGAAAGCGATTGAACACCCCTCGATGGTTCGCGCGAATGGTGAAGCCGCCCACGTCGAGAGCTGCCATCGCGTCGGCGATGAGCAGGAGTATGTCGGTGTCGGCAGAGGCCGAATCCGTGCCGACGATGTCGAAGTCGCACTGCATGAACTCGCGATAGCGCCCGCGCTGCGTATTTTCGCCGCGCCACACCTTGGCCATGTGGTAGCGCCTGAAGGGCAGGTAGAGCTCGTCCACATGCTCGGCCATGAAGCGCGCGAAGGGAACCGTGAGATCGAACCTCAGGGCCACGTCCCTTCCTCCTTTGTCGAGGAAGCGGTAGACCTGTTTGTCGGTTTCGCCTCCGCCTTTGCCGAGGAGGACCTCTGCGTATTCGAGGGCAGGGGTGTCTATAGGCACGAAGCCAAAGGAGCGGAAATTTCTTTCGAGGACCTCCATCAAAGCGCGACGCGCGGTCTCGTCTTGGGGAAGGTAATCGCGGAAGCCCTTCAACACCCTGGGTTCGATGATCTCTGGCATGATTCCATTATGCCCGCCCGCGCGGCTTCTCTTCAAGCACTATTGACTTTGGCGAGCCTATCCTTGACGCTCGCTTAGTCATAAGACATTATCAGTCATGCTGCTTGTCATCGACGTCGGTAACACAAATATTTGCGGAGGGATCTACGACGATTCCCGCGGAGCTTCCCTCGCCCATACCCTCCGCATCCATACGGTCCCCAAGAAGACCGAGGACGAGTATTCGACGATATTCAAAGCCATCCTCCAGGATCGAGGCATCGCCCCGTCATATATAAGCGAAGTCGTACTGAGCTCGGTCGTGCCTTCGCTCACCGAGGCAATATTCGTAATGTGCGAGCGCCTTTTCGGCTGCGCCCCGATCGTTCTCGGACCGGCGGTGTACGAGAGGCTTCCCCTCACGGTGCCAAGTCCCGACGAGATAGGCGCCGATCTCGTCGCCGATGCGCTCGCGGCCTGGCGCAAGACTGGGGGAGCCTCGATCGTCGTCGACTTCGGCACGGCCCTCACGTTCACCTGCGTCGGACATCAATCGAACATCCTCGGCGTCGCCATCGCGCCGGGGCTTGGCACTGCCGTCAACGCTCTCTCTCGCGATACGGCCCAGCTCCCCTTCGTCCAGCTCGACGCGCCGCCTTCAGCAATCGGGACCAATACCATCCTTGCTATTCAGGCCGGTGTCATCCATGGGTACATTGGACTCGTCGAGCACATGGTCGGAAAGATGAAAGAAGAAGTGGGCGGCGAGCTCAAGGTGATCGCCACTGGCGGTCTTAGCAAGACCGTGGCGAGCCTGACCACGGTCTTCGACTCGATCGACCCGGACCTTACTCTCGATGGCTTGGCCTACGTCGCCGAATGCCTCTCAGCCTAGGAGGCGACGAAACTGGAGCACGAGCCCTCCATTTCCAGGCTGATAATGAAACATTTCAGGTTGAAGTCAAAATGTTTTGAGTTGAATTCAAAATATTTTCAGCTTGAGACTTATCTTGCGCCCTCGCAGGGGTGTTTGAATCGGCGTGCATTCCAGAAACAATTGTCTAGTTTATTATACTACTGACAGTTGCGCCGAATTGCCCGCTGAAACCGCTATTCCTTCAGCAGTTCCGAGAGCTCGTCTTGGGAAACGAGGTCGGTTTCGGCGTCGCCCGCAAGCGACGACCGAAGAAGCTCTCCCAATCGCCCCAGGAGCGCCCGCTGCTCGGTGGTCGCCGCTCCGATCTGCTGCCCATCTCCGGCATAAGCCTGGGCGCGCGGATAGCCCGAGCCGGCGAGTCTGTCCAAAGCCCCTATGAAGGCCTTGACGGTCCGCTCGAGGAGCTTCAGGTACTCGGCCCTTTCGACGAGCAAGGTATTCTGCTCGAGCAGGGCCCCGAAAGCCCTGAGGCTTCGGTCCAAAAAGTCGATATCGCCCTCGACGCGTCCGGCGAAATAGTCCGGGTCCGTCTCGGTCGAGAGGATGAGGTCGAGGGACTTGACAAGGACGCTGAGCGAGAAGAGATCGTCCTGGTAATGGATCATCTGCGACATGGCGTTGATGCAATAATCGCCTATTGCGGCCTCTTCGTAAAGCCTTGATGAATCGCCTCCCTTCATGTTATAAAAGCGAGCCCATCCGCCCCTGGGGCGGACGTAGACCATTGGGAGGAACCATGAGACAGTACGAGTTAGTCGCCGTCTTTCCCCCGGAAGAGGAACTCTTCCGACAGGGCAAAGAGGCGGTCGCGGCGGAGCTGGCCAAGCAAGGCGCCGCCGACGTCAAGGAAACGGACATGGGCGATAGACCGCTCGCCTACGTGATCAAGAAGAAGGAGAGGGGCCATTACATCCTCTTCACGATGAACCTCGATCCCCAGGGAGTGACTCCCGCCGAGAAGATGTTCAAGCTCAACCCCAACCTCCTCAAGTACCTCTTCGTTAGAGTTGAGGACTGAGGGAAGGCGGCCCGATATGAGCGATCTCGCCGTCGCGGTAATCGTAGGCAGGCTCACGCGCGACGCAGAGCTGAAGTATACGAATTCCGGCCAAGCCGTTTGCCATTTTTCCGTCGCGACGAGCTCGCGGCGCAAGAAAGGCGATCAGTGGGTGGAGGAACCCAGCTTCTGGGACATCGACCTCTGGGGCAAGCAAGGCGAGTCGATCAACCAGTACCTTACCAAAGGCAAGCTCGTCGCGGTAGAGGGCGCCATGCGCCAGGATAAATGGGAGCAGGACGGCCAAACGAGGGTCAAGACCGTCATTTCGGCCAACACCGTCCAACTTCTCGGGTCCTCGGGCGGCCAGGGCGGAAGCCAAGGCGGTTCCTCGTACGAGAGGCCGCAGCCGAAGCCCCAGGGCGAATCTCAGGCGCCGAAGCCGGGAAGCGGACCTGTTGCCCCGGGCGGCGACGAATTTACAGACGACATTCCGTTCTGATCGGCTAAACAAGGAGAGATGACATGTCAGATACCAGAGACCAGATGGATTCCAGGCCCTCCCGCCAGGATGGCGGGCGCCAGGACGGCGACGGAGGTCCCGAGCCCAGAAAAGACGGCGAGGACAGGGGGGGGCCTGGCGGCCAGCGCCGCGGCAAAGGCTTCTTTAAGAAAAAGGTCTGCAAATTCTGCACCCAAAAGATAAAAGTCGATTATAAAGATATCGACGTCATGCGCCGCTTCGTAACCGAGCGAGGCAAGATCCTGCCTCGCCGGATCACCGGAACGTGCGCCAAGCACCAGCGCGTTCTCGCCATCGGCATCAAGCGAGCGCGGGCTCTGGCCTTCCTGCCGTACGTCGCGAAATAAGGGACTCTATTCGAGCAACTCAGCCATGTCCGATTTAGTCAGGGCCGTTGGCCGAAAATCCGACGCAGCGTCTCTTGCTGCGGGTCTGGCCTCTTGCCTGCTGTTTCTTTCGCTCGTCCTGTCCTTCGCCTTCCTCCTTCCCGTCCAAATAGCCTACGGGCGCCTCGGCAGGCGGGCAGGCGGGCTCGCGGCAGGGGTCGCAGCGGCGGGCATAGCGGCAGTCCAAGGATGGAGGCTCGCCTCGACGGGAGCTTCGGACCCTCTCGCGCTTATTGTCGGAATGCTGCCTCCGTTCGTGCTCCTCGGCGCGCTCGTCCTTCTAAACGCCCCTATTTGGAGTGGCTTGGCGACGGCCTATCGAGTTGCAATCGTCGTCGCGGGGTGCGCCCTGAGCGCTATTCCCCTTCTCATCACCCTCGAAGGGGACGTTTCGTTCAGAAATTTCCTTGAAAAGCTTTTCGGCGACTTCCTTACCCCGCTGCGGTCGGCTTTGGGCGATGGTTACGACGCCTCGGCCCTCGCAGCGAGTCTCAACCCTCCTGATGTCGTTGCCTCGCTTCTGGAGATGTTGCGCAACTCCTACGCCGCGGTATTCCTCGTGTACCTAGGCGGAAGCTGGAGGCTCGGAAACCGGCTCTCCGGACCAGGCAGCCGAGGCAGAGAAGAGACCGTGGCCATTGATGAACTTCGTTTAAACAGAACCTCCTGGCGTTGCCATGATCGCCGCTACCGCTTCCTGTTGTCCCTCGCGTCCTTCATCTCGACCGCCAACCAACTGCACGGCAGGGCCACGGCCAACGTCAGCACCAGCATCGTGCGAACCGAACTGGAACCTCCATCGAAAGACCAGCGCCACCAGCCACCGAGCAGCATCACCGCCAGCACCAATCCTACGCCAGCGACGGCGGCCAGAACGGCATAGCCCTTGTGCCATGCTGGCCATTCTAGCCAATTCGACAGCCAGATCAAGCCCGTCACGGCATCGAGCCCAGCACCAGCCACCCAGGCGTAGGGCAATACCAGCGGCGTTTCTCGGCGGCGTCCATGCCGCCAGTATACCGCGCCGCCAGAGGCCCTGCCAGAATGGGCCCGGAGCGATGCCCCTGCCGCCCGCGTTCCGAGCCCGTTGCCAGCCGCACGAAGGGTGCCGCGGGGTCGTTTCCAGCCGGGATTGCTGGCCGTGGCCCCTTGTGGTGCCAGTCGGAGCGGCGCGGTAGAATAGAGGCGAGACGCTGGGGGCTCCGCGGTGGGGCGGCATCGGGCAGGGCGAGGGCTGGCAGCGATCATAATAATTGCCGCCAGACGCGACAGATCACCCGCTAACGCGAAAGGACTAGACCGATGAACCCGCTTCTTGCCTTGGTCCTGCTGGGGCCCGCAATCAAGATCATTTACCGCCACGGCCGCGAGTTTAGCGAACAGGACTTTCAGGAATTGACGGAGGAGCAGTAAACGAGGCCTATCGCAGGAAAGTGGGCTCGACGGACCAGCGGGTTTACCGCATGGTGCTGGCCGGCCGACGGTGATCGAGCGACTGCGGAAAAAGTCACGTTTAGCTGGAGATCGTCTCCAAACCAGGGAACCTGTCTTTTGGAGGCGGTGCGGTACATTCGCTTCTCATTCCGGGAACTCGATTCGCGCATGCCGACCTTTGACGATGGCTGGAATACCTGCGGGTACGCTGGCCGGAGGCAGTGGACGGGCGTTCCGCGAGACAAGTGACGAAAATCGGAAGCGTTGCGAGGGCCTCCGTGGGACGCAGCGGAGTCGGATGCAGTGCAATAGCGCGGCCATGCAAGACTTGATACCACATTCTCCACCTTCGCCCTTCCAATTCCGCTTGCGCACGTTGCTGCTCTTGTTCGTGGTGCTGGGGTCGTCGATGGCGGTGTTCGGGGCGTGGGGGATTGTGGTGTTCGGGCTCAACACAATTTCCGGTTGATGAAGCGGTGTACCGGTCGAAGCGGCACTTCAATTGGCCCAACATCGCCGCCCTGGCCGTCTGGCTGCTTTCGGTCGGCACGCTGCTGGTCGGCGCGGTGCGGGCAGGAAGGTCATGTCTTGGTTGCTGAGGTAGCGGCGGCCGGCAGGTCCCCCGGATTGCAATTTGACCCCGAGATTGCCACAAGTATTGCCGCGGAAGTACAATACGGCAAGCGGTGACAAACCTGACGTCAGGTAGAACACCGCTGGCCCATACTGAGTCAAGCCGCGCCGATGAAAGCGGCCTGAAGGACAATCGACGATGCCGGATACATGTTACGTCCTTGGCGACATCCCGTGCCCGACCTGCCAAGAGCCGTTGTTGGAGGCGGTCCGCTGCCAGTGGGGAGTTGTGCCGAATCACAAACACTATCGAATTGGCGACGCGGTGCGTTGGATGAAGGATTGCGACGGTTCAATAATCAAGCCTTTTACGATTCGCGAGGATGAGAATGGACGACTAGCCTGGAATTGTGGTGATCCTGCTTATCGAGCCGTCGTGCTTCTCGATATCGATTTGGCTCTTCGCAACACCACAGTCGATTGCCCAAGGTGCGGCACACGACTGGCGGAGGTGATCGCAGTGGTTCGTGATGGGATATTCCAGGAGGTCCGCGCATTAAATGAAACGGCCGCCGATAAGCTATTGGGCGATTCTGCCGGGAAACTGAATATCATTATTGTTCGGGAGGACGGCACATACTGGCCGCGTGAGGACTGGTGGGACATTGATCTCGTCTACGTTGATGACAATAGAGTTCCTGCGATTTAAGGCTTTCGCGACATGCTGCCTCGGAAGTCGAATCCCAAGGACTGACAAATAGGGCCAGCAAGGCACACTCGCAGGGTTGCTGCGAATCGGCTGCGGCAACGAGTAGTGCCTCCCGTTGGACTGCGAGCTACAGAACCGTTTTAGGACTGAACACCCATGCACAATAAAATCTTCGATGCGGCGGTGCTTGTGCTTGCATTGCTTGCCCTGCTCTACGGGTATGTTGCGATTGTTCGCGGCAAGGATCGAGTTTCTCCCGGAACGCAGTTTTGACAGGTCACAAGGCTCATTCGGCGGGATGCTTTTTTATACTGGTCGCCATCGTTTTACTCTCGTTTGTTCTTCTGAAGCCCGCAATCGATTGACCGCCAACAAGGCACGGCGGCAGCGAAAGCCGCCGCCCTGTGGTGAAGGCCGTGGAAGCATTGTAAGCTGATTGGAGATTCAACCCGATTCAGGAGGCAGGCTACGGCGACCGCCTCAGTCTTCCGATTGGCTCAGCCACAACAGGCGAAGATGGTCGATTCGAATCCTTACGAGAGCCCCTGGACGACTCGGAACCTCCCCAGCCATGCGAGCCGGCGCATCGGAAGAGGGACTTCGAGCGATACTAACAACCGCTGGTGGTCTTCTCCTGCTTGTTTGGCCGCATACCAGTGGCTACGTTGACGACATCATTTGGGGCTGGCCTATCGGTGGCGGAATGGCTCGCAACGCCTGGCCGGCCATATGCTACTTTTCTGGTGGCTCGATGACATGCGGTAGGTCATGCAGCTTGGTCGTAGACCGGATGACAAGTGTAGGTAGGCCAACCCGCCACGGCCGAACAGTGTCGCGTGCGACCACCGCTTGATGGTGCTGGCCCTCGGCCCCTTGCCCCTTTCGGCCTCGTGGATTAAAGTCCGCCGCCCTCTCATCGATCCCAGACTGAATGGGTAACTCTGGAGGGGCAGCAATCCTGGCGGCCGTGTGGCCAGCCATCGGCGGTCGGCGATCTGGGTGCGGCCTGCGATTACGGACCAGTTCACTTCGATGGGATGGCCGCTAGGCCATGCGGAACTCCGCTGGCAGCCGTGGCACGGATACCCCTCTAATGGGAGGCGAAAATGCGAATCTGGCCCCTTGATTGCCATAAGTATTGGCGTGGATGTACAATACGGCAAGCGGCGAAAAACTTCCGCCGCCGGACGAGGGAGAGCAGGCCCAGGATGCCGACGCCCAGCAGGCCGAGAGGGTGGAGGGTTCGGGGACGGCGACGCTCACGTTGAGCAGGCCGGTGCCGGTAAAGTGGGCGTCCTGGTGCTGGGCGCCGCTGCCGAATTGCACCCCCGGTGCCGGGCAAGAACTGGCCGATACCGTCCAGGTAAAGCGAGCGGACTGTGTCGGCACCGGTAAATCCAAGGTTCAGGTACGCCCCCGAGGCGATCTCGACGTCGACCCCATCACCAGGCCGACGTGGCTGATGCTCAGCGTGCCGGCGTCGATGAGCGTGTTGCCGGCGTAGCCGGGCGCGGCGAAAGCGTGAGCGTCCCGCGGCCGATCTTGTGGAGTCCGCCGGTGCCGGAAGGGGGCCGGAAATCGTGATCGAACAGCCGTTGGTGTCGAAGGTCGGCCCCGCCGCCGCTGCTGCCCAGCGCCATGGGCACGTTGGTGGAGAACGTTGCGCCGGCCTGCAAAACGCCGCCGTTGAGGTTCATGTCGGTTCCTGTTGCACCCTGGGTAATCGAGGTGACGATGAGCTTGCCGCCGTTGAGATTCAGCGGCTCGCCGTCGAACGTCGGTCTGTTGAGCCCACTGGGCAACTGCAGTGTGCCGGCCCAGTCGTCCTGCCATTCTGGTTGAGAACCGGGATCATCGTAAATTCCGATTTCTTCTACCGGCGCGGAAAGCTGACCCGAATTCAGGGTGTACGTCGCGGGCGAGCACGTTATCGACCATCAGGACCGAGGAGACCGTGTTCGTTCCGCCGGACTGCGTAAAGGTGCCGCCCGACCCGGCATAACCGACCCACTCAGTCGCCACCGACAACACACCCGTGCCGCTGAGCGTGTAGTATCCCTTGCCCTCGTAACCCATGGTGAGCTGGAAGTCGTGTTCGTTCCGCCGGACTGGTTGAGAGTGCCGGTACTGGCCGACCCCAGTTCCTCGCAGGAAGCGTTCAACGCGGCGTTGCCGGCGAGATTATAAGTGCCCGGGGCGAAATCGCCGATCAAGAGGACGTAGGCGTTCGAGGCG
Source organism: uncultured Spirochaetota bacterium (assembly GCA_963828175.1). Lineage (GTDB taxonomy): Bacteria > Spirochaetota > Spirochaetia > Treponematales > Rectinemataceae > UBA1306. The sequence continues at coordinate 25,973 of CAWHFT010000065.1, forward strand.
GTAGAAGCTGGCGAAGAAAACAGTACCGCTGTTTTGAGTGAACGTGCCCGCGTGGAATCCGACAAGCGCCGATGGTGCGGTGAAATCGCCTCCCGTCATCACGACGGCCCCGGTTCCGCTATTGGCATAAACAGAGTCCCAGCCGATTTCCAATCCGGCGCAGACCGTGCCGGTGGCGGAGATCGTCGCCGTTCCGTTGTTGGCGACGCCGGCGTACGTATTGGCGTCGGGCTGACCTGCGCTTTAGTTCGCCCCGTTCGACCAATGCCGGAAGTGGCGACCCAATCGGTGGACGCGGCCCTCGGAGAACGGGCCGGGGCCGCGGCCAGCAGCAGGGCGCGAAGGAGCAGCTCGCGGCGACAGATCGTCTCATTACGTCGAACCGTTTGCTTGCGATTCTCACCACTCCGACCTTTCCCTTCTTGTGTTTGCCCAAACATTATCAAATATTGAATAGGGTGCAAACCCGTTTTGCGGTCATGGATGCAAGCGATGCCAGCGGTCTATAGTCACAGCTTGGCCGAAGCAAGAATGCATGTAGCCGTTCAACCCCTGGCGCGCCGAGGAATCGGGTCGAACGGTACGACCGCGAGTATAATTTGCCCCTGCGGAAAAGTCAATCACGCTGTTGATGCTCCAGCCGGTCTCGTCCGTATGGGATCGGCAGCGGCGTCTACAAGCTCTGGATGAATATCGGGGCGAGCGCCGGCTTCACCTCGAAGAGATCATTTACGGAAGTCGTACGAACCCGAAGGAAGGTATCGGTAGAACCTCGAACCCGAAGGTTATCCCCAAGTCAGGTATGCCCGCTGGATCGCCAGAGTTGGGCAAACTGGGCTCAAAGGGCCATCGCATGGGGCATCGCATACGCTCGCGAGCGGCGTAGGGCAAAGAGACCCGTCGCAATCAGTTTCGAATATGACGCGTCCGGATTGACCAGCGCCATGCCCAGCCGCGAGAATAGCGTGATGCTCAACCGCATTTTCTCGATCCAATACCTGTCAGCCATCATGACAACATGAGTGCAACCGGCGAGGACGACTGGGAAGAAGTCTGGGATGCCCGGGCGGAGGCAATTGCACAAGTGCTCGGCCAGAGCCACGACAACGTCTTCCATGCGCCGCACCCGTTCGCGCTTGGCGGCGATGCGGATGTAATGGCCTTTGATCACCATCAAGGCGTGGCGTACGTGACGGCGGAACTCACCGGCAAGCCAGACGCGTGCTACGCGGATTACGAGTCGATGATCTGTCACCGGTCCCCGAATGATTGGGGCCCAATGTCATCAGCCGCCTCGCACCGTACACCCAGCAGGCTTACATCGGCCAGGGCGAGTCAATGGATATTGATTCAGCAACCCCGGCAGAATCTCGCATCAAGGCTTTCCTGTTCGATACCTACGCGACGTTCACGATGTTTGGACACAAGAATGAACTTCGGCTTTGCATCGGTATTACGAAGCCAGAGTTGCAGTTCAAGATGAAGCATGGGGCCAAAAAATTGCTGGTGCTCTTGAAACGCAGGCGTTTTCCGTTCACGGACCTCGAGCGTGATGGTGTGCCACTCAATGGCTAACCAGCGGCTGAGGCCGGGAGCTTCTACCGCGGTGGCGAAGTACCTCTGCCCTCGCCGTGCACGTCCTCCGATCGATGGGGCTGGACAGGACGGCGAGGTCCACGGGATGCATGGCGGCAACGGCCTCGGTCGCGGGGACCCAAACCCATGGCCCTCTTCACACCGCCGCGGACGCCGGAGTACAATGGAGCTATCGCGGCGGGCAACGGGGCCTTAAAGACCCACACCCACGAACAGGCCACTGGACCGCCGATCACTTGTAGCTCGGCTATCCTAAGGACACGGACCTGGGCCCCATGGGCATGAAGAAGAAACGTGCAATTTCGATTGCTGTCCTCGCGGTCCTTGCCGTTCTGGCGTTGGCTGTGCTTCAAGGGCGGTTGTCACGCGAGGTTATCTTGAAGAGAAATGGACTTCCCTTGGCGAACCTGAAGGGCAGCATTCTCCCCAGCATGCCGGACCGCTTCGGTATCGACTTCCACAGATGCTAACGGCAGGTTGGATCTAGCGGTTTGCCGCTGGGAACGGACCAGATCCTCGTTGACCTGCGGGATGGAGCCTCCCCTGTCTTCAATGGCCTCCCTATTACGCTTCCCACAAGCGGCTCGCTCACGATCGATTTTCGGGGCAGCCGAACTATCAGCACGACGAAGTGGACATATTTCGGCTTTTTCACGTGGCAGGATGTGTGGGATTGGGGCGAGGTCAAGAACACGGGCAGCGCACCTTCAAAAACGCCAACCCGAGAACCCCTTCCAGATGGCGGTGCGAAGCCAACTGCGTCGCCTTCGTCTCGGCCTGGCAGCTAGGGGGAGACAAAGGGGAGGTATCCTGTGAAGTACAAGCCAACGGTGTTCATCCTTGGGCCAAAGAAGGCACTGCCGGAGAACGGCAATGAAGATTGATTGGGATCGCGACATTCAGGAACTCACCGCCTTAAAGCGCATGGTGTCGGAGTCCGAAGGCGTGAGTTTTTCCGCCCCTCGTCCACCGGCGACCGAGGCCGAACTAATTGCGGTCGAAGAGCACCTAGGTTTGTCGTTAGACCGTCAGTTTCGAGACTTTTTGCAGCATGCAAACGGGTGGGACGACTTCTATATTTCCACTAGCCTTTTCGGAACGGGCGAGCTTTGCGACAGCGCGGGCCTAATGGCAACGGCAACGGAGTGCGTCGCCGCCTACGGTGAATTTAATCCGTCTGGTATGCTCCCACCGGATGACGCCCCCGCAGAGCAGTGGCAGCTACAGTCACCGCTTGATACAATTTCGCCGAAGGACCTACTGCCGATCGGCTTCTCCACATCGATTGGAAGTATAACCGTGATTGGGCGAGAACGTACGTCGTGCGCTGGCCAAGTTCTTGAATTCTCCGGCAGCACCATCGACAGGTATCCGGACTTCCTCGCATTTTTTCAAAGTGTAATTGAATACGAACGGTCCAGAATCCAATAGTTGTACGTGCCTTGAGTGAAGTTTGACAAAGTGACGGTTCGACCTACTCTCCTGTTAAAGTGAAAGCGGCCCAGTAATACGGATGGGCGGCGGAGTGGGCCGCGCGACGGGCTTTGATCAGCGCCCAGCTGCGCATTGCGCAAAGCAGCGGCCTTGGTCTGCCCTGCGACAAATAGGCGAAAAAGGCGTTCATCAAGTCCACGGTCTCCTCGTCCGGAATCTGCCAGAGCGTGGCGACCACCGCCTTGGCCCCGGCCAACTGAAACGCCTGCCGCAAGCCGGCCACGCCTTCGCCATTGCGGACCTGCCCAAGCCCGGTCTCGCACGCGCGAAAGCACCACCAGATCCGTCCCCCGCAGGTCCGTGCCCACGATCTCCAGGCCCGTCAAGATCCCGTCGTCCGCGTTGGCCTCGACGCCCTCCTCCCCACGCCGGTTGCAACCGGCCAACAACAGCCCGCACCGCAACAGCGGGTTCTCCAGCGGCTTGCCCTCGGTGGTCAGTACGGCGCCGCGATTGCCTGCATTGTCGCCGGCCAATCCGCCGCCCGGTCGTCCTGCGGCGCCCTCTTGATCGGGCATGAAGAAGCCGTGGGTGCTCAGCACCAACACCCGCGGCCCGTGCAGGGCCTTGAACACGCCTTCCAGGGCGTACTGGTCCTCGTAGACCACGGCCTCGGCCTTGGCATAGCGGGTCACGCTGGGCTTGATGGCTGCAGCCTCTTGGGCCGTGCCCGGAAGCCGCCCCACCCGGGGCAGGCTGCTGAGACTGCCCAGCCCACGGCTGCTGGCCACCTGCTCCACCGGCGCCGCGCTCCGCAACACGGCCCGGGTGCGGGCCTCCGCCTCCGCCAGGTCCCAGGTCGATAATCGGGATTGGCAAAGAGGACCGGGTTGGCGGCTCTGCCGCCCTGCACTCGTCGCCTGGCCCACCAGGTCACGTCCGCTGATACAATAGCGGATCTGGTATTTTTCGACGGCATATTTTCCGTCCGCCAAGGGCAACGCCCCCCAGGGGACCAGCCACAAGGCCGCGTCCGGGCTGACGATCAACTCGCGGGCCTGGCCGAAATGCTCTTCCAGCGGCTCAAGACCAGCCGGGCGAGGTCCCGCATCACGTCGCGGAGCTGATTTTCGGCCTTCGCCTCGCCTTCCTTGCGGATCGTCGCTTCGGCCTTCTCCAACGCCTTGCGGGCGGCCTGTACCGCGGCCTCGATCTTTTCGGCCTCGCCCAGATCGACGACCTTGATTTCGCCCTGCCCTTCGGCCGGGATCAGCCAGGCGACGTAGCGCGGCGGCAGCCAGGCTCCCTTTTCCTTTCCCAGGGCCTTGAAGTTGGTCGACGCGAAAGCGTGCGACTTCGATCAGCACCGCGTCCTTTGGCAAGGCCTTCCGCACGGCGGCCGGTTCAACCCAGGGATCGGCGGCGGCATGCCGGCCGGTGGCCTACCGAGCGGCCGGGACAGTTCTTGTTCCTCCTGGCTGAGCGTGTCGAACTGCTGGCGCGGGTTGCCTCTTCACCCGGTTGGGAACGCGTCATGCTCAGGGGCCAGCCGCTGCGAACGGCCAGCAGTTGCTTGGCAAGTTCGGCCAGTGCCGGTTCGTCCCCTTCGGCGGCCAGGACTGCCCGCTGGGCCAGCACTTCCTGGGCCACGGCCTTGCCGTTGAGGATCCAGCCGGCTGAGCGGGCGCTGCGGGCATCGTCCCGTTCGTGCAACCCCAGGGACAAGGCAAAATGCAGGTTCCGTGCATCCTCCACCTCCAAGAAACGTCAATTGTTCTTTTTCGCTCAGGATGGGCAAGGTGCGGACCGCGTGGCGGCGGACGATCCGCCGCGCGCGATCGAACTCATCCGCCGCCTCGTTCCAATGCCCGGTCACGGCATGCACGAAGCCCAGCTCGCTAGAGCTCATCGGCCACGTCGGGATGATCTGGCCCGAGTTTCGCCTCGTCAATCTTGAGGCTCCGCCGGTACAGCGGTTCGGCCTTGGCGTACTGGCCCATCTCGCGGTACAGGTCCGCCAGGCAGACCAGGCCCTTGGCCACGTCGGGATGATCGGGCCCGAGCTTGGCCTCATAGATTTTGAGGCTCGCTGGTAAGCGGCTCGGCCTTGGCGTATTGGCCCGTTCTTCGTCGAGCACCGCCAGGCAGATCAGGCTCGTGGCCACGTCGGGATGATCGGGCCCAAGTTTCGCCTCCCGAATCGTCAGGCCCCGCTGCAAGGGCGGATCCGCCTTGGCGTATTCGCGCATTTTGATATAGAGCCGCCAGGTGGTGCAGGCTCTCCGCGACATCGAGGATGCATCCGGCCCGAGTTTGGAAACCACGATGTTGATGCCCCGCAGATAGAGCGGTTCGGCTTTGGCATACTGGCCCATGAAATAATACAGATTGGCGAGGTTGTTCAGGCACGTCGCCACGTCGGGATGATTGGGCCCGAGCTTCGCCTCGATAATCTCCAGGCTCCGCCGACAGAGCGGCTCGGCCATCGCATACACCAGTCGTCCCGGTGCAGATTTGCCAGGCCGTTCAGGCTTTTTGCGACGTCGAGATGGGCCGGTCCCGAGCCGGGCCTCGCGGATCTTGAGGCTCCGCTGGAAGAGCGGCTCGGCCTGCGCATATCGGCCTGTCTCAGGTACAGAATTGCCAGGTTGTTCAGGCAGTCGGCCACGTCGAGGTGGTCCGGACCGAGCCTGCGCCGTGTAAATCTTGAGGCTCCGTAGATAAAGCGGTTCGGCCTGCGCGTACTGGGCCATGGCCGCGGATATTCGCCAGGTTGAAAAGGACCACGGCGGTGTTCTTGTGTTCCGGGCCAAAGACCCTGGGCGCCAGTTCCAAGGCCCGCTCGAAAGCCCGGGCCGCGGCGGGGTAGTCGCCTTCTCGCTGCAAGGCCATGCCCGCGGCAAAGGCGGCCCGCTCGTCAGAGTTGTCGTCCGCCCAGGCCGAGAGCGGCGTCTCGATCGCAAGGATCAGTGCGCATACCAGAGCAGCCATGCGGAGACAAGCGGCGCGAGACATATTCCGGTGAGCCCATGTTGTCGCGTGATCATGTCATTCTTCGCATGGCCGCGGTCCAAGTCAAGCATTGGGCGGGGACAAGAGTCCGGATCGAGGGGCCACTGCGCAGGCGGCGTTCGAAGCGAGCCACGCCAAGCAGCACGACAAAGCGGCGGTCGCGCAGTGACGTTGCGGTCTGGAGTTCATCCACGGACTGGCTTTGCTCCATGCAGTGTGCTTACGCAATACCCGAGTGACGGATGCCGCTTTGGAATACCTACTGCGATTGAAACAACTCCGCCAGTTGGATCTGCGGCACTCGAGTCACGCCTGACGGCGTTGAGAAGCTCTCGGTGGCGTTGCCAGCGATCCAGTCGCCCTTCGCTCCATGCATGCTGCCCGCTTCCATGCCGAACCTGCCGTCTTTGTTGCGCCTGGCCGCGTCAACCTATCGGTGAGCACACCGACTACGCCGAGGGATTCGTCATGCCCGTGGCCATCGACTTTGCCACATTGGCCGGCATCTCTCCGCGGACGGACGGCAAGATGGTGATCTACTCCGAGAATTTTGGAGAAGAGAAGACATTCGACGCAGCGGCCAAGCCCACCGCGTCGAAGAACTGGTCCGACTATCCGATGGGTGTCGTCTCCGTCCTTGCGGGCGAGGGCCACAGGATTCCGGGCTTCAGTCTCACGCTTCCCGGCGACGTGCCTCTGGGCTCGGGGCTATCAAGTTCCGCCGCTCTCGAGGTGGTTACCGCCCTGGCAGTTCTGTCGTAGTCATTGGCGCAAGCTACCCGGGCCCGGTGCTTGCCCGCCTCTGCCAGCGCGTCGAGAACGAGTTTGTAGGCGCGAACTGCGGCATTATGGACCAGTTCATCTCCGCCAACGGCAAGGAGAACCACACGTAGCTGCCGGTCACAATGCGGCTGCCGTCGGGAGCAAAGGCCACCGCCGAGACACACCCCGTGTGCCCCCGCAGAAGCTTCAGCCCCAAATTGGCTTCGCGCTGCCAGTAATACCATTCAAAGCCGCGAGCCGGGTAAGCGGCAGTCTGATCCAGCAACATCCGCAACCGCTCCACATTGTTCTGCTCCCACGCCTGCTTGCGCCAGGTTCATGTTGGCGACGTAGCTTCAGCCTCGGCGCGTAGACGCTCTTCGGCTTCTTTCGCCTGAGCCATTTGGGCAGCCTCGCGCAAATGGACGGTGCTTGTGTTCGGCCTTAGCGGCCACGACCACACGCTTATAGGCCCGGCTGCTTCACGATAAACGTGCCAGGAGCAGCCCCAGACCTATGACCAAGGCGGCGAGGATGCTGAGCACCGCCCGGCAACATCAGCCCGATTGCGGCGAACCAGCTTTTGCAGCCGGTAAGCCGCTGCTCGGCGGCCGGGCCACCACCGGCTCGTTGTTCAGGTGCCGCTGGAGGTCCATCGCCAGCCCGTTGGCCGTCTCGTACCGCCGCCCCCGGTCCTTCTCCAGGCACTTCATCACGATCCAGTCCAGATCGGTGGTGGGGAGCGGGTAGCGGCGAGCGGGCAGACAGCGACTTCCCGAGCGTCTGCGGATTCTCGGCGCAAGCGCGTGGAAGGCCGTTCGGGTTGCTCCTCCATAATGATCCGCTGCATCTCCTGGTAGCCCACGCTGCGCAACCGCTTCTCCGGGAAAGGGGTCGTCCCCGTCAGCAACTCGTAGAGCAATACCCCCAGGCCGTATATGTCGGACCGCGTATCCACGTCCAAGCGGCTCATCTCCGCCTGCTCCGGGCTCATGTAAGCCGGCGTGCCAATCATGGCCGCGAAGTGCGTGAAGACGGTCTTCTCGGTCAGCTTCTGGTTGGGTGGCCTTGGCCACCCCGAAATCAATGACCATCGGGTGCGGCACCCCGGCATTGAGCGTGACCAGGATGTTGGTCGGCTTGAGGTCCCGGTGGATGATGCCTTTTGGTGCGCGCTTTGAATCGCCTGGCAGACGGTGGATGAACAGCTTGATGCCGCTCGCCGGACCGGGAGGTGGTTCTTGTCGCAGAACTCGGTGATGGGCACGCCCCTGGACCAGTTCCATGACGAAGTAGGGCCGGCCGAGAAACAGTTGAGAGTTGAGGAGTTGAGGGTTGAGAGTCAGCGGCGCCAATCATGCCGCCATCCAGGACCTTGGCGCTCCAGCCGATGCGGATTTCGACGACCGAGTGACCTTCGACGGCAGCCAGATCGAGCCCACTGTGACTTGGGGATCAACCCTGCCCAGTCCGTGGGAATCACGGAGCGACTGCCAGCGCTGTCCGGTATTTTCTGCCGACGATCAGAAGGGTATCAGCGATGCTCTTGCCTACATGGAATCCCGCGAACAGCAACCGATCGAGGGTGTCAAGATTGACGTTGCGTTCATTGGTTCCATCGAACGGTCGCATCTCGGACCTGCGGGAAGCGGCTGCAATTGCCAGGGGACGCAAGGTTGCCCCCGGTGTGAAGGCCCTGGTCTACGTCATACGTAACTGAACGAAAGGCCAACAAAA
>CAWHFT010000066.1:0-3121 GCA_963828175.1 uncultured Spirochaetota bacterium
TCGCAGCTCGGTCTCTTGGCGGCGGCCTCTCCCGCAGACAGCGACCTCAAATTGGCGCAGGCCGCCGCTCTCGTCTCCGCCGGCAAGCTCGCAGATGCGCAGGACCACCGTGGACTCCATCCTCGCGACAGAGCCCGCCAATCCCCGCGCCCTCACGATGGGCGCCCAGCTCGCGCGCTTCGGCGGCGACGACAAGGCTAGGCGTTCCTACCTCGACCGCGCGCTCGCGGCCGCCCCGGCCGACGCGGCTGTGCTCGTCGCCTGGGGCGATCTTTATCTCGACGCGAAAGACTGGCCCAAGGCCGACGATTTCTACCGGCGCGCCTTGGCCAGACCCGAAGAGCTCCGACGCGTCATTCGGGCTTGGGTAGGGCTCTCTATCGCGAGGCCAAGTACCCGGAATCGGAAGCCTCCTTGACCGCGGCCATCGCGCTCGAGCCGCATCTCCCCTCGCCTACTCCGATCGGAGCCGCGCGAGATACCAGCAAGGGAAATACAAGGAAGCGGAAGCCGACCTCGACACCGCGATATCAAAGGCCCCGGATGAATCTGCGCTCTACCTGGACCGAGGCCGCTTCCGCCTCGCCAAGGGCGACAAGCTCGACGCCAGGACGGACATGGACAAGGCCATCGCCCTCGACCCCGGCTATTTCCTTCCTTACGTCTACCGCGGAGGCATCCTCGAAGAAGAGGGGAAGGATACGGCCGCTCTAGACGATTATCGCAAGTCGATCGAGCTCTACCCCGATTACTGGTATTCTTTCGAGTCCGCGGGCGCCGCCGCCTTTCGGCTCGGCATTTGGAACGAGTCGGCCGCCGATTTCAAGCGCGCGTTCTCGTCGGCCCCCGATCATTATGAGTATGCAATCGCGTCGGCGCTCGCCCTTGGCGCTCGGGCCGCTCCAAGGACGCGGCCGCATTCGCCGGATCCATCGCCCCTTCGATCGATCGCCAGAGCGAACGGCATCTATTGGGCGATGCTCCGCCTTCTGCAGGACCAGAACGACGCGACTTCGGAGCTCGAAGTCGATATCCAGGCTGAGAAGAAACTGGACCGAAAGTCCACGATGCTTTTCTACCTCTCGGAATATTGGATATGCAAGGGCAAGACCGATCTCGCTTCCAAGTACCTCTCCCTCGTCGAGGACATGAAGCGCGTGGAGCACCCTCGAATATCGGCCTCCTGGACGCCGAAAAAAAGCGCATCGTCGCGAGGCCCCAATGGCTGAGCATCCTTCCCGGGCGCTGGCCTCGCGACTGGAGACCGGGCGACCGGTTGTCGTGCAGACGCACGACTATCCGGACATCGACGCCGTCGCCTCGGCCTGGGCGCTGGCCACGCTCCTCGAAACGCGCGGCTTTTCCGCGTCCTGCAGATATCGGGGCGAGCTCCGGAGCAGAAGCCTCCGAATCCTGATAGACGAGCTCGGCATCGGCCTCGCTCCGGCCTCTGATGGCGAGCGGAAGCGCCAGCTCATCGTCGTCGATGGCTCCCCCGAAAACGGCAACGTGAGCCTCGCCCCCGGCAAGCCTGATCGCCGTCATCGACCATCACTGCAAATCGGGCGAGTCGAGTCGCCCCCTATCTCGACCAGCGCCCCGAGCTGGCCGCCTGCTCGACGATGATTTTCGGCTACTGGCGCGAGGCGGCTCGTGATCCCGCGGGCCATCGCTACCGCTCTTCTCGCTGGCATCCAGTCGGATACCGATTTCTTGAGCCGCAGTTGCTCCGACGAGGACTTCGCCGCCTATGCCGCCCTCTATCGGGCAGGCGACTGGGAGCTCGCGAGCCGAATCGTCCGCACCGCCCTCGATTTGCGGGAGTTCGGCTTGATCGTGGCGGCCCTGAGAACTCCGGTGGTCCGCGAAGGTCTCCTCGTTCGCCTACATCCGGGGGCCCTGCGGCCAGGAGGCCCTCGCGGTCCTGGCCGAGTTCGCGCTGCAGGGCCGAGGAGCTCCATGCCGCGGTCGTCGCAGAGGAGAGCAGCGGGAGTGTGCATCTCTCCGTGCGCTCGAAAAGCGAGATCGATCTCGGCCTTCGCGCTGGTTCGCTCCGCGTTGCTCGGCATAGGGTCGGGCGGAGGCCATGCCCACTCCGCCGGCGGAGTAGTTCCGGCCGGCACGGAAATCCGGCGAGGACGGCGCTCGAGAGAGATTTTTCAAAGCCGCGGCCGACGCCGCGGCTTCGGAGAGATGATACTTCGGAGGTAAACATGGGCACGGTAACCATCATCGTTCTCGGCGTCGTAGCCATTACGGTCGTCAGCGTCCTCGGTGACATGGCCTCGAAGATTGCCCAGGCGAAGGCCAAGGCAAAAGTAGCGGCCGGAGGCGTCGCGCCCGTCGAGATCGAGTCGCTCAAGGCGAGGCTGGCCACCGTTGAGTCCCGCCTCGAGGAGCGCGACGAGAGCATTCTCAAGCTCCAGGACGAAGTCCGATTCGTCACCAGGATGCTCGAGGACAAGACAAGCGGCCGACCCGGGAATTAGGAGGAAATTGAATGGATAACTGCCCCTGCGGCTCCGGCCGTCCCTTCGAAGACTGCTGCGGCCCCTATATCTCGGGAAAGGCCAAGCCCGCGACCGCCGAGGCTCTCATGCGCAGCCGCTATTCGGCCTACGCCACCAAGGCCGTCGACTACATCGTCGACACCTGCCTTCGCGACGAGAAGCACGGCATCGACGTCGACGCCACCAAGCGCTGGAGCGAGCGAGCGACCTGGCTCGGCCTGAAGATCCTGAAGAGCGAAGAAGGCGGCCCCTCCGACGAAAAAGGAAAGGTCGAATTCAAGGCGACCTACATCCAGGGCGGACTGCGCGAAGAGCACCACGAGAAAGCGACTTTCGAAAAGAGGGATGGCGCCTGGCTCTACACAGAGGGCGAAGTGATCCCCGCGACTGTCGTGCGCGAGGGTCCCAAAGTCGGCCGCAACGAAAGCTGCCCCTGCGGCTCGGGAAAGAAATACAAGAAATGCCACGGAGCGGTCCGCCTGGATTAGCCCAGCGCCTTTTCCACGAGCTCCAGGATCGCCGGCATCAGCTGCTTCTTGCGCGAGAGCATGTCCCTGAGTATGTATACCCCTTCAGCGCTGGAGGGGTAGGTCACGAGCCCGAGGAAATCC
>CAWHFT010000067.1:0-4828 GCA_963828175.1 uncultured Spirochaetota bacterium
CCTTAACTAGTCCATTCACCACTTAGGTCTAGCTGTTACTTAATCTGTTACTAGATTCTTCCCATTCCTCATGCAATCGGATATCATCATATGCCAAGAGATGACATGGCCGTCGGCCTAAGTCGTTCCTAGATCAAGGCAACAGCGACCATATGCCAAGCTATCCTATTACCTGATAAAGAGTTATCTTCTTTCGGGACCAAGAGATCGGTGGTTCAAATCCACTCAGCCCGATAAGTGAGAAAGCCATTCGTCATTGCCGAATGGCTTTCTCTTTAAACGGGCTGAGTGGATTTGAAGCGGAGCCGCGCCGAGCGGAGCGAGGGAAGCGAGGCAGGATGCCGAGCGCCAGCGGCGGAGCCGGGCTGGAAGGAGCGATCAGGATGATCGCGACTGGAAGCCAAATCCACTCAGCCCGATAAGTGAGAAAGCCATTCGTCATTGCCGAATGGCTTTCTCTTTAAACGGGCTGAGTGGATTTGAAGCGGAGCCGCGCCGAGCGGAGCGAGGGAAGCGAGGCAGGATGCCGAGCGCCAGCGGCGGAGCCGGGCTGGAAGGAGCGATCAGGATGATCGCGACTGGAAGCCAAATCCACTCAGCCCGATATATTAGCCACCGGCAACGGTGTCTTTTTCTTTACCCTGAACCAAGTTATACTTCTGACTACGCCGCACGAGGTCCGACGCTAATGGGCACGATCCAGCAACTTGGGAATTCCCACAGGGACGATATAACCGAGCGAGATGGAGGGCCTCATGGGCTGATCTGTTCAACACGCATGAGCTCGTTCATAACGTAAGGAAGACAATTCGAATTGCCATATCGGCCGAAGGGGACGGTGCCTCTGCTGTTGTAGACGTCGATACTCTGTGGCGCAATCGCAAAGATGGGAATCAAGATACTTTATATTGTTATAGGTGGGAAACCAGGGCCCGCTCCTCTATTAACCTCAGTATCTTGATGTTCCGGAGGGCAGGAGCATGAACATCGCATTCCTCGGCTACGGACAGGTTGGATCGGCCCTCGCGGATCAGCTGCAAAAAACCGGTCATGCAGTGAGTCTTGCCGCGTCGGACCCGAGCTCCACAAAACTTCAGCAAGCGCTCGCCAGAAATCCTAAACTCACGACCCTATCGCCCAAAGAGGCAGTGAGCAAGGCACAGGTGGTGTTTCTCGCCACGCCATTCCACGCCAACGAAGCGACGCTTAAGGCCGTCGCCGTGGAACTCGAAGGCAAGATCCTTGTCGATTGCACAAATCCCGTGGGGCCTAATCTGAGCCATGGCCTGAACAGCCTGCGATCGGGCTCGGAACTTGTTCAGGAACTCGTCCCAAAAACCGAGGTGGTTAAGGCTTTCACCATCTATGGCTACGAGAACTTTGAGGACAACTCTTTCCCTCTGTACGGGGTCAAACCGGCGATGTTATTTTGCGGGAGGGACGCCAATGCTAAGGAGATGGTATCTGAGCTCATCCGTCAGCTCGGCTGGGAACCCATCGATGTCGGCGGCCTAGAGCAGGCGCTCCATCTGGAACACATGACCCTGCTCTGGGTGCGGATGGTCCGCACAGGCGGCCGATCGCCGCACATGGTTTGGGCTATGTTGACGAAGTGATTAGGTATCTCGATATCAAGTCGGACGGCGGCGATCTGGCTATCGAAGGACTGATCGCCGCGAAGGCCGACGTCGATGTCGTCGATAAGTGCGGACACCGCCTTGCTCGTGGCGGTCAACGCGGTCAGGCAGCCCGATCTCATTAAGCTCCTGGTCGACGCCAAGGCGGATTCCAGAGCCGTCAGCAAAGGCACAGGCGAGGCAGCTCTCGGATTGGCCATCATCAACGGAATGACCGATGCCGTGCAGGTCCTCGTAAACGGCGATGAGCGGAAACATCGAGGCCACTAAAGCCTTGATCTCCTTGATCGATCAGAAGGCGGATCTCGAGGCCGCAGATATCCTGGGGCGGACGGCCTTGATGCAGGCGGCTGCCCAGGGCAAGAGATTTGAATGCGGCCGATGCTTCCGGCCAGACGGCCCTCATGATGGCGGCCATCAATGGAAGGACTGCCGCGGTGAAAGCTCTGATCGATGCCAAAGAGACGGCATTGGCGCTCGCCACCAAGGCCAAAGGCCTCGCTGTATGCTGCCTGCTTCACACCTCACCGAGCGAGCCCCGAAAACCCCCTCTATGCAATAGGGCTCTGTGAAGACTTTGACAGCGCCACATATAGAACAAAACTTCTGGTTAACTTCGCGCGAGGAGAAACGATTTCTATGTAAGTGAGACGTGGAGAAATCCTTTCCAAATTCTAACGCCGTCCTGACGAAACCTGAACGTGTTGCCTATACGATCGCGGGCAGTGGCGTGCCTTTCCAGACGACCTCACTTCCTCTCGGGAAGTGAAGGATGACGACGAAACTCATCAACGCCAGAATGGTCCTCCCGGATCGAATCGACGGGGATGGTTCCCTGCTGCATGAGGACGGCCTGGTCGTCTCGGTCGGTCCGGAATGCGGAGCGAGGGCGGACAGAATCCACGACTGCCAGGGACATTGGCTTCTCCCGGGCTTCGTCGATCTGCATTGCGACGTCATCGAACGGGACGTGGAGGTCAGGCCGGACGTCAACGTTCCAATGGAGTTGTCCATCCGCGAGGCCGATCGCCGAAACGCCGCTTGCGGAATCACTACGCAATTCCACGGCATTTCCTTCGGGCATGCGGAACGGGGTCTCCGTGACGATGCGCGCGCCGCCGAGCTTGCGAAGACTATCAGAGCCGCGGCGTCGAGCCTTCTGGTCGACAATCGCGTCCTCCTGCGCTATGAATTGTCCTCCGAGTCCGCACAACGCGTTGTCCTCGACCTCATGGCATGCGCCTGCTGCGACCTCCTGTCCTTCATGGACCACGGGAAGGACTCCGGCACCTACCGGACGATCTTAGAGGCTTGGCGAGGCGGGTCGGCCGCCGGGCGGTCCGCCCTGGAACGGATGCGCGAACTCGCACGAGAGGGCAAGCTGCAAGGAATTTCGATGGGCAGTCATGACGACGACAGCGTCGAAAGGCTCCATCTCCTCCACGATCTCGGTGTCGGTATTTCGGAATTCCCCAAGACCATGGAAATCGCGAGGGAGGCCGTCAAGCTCGGTTTTCATACCGTCGTAGGGGGCGTCAACGCGGTGCGCGGCGGAAGTCACCTCAAATGGATGTCGGCGAGCGATGCCGTTCGAGCCGGGCTAGCCGGCGCGATCTGCTCGGATTACCACCCTACCATCCTCCCTCATGCCATTTTCGGCTTATACCGCGAGGGCGCGGCCTCCCTGCCGGAGATCGTTCGCTGCGTGAGCTCTTCTCCGGCTCAAGCCGCCGGCCTTTTCGACCGGGGCGCGCTCGAGGCCGGAAGGCGGGCGGATCTCGTCGAGATCGCGGTCGACAGATCTGGGTGGGCCCGGGTCGTGAACTGTTGGAGCCGCGGTCGTTTGGTGAGCAGCTTCCCGGACACGGGGCGAGTCGCTCGGGCGGAGCCATTAAAAGGGAATGCAAAGCGGTGATGGTTTAGGGGCCCAGGTCAGATATATGTTCGTGATTCTATGTCCGTTTCGATGGCCAGAAAAGGAATTCCTTGTTCGTGAGCGTAGGGCAAATCCATAAAAGCCACCGGAAACGGTTTTTCTTTATCCAACCAAGATATTCTTCAGATTATGCCGCGCGAAGGCCGGCCGCTGGGCTATTATGACGAGGAATAAAATGAAGAAACGATATCAGGTCGCCATGATTTTCGCGCTTGCCAGTTCCTCGCTTTTGATAGCACAGACGATCGACGACATCGACATCCTCGAGCTCGCGAAGACCGGCTCCCTCCAGGAAATCCAAGCAGCTATCCAGCAGGGCGTGGACGTCAACGCCATGGACGCCGGCGGCCAAACGCCGCTGATGTATGCCGCCGAGAACGACCAGCCTCCTGAGGTGATCACGGAGCTCCTAAAGGCTGGAGCCGATGTGAACGCCCGCGACTCGTTCGGGGTGACCCCTCTGATGTACGCCGCCGGGTATGATAAGCATATCGAGGTTATCACGATACTCCTGGCAGCAGGGGCGGACGCCTATGCTCGGGACAATGCCTTCATGACACCGTTGATGTACTCTATCGAAAACAGCCAGCCTTCCGAAATAATCGCTTTGCTTCGGACGGCTAGCGCGGACGTGAAGACACGATACTGACCGAACACCACGCTTGGGGCGTACTTTCGTAGCGGCAGGGGATTTGTCCCGAAATATTTAATGAGTTTTCACCTTTAGGCTTTGTTTAGGTGGCCCCTCACTTCGGGGAGTATTTTGCGCCAAGGTCGTCTTCCTCCGACCATATCCTCACCGCTCCGCTCTCGTCCACGACGAGGCGAGTCTTGCA
This sequence comes from uncultured Spirochaetota bacterium, assembly GCA_963828175.1. Taxonomy (GTDB): domain Bacteria; phylum Spirochaetota; class Spirochaetia; order Treponematales; family Rectinemataceae; genus UBA1306. The sequence goes on from CAWHFT010000067.1 coordinate 4,410, forward strand.
TGACGAGCATATGAACTTCCCCGACTTCTTTGTTTTCAGTTTGGCCGAGCACCTGGGACAGGGGAAAGTGACGGGGAACTTCCCCGATACCGAAAGGCGCTGTTCAGAGAATTTCCGGACATGCTCGATGGCTTCATCGGTGGTTTCGAGTAAAGAAAAAATAGTCGTATAGCCAAGAATTTGAAACACCTCGTAGACTTTTGGTTGTAGTTCGGCCATGAAGATCTCGCCGTTTTGAGCCTTGACCGCTTCGCTTATTTTTAGAAACGCCCCGATGCCGCTCGATGATACGTAGCTCAGGTTCACGCAGCAGAATACGAGATAGGAAAACCCGTAGGAGATGAGCTTGTCGATCGATTTTGTGAAAAACAACGTATTATAGGTGTCGATTCGCCCGGCGAGATGGACTTTCAGGCAGT
>CAWHFT010000068.1:0-13984 GCA_963828175.1 uncultured Spirochaetota bacterium
ATGCCCTCTACTGGTACGACTACGTATTGCTCTTCCTCACCTCGATCGTCACGGTCGTCGTCGGAGTGACCCTCGGCGTCATTGCCGCCTATTTCGGCGGCGCCTGGGATTGGATCCTCACGAGGCTCTTCGAGTTCGTCTACCTCCTGCCCGTCTTGCCCTTCCTCATCGTGATCTCGGCGATCTACAAGCCTTCCATCTACACGCTCATCATCCTCATCTGCCTCCTGTTCTGGACGGGACCCTACAAGCCCGTCTACTCCATGGCGCTGCAGATCAAGGAGGAGACCTTCGTGGAGGCCTCGAGGGCCCTCGGCTCGAGCCGGCTGCGGATCATTTTCAGGCACATCGCCCCGCTGCTCCTGCCGTACAGCTTCGCCGTCATGGCCCTCTCGATCCCAGGGGTCATCGTCTACGAGGCCAGCGTGAGCCTTCTGGGACTCGGCGACTCGAGCATCGTGACTTGGGGCCAGATACTCCAGGCGGCCCTGAGCCAGGGCGCGGTGATCAACAACTTGTGGTGGTGGGTGATCCCTCCCGGGCTCATGATCGCGCTCATGGGGATGTCCTTCGCCTTCATCGGGTCGGCGATGGACAAGATTCTCCACCCGAAGCTGAAGGCGAGGTGACGAGCGTGAGCGACGTTCGCGATGCAGGGAAGGCCCCCGTCGTCTCGGTGCGGGACCTGAGGCTCCATTACTTCACCTCCAGGGGGACGGTGCGCGCCCTGGACGGCCTGTCCTTCGACCTCTATCCCGGCGAGACGCTCGGCCTCGTCGGAGAGTCCGGCTGCGGCAAGACGACGACCGGACTCGCGCTCCTAGGCATGCCCTCTCCCCCCGGCAGGATCGTGGGTGGATCGATAGCCATCGACGGAGTCGACATCGTCGGCCTGCCCGAGCGGAGCCTCCGGCGCGACGTCAGGTGGTCGAGGATCTCGATGGTCTTCCAAGGCGCGATGAACTGTCTCACGCCGGTGTACACGATCCGCGAGCTCATGGCGGAAACCTACCGGGAACACGTGCCGCGCGCCGACGAAGCGAGGCTCGAGGCCCTAATGGCGAAGTACGTGCGCCTCGTCGGCTTGCCCGAGTCGGTCCTCGACCGCTACCCCCACGAGCTGTCCGGCGGGATGAAGCAGCGAGCGGTCATCGCGATGGCCCTCTTTCTCGAGCCCAAGGTCGTCGTCATGGACGAGCCGACCACCGCCCTCGACGTCATCGTACAGGCCCAGATCCTCAACCTCGTCAAAGCGCTCAAGCGCGATCTCGGCCTTTCGTATATCTTCATCACCCACGATCTCGCCACCGAGGCGGAGGTCGCCGACAGGATCCTGGTGATGTACGCGGGCAAGCTGGCCGAGCTCGGCTCAGCTGAGGACATCTTCGGAGGCGGCGGGGTCCACCCGTATACCCAAAAGCTACTCGCGTCGACGCCGCGGCTCCACCGGCGCGTGTCCGAGCTCGCGTTCATACCCGGCTCGCCGCCCGACCTCGTCGAAAGACCCGCGGGCTGCCGCTTCGCGCCGCGCTGCGCCTTCGCGAAGGCAAAATGCCGCGCCGAGGAGCCGCCTGTCGCGCCGCCGGCGGGCGCGAAAGGCGGCGGGCACCTGGCGGCCTGCTGGAAGGCGATGGAGGATCCCGAGTATGCTCGGCAGTGAGGTTGCCCTCGAGGTCAGCGACCTCAAGAAGGAGTTTCTGTCGCACCGCGGGCGCACCCGCGTCCGCGCCGTCGACGGGATCTCCTTCGAGCTGCACCGAGGCGAGATCCTCGGCCTCGTCGGCGAATCGGGCTGCGGCAAGACGACGACCGGCAAGCTCATCATGCGTCTCCTGGAGCCGACATCCGGCTCGGTCCGCGTCGCCGGCTTCGACGGCGACGCCGGATTCGACGGTCGCGGGCGCGAGGCGGACTTCGCCTACCGACGCCGCGTGCAGATGATCTTCCAGGACCCGTACGCCTCGATGAACCCTCACTTCAAGATCAGGGACGTCCTCGAGGAGCCTCTTCTCGTCCACGGCATCGGCTCGACTCGGGCCCGGAGGTCGGACCTGGTCGCCGAAGCCATGGCGATGGTGAAGATGACTCCGGTCGGCGAATACGCGGACCGGTATCCCCACATGCTCTCCGGCGGCCAGCGGCAGCGTATCGCCATCGCCCGCACCCTCATCCTCAGGCCGAGCGTCATCGTCGCCGACGAGCCCGTCTCGATGATCGACCTCTCCACGCGCGCCGAGATCCTCCAGCTGATGAAAGGCATCCAGGCCGAGATGGAGCTCTCTTTTATCTACATCACCCACGACATCTCGACCGCGCGCTTCTTCGCCGACCGGATAGCCGTGATGTACCTCGGCCGGATCGTGGAGCTCGGCGCCCAGGACGAGATCATCGACCGCCCCCTCCACCCGTACACGAAGGCCCTCATCGCGGCGGTCTGCGAGCCTGAAGCCGGACGGGCCAATCTCATCCGCGACCTGAAGGTATCGGGCGAGGTTCCCTCGGCCTCGGACATCCCCGCAGGCTGCCGCTTCCACACGCGCTGCCTTTACGCGACGCCCGAGTGCTCGGCCCTAAGCGAGCCAGAGCTCGAGGACGCGGGCGGCGGGCATCTGCATGCGTGCAGGAGATGGACGGAGATAGGTTAGCTTCTTGCGGGGGCATGTATGGACCCGCAGACAGCAATCAGGATCTGACCCTCGCGACCGCGAGCAATCAGGATCTGGCCCTCGCGACCGCGAGCAATCAGGATCTGGCCCTCGCGACCGCGAGCAATCAGGATCTGGCCCTCGCGACCGCGAGCAATCAGGATCTGGCCCTCGCGACGGCCCACGCAAGCGCCTCGTCGAGCATGGACTGCGGCGGCCGAGCGACATGGCCCAGGCGCATCAGGTCGTCGACGAGCTTGCGCGACTCGAGGATGTCGGCCATGGCGCGGTCGTAGATCTCCCGCCGCGTGAAGCTCGCGCGCGCCACGCCCTCCTTGGCCGCCTGGTCGGCGACGTCGGCCGCCTCGATCGCGAAGACTTCGGTCTCCTCCATCGTCGCGATGATGACGTCGGGCGAAATGCCGCGGCTTTCGGCGAAGCCGGCGATCGAGTGAGCGCAGCGAATGGCCATGCCGTCGGTGACTTTGCGGGCGCGCGCGAGGAGAGCGCCTTTCAGCAGTCCGGGAAAGCAGACCGAGTTGTTCACCTGGTTGGGAAAGTCGCCGCGTCCGGTCGCGACGATGAAGGCGCCCTCTTCCTTGGCGGCGTAGGGCCAAATTTCGGGCACCGGGTTGGCGCACGCGAAGACGATCGCCTTGGGCGCCATGGACCGCACCCAGCCGCGCTTCACGGTGTCCGGGCCCGGCTTCGATAGGGCGATGAGCACGTCCGCTCCCTTCAGGGCCTCGTCCGGGCTCGCGTACCGCTTCGGGTTGGTCTTGGAGCAGAGCTCCCACTTGCGGTAATTGCGCGGATCCAGCTCGATGTCGGCACGTCCGCAATGCAGCGAGCCCTTGGTGTCGAAGAGAGTAAGCCGCTCCGGATCGCCGCCGTCCGCGAGGATCAGGCGGGCGATCGTCGTGTTGGACGCGCCGGCGCCGAGCAGCACGATCCTCGCGTCGGCCAGGCTTTTCCCCGCGAGCTTCAGCGCATTGACCAGGCCGGCGAGAGTGACGCATGCGGTGCCCTGGGCGTCGTCGTGCCACACCGGAATGTCGCAGGAGTCCCGCAGCTCGTCGAGGACGCGGAAGCAGTTGGGCTGCGAGATGTCCTCGAGGTTGACCGCGCCGAAAGAGGGCTGCAGCATCTTCACGAACTCGATGATCCGCTCGGGGTCGTTCCGGCCGTCCTTGCCCCTCGAGTCCATGCAGAGCGCCACCGCGTCGACGCCGCCGAGATACTTCATGAGGAAGGCCTTGCCCTCCATGACCCCCAGGCCGCCGGGAGGCGTGCAGTCGCCATCGCCGAGGACGCGCGTCGAATCGGAGACGACGGCTACGAGATTGCCGCGATTGCTGAGTTCGAAGGACCGGCTGTTGTCGTCGCGGATCGTGGTCGACACGGCGGACACGCCCGGCGTGTACCACGCGCCCAGCCAGTCGATGCCCCAGAGCCCGCATTTAGGCACAGTCTGCATCTTGCCGCCGAAGAACTCGTGGGCGGCGATCGACAGCCTCTTGAGGAAAATCGTCTGGCCGCGGGCCCGCTCCTCGGGCGTGAAATCCTCGGGGAAGGCTTCGGAGAGATTCTTCAAGTCGAGGGTTATCGGCATTTCTATCTCTGTTCCTCTTGCCCTCGGCTCGACGGCATGCTGATGCGCTTGAACACGACGAGGGCCGCATACGTCAGGAAGATGAAGAGCGAGAAGGCCGCGGAGAAGAGCACCGCCTTGGGGTCGGCCGTCGCCTCGGCCACCTCTGCGAAGACCTTCTTCGTGTCGAGAACCAGGTCCCAGGAATTGAGGCGGGAGAAGCGGCCGAGGTAGATGCCGAATCCGGAGAGGAGAATCGCCGCTGCGACGAGGACTCGAGAGGCCTTGGGACCCCACGCCTCAGTGACGCTCCTCTGCACGAGCCACATGGACACCAGCCCGATGAAATGCCCGATGAAGGCGAAGACGGCGTTCATCAAGAGGTCGTACCAGAGGAGGGCGTTGAGGCCCGACCGGTCGGAGGGGGACACCCGCTGATAGGTTCGATTGATGACATAGAGGAAGTCGGTGAAGATGTAGGGCGCGTTCGGGTAGAAGGCGAGCCAAAGGACCGCGACGGGCAAAGCGACGAGGGCCCGTCGCCGGCCCCCCTCGTAGCGCGCGAGCAGGTGGGCGCCGAGCGCCGCGATGGCATACGGCGCGCAGGCGAGGACGAGATTCCAGACGAGATAGCGATAGGCGGTCCTGCCGGCGAGAGCGAAGCGAAGGAGGTAGAGCACGAGGCAGCCCGCGACCGCGAGCGCGAGCACGACGCTCAAGCCGACGAACCCCGACCTAGGCCTGCTCTTTTCCATCCGCCCTCCGTTTATTCACTGCCGAACGAGGTAGTAACACGGAGATCACGGAGAAGAGGAGATCACGGAGAGAAGAATGAACTGGGGATATTCAATCATCCTTCCCTCTTCTCCGTGAACTCCGTGATCTCCCTTTCTCCGTGTCCGCTTTTCGTCCGGCAGCTCCTCGTTATACCTCGAGCGACCGCGTGGCGATCTTGTCGAGAACGCGGGCCTTGAAGTCGGCGAGCTTGACGCCGTTCTCCTGAGTGCCGTCGAGCTTGCGCACCGAGACGCCCGCCTCGTCGGCCTCCTTCTGCCCCACGACGAGCATGTATGGAACCTTCTGTCCCTGCGCATCGCGGATCTTCGCGTTCATGCGCGAGTCGGAGAGGTCGGCGCGCGCGCGTATTCCGGCTCCGCGAAGCTCGGCGACGACTTTTTTCGCGTAGTCGTCGAAAGCCGCCGCGACGGGGATGACGGTGGCCTGCTCGGGGCTGAGCCAGACGGGGAAGGCGCCGCCGCAGTGCTCGATGTAGACGCCGAAAAAGCGCTCGAGCGAGCCGAGCAGCGCGCGGTGGACCATGTAGGGCTGTTTCTGCTGGCCGTCCTTGTCGATATAAGTCATGCCGAAACGCTCGGGCTCGTTCCAGTCGAACTGGATGGTGGTCATCTGCCACTCGCGGCCGATGGCGTCCCTTACCTTGAGGTCGATCTTGGGGCCGTAGAAGGCGCCGCCGCCCTCGTCCACCTCGTACGCGAGCCCTTCCTTCTCTATGCCTTTCTTGAGCGAGACGATGGCGGTCTCCCACCGCGAGTCCTCGCCGACGGCCCCTTCCTTGGGCTTGGTCGCGAGATAGGCCTTGATGTCCTTGAAACCCAAGGTGCGCCAGATGTTGAGGCTGAAACGCAGGACCTCGACCACCTCGTCCTCGATCTGCTCGGGAGTGCAGAAGATATGGGCGTCGTCCTGGGTGAAGCCGCGAACGCGCATGAGTCCGTGCAGCGTGCCGGCGCGCTCGTAGCGGTACACGGTGCCGAGCTCGGCCCAGCGCAGCGGAAGGTCGCGGTAGGAGCGGGTCGAGTTCTTGTAGATCATGATGTGGAACGGGCAGTTCATCGGCTTGGCGTAATAGTCGACCTCGTCGATCTTCATGGGCGCGTACATGCCCGCCTTGTAGAAGCCGAGGTGGCCCGAAGTCTCCCAGAGCCAGCTCTTGCCGATATGCGGGGTGAAGAGGATCTCGTAGCCGTTTTTATAGTGCTCTTCGCGCCACCAGTTCTCCAGCTCGACGCGGAAGCGCCCGCCCTTCGGATGCCAGTACGCGAGGCCGGCTCCGGCCTCCTCGTGGGTGGAGAAGAGGTCCAGCTCTTTGCCGAGCTTGCGATGGTCGCGTTTCTCGGCCTCCTCGAGCATCTTGAGGTGGGCCTCGAGTTCGACTTTGCTCGCGAAGGCGTACGCGTAGATGCGGGTGAGCATCGGCTGCTTCTCGTCGCCGTGCCAGTAGGCGCCCGCGACGGAACGGAGCTTGAAGGCGTCTGGCTTGATTTCGCGGGTCGTCGCGACGTGGGGTCCCCGACAGAGGTCGCGAAAGCCGTCCTGCTCGTAGGTGGAGATCGTACCCTCGAGGGCTTCGATCAGGTCGAGCTTGAAGGGCTGGTCGGAGAAGAGCTTGCGCGCCTCGTCCTTCGAGATTTCCTTGCGGACGAACTCGGCGTTGGCGGCGATGATGCGCCGCATCTCCTTCTCGATCGCCGGCAGGTCCTCGACCTGAATGGGCTTCTCGAACTGGAAGTCGTAGTAGAAGCCGTCCTCGATGGGCGGCCCGATCCCGAGCTTGGTGCCCGGGTAGAGCTTGAGCACGGCCTCGGCCATGACGTGGGAGGCGGAGTGCCTGATGGTTTCGACGTTGGCGGCCATGATATCCCCCTTTGAAATCGCGAGCGCGATCAAGAAGGCAAGACCCCCGACGGACACGCGCCCATACGAAAAGGCCAGGCCCTCGCGTAAGGACGAATCTCCCGGGGGCCTGACAGGCCAACCCGCGAAAATCCGCGGTACCACCTTACTTCGGCTCCCTGCGATAGGGGCCGCGCTCTACGTCGATGACGCCGACCGGCGTTCCCGAATACTCTGCACGCTCGGGGGGAGCGCGTCTTTCCTCGGGACGGCTCAGGAGTGGTTTTCGCGGTCGCCGCTGCCCGAGGGACTCTCAGCCTGGCGTCGCATGCGGCGCTTCGGTCCCTCTCTCTGTCGGCGCGGACCTTAGTCCCGCTACTCGTCTCCGTCAAAGCCTTTCCGGAAGTATCATCAGGAAAAGAGAGCCCTGTCAAGGCAGCGTCGGCGGCCGGCGCATGCGAGCTCGATTTAGTCCTCGCAGCTCTCGTTGAACCGGCCGAAAAGCTCCTTGAGCCTCGCAACCGCCTTCGCGGCCGGGTCCAGCCTCGGCTGTCCCCCCGTTTCGAGCCGCCACACCCGGTCCACTATCTCGAAGGCGGCTCGCGGCCGGCCCAGGGCCCGGGCTCCCGCGGAGCGCTCGGCGAGGAGACGGCCGCCGTCGGCCAACCAGTGGTAGACAATCTCGAGGGCATCGGCCGGGTCGTGCGCTATCTCAGCCGCCCCGCCCCTCACCGCGAAGTCGGCGTTGCCCGTCTCCTGCCCGGGAATCATGTCGATGAACAAAAGCGGCAGCCCGGAGGCGAGGGTTTCGGTGACGATGAGCCCGCCCGCCTTCGCGATGACGAAATCGGCGGCGCGCATGAGACTCGGCATATCGTCGACGAAATTGAAGACATTCGCGGGGACGTGCCAATCGCTAGAGCCCAGGCTCGCGTAGAGCGCATCGTCGCCCCCCGCTACCGCTATCACCTGGAGCGGCAGACCCGAATGGTTGAGCAAGCGTAGCACGTCGGCGAGCTTGCTCACCCGCTTGGATTCCGACGGCGAGGACTGTCGGCCGGTTCGGCAGGAGGCCCAGGGCGGCCTTGAACCCTGCCTTCCCGGCCGAGGCGGCGTCATGCAGCGCGGAGAACCGAGGATGGACGGGGATGCCGATGAGCTCGACCCTCTCTGGCGCGAGGCCGGCTCCGAGAGCGAGGTCCCTGACGATCTCGGTGGGCACGATCGTAAGGTCGGCGTCGCCGGAGAACCAGATATGGTGGACCGTCGCGAGATCGGTCACGACGCAGACAAGAGGGACGTAGCAGCGCGACAGCGCGAAGTAGGCGCCCAGCGGAGCCTGGTAAAGGGGGTACGTCGAGATGATCGCGTCCGGCCTGTAGCGATGGACTATGTCGCGCATCGCGCGATAGAGCAGGACGCGCATCGCGTTCTCTATCATGCGGCTGACGACCAGGCGATCGCTCACGTCGTAGCTCAGCTTGTAAAGATCGGCCGCCTCCCTCGCGATTCGGTCGTAATCGGATTGGGCGGCGTGGAGCCAAGCGGGGGTCTTCTCATGATCGAGAGGATTGGCGATCTCGTATTCGCACTCGCCCGGACGGCCCTCCTCGAGGGCTGCCGCGAGCGCCTTGGCCGCGCTCCGGTGCCCGAACCCAGCGTCGGCGGTCAGGATCAAGATTCGTTTTTTAACCATACTGATAACCTAATGAGATAGAGATTTTTGGGGAAGCGCCGGCGGCCGCCGTCCGCGGTACTTGTTTTTAGCCCATGCAGTCGCTATTTTAACCGTAGACATGTCATGCCGATAGATTCAGGGTTGGAGGGCGAGGTACTCACCAGGGCCGATGAGGAACTCAAGACGCCCGATGAGTATAGGGTCCTCCTCATAAACGACGATTTTACGACGATGGAATTCGTCGTGACCGTCATCATGACCGTTTTTCACAAGTCCCTTCCCGAGTCGACCAGGATCATGCTGGACGTGCACAGGAAGGGCAAAGGAACCGTCGGGGTCTATAGTTATGACATTGCCGTGACGAAGATCAATCAGGTGCACACGCTCGCGCGGCAAAACGGTTTCCCTCTCAAGTGCACCATGGAGAAGTCGTAGGTGAAGGTCAGTCAGGAAGTTCAGGCCATTTTCAACGCCGCGTACAACGAGGCGAAGCTCCGCAACCACGAGTATCTGACTCCGGAGCATATCCTCTACGCGTCGCTCTCCTTCGAGCAGGTCCGTTCCATACTGGAGGCCTGCGAGGCCGACGTGGAGCAGCTGCGCAGGGGGATGGAGGCCTACTTCGAGCAGAAGATCCCTCAGGTCAAGAACACCGAGCCGGTGCAGACCGCGGGCTTCCAGAGCGTCATCGAGCGCGCCGTCCTCCAATCCCAGGCCGCGGGCAAGGAAGAGGTCGAAGTCGCGGATGTCCTCGTGTCTCTCTACGACGAAGAACGCAACTATTCCGCGTATTACCTCCGCAAGTCCGGCGTCAAGCGTCTGCAGCTCCTCGAGGTCATTTCGCACGGCGACGGTCCGGAGGGCGAGCTCTTCGAGGAGGACGACGAGGAGGAAGAGGAGGAGGAAGGCCGCGAGGAGCGCGAGGAGCGCAAGCCCCGCGCCGCCGGGCGCATGAACCCGCTCGAGCGCTTCGCCGCCGACCTCACCAAATCGGCCCGCGAGGGCAAGCTCGAGCCCGTCATCGGCAGGACTGCCGAGATCGAGCGTACCGTCCAGGTCCTCTGCCGCAGGCTCAAGAACAACCCGATCCACGTCGGCGACGCCGGTGTCGGCAAGACTGCCATCACCGAGGGCCTCGCCCAGCGCATCGTCGCCGGGGAAGTGCCGCCGAGGCTGCGCGACTATACGATCTACGCCCTCGACATGGGCGCCCTCCTCGCCGGCACCAAGTTTCGCGGCGACTTCGAGGAGCGGGTCAAGAAAGTCGTCGACGAGCTGCTCAAGAAGGACAAGTCGATACTCTTCATCGACGAGATCCACACGATAGTCGGGGCCGGAGCGGTCTCGGGCGGCTCTCTCGACGCGTCCAACCTGCTCAAGCCCGCCCTCACGTCGGGCAAGCTCCGCTGCATCGGCAGCACCACCTACGACGAGTACAACAAGTTCTTCGAGAAGGACCGAGCCCTTTCCAGGCGCTTCCAGAAGATCGACATCGTCGAGCCCACCCAGGGCGAGACCGTCGAGATCCTCAAGGGCCTCCGCGTCAAATACGAGGAGTACCACAAGGTCAAGTATTCCGACGAGGCCCTCGAGCTCGCCGTCAAGCTCTCGGCCCAATACATCACCGAGCGCCGCCTTCCCGACAAGGCCATCGACGTCATCGACGAGGCCGGCGCCTGGGCGCGGATGAACGCCTATAAGACCGCGTCCACCGCCGACGCCGCCGCTCCCGCCCCGGCGGAGACGGAGACGGCCACCCTCGCCATCAGCGCCAAGGAGATCGAGGTCGTCGTCGCCAAGATCGCGCGCATTCCCGAGCGGTCAGTCTCCATGTCCGAGAAGGACAAGCTCGCCTCGCTCGAGGCGGACCTCAAGTCCGACGTCTTCGGTCAGGACCGCGCCGTCGAGTCGGTCGTCAAGGCCGTCAAGCGCTCGCGGGCGGGCTTCCGCTCCCCCGACAAGCCGGTGGCCAATTTCATGTTCGTCGGCCCCACGGGAGTCGGCAAGACCGAGCTCGCGCGGCAGCTCGCCCAGCACATGGGCATTTCCTTGCACCGCTTCGACATGTCCGAGTACCAGGAGAAGCACACTGTCTCCCGCCTCATCGGCTCGCCCCCCGGCTACGTGGGCTACGAGGAGGGGGGCCTCCTCACCGACGCCATCCGCAAGACTCCCCACGCAGTGGTCCTCCTCGACGAGATAGAGAAGGCCCATCCGGACGTCTACAACATCCTCCTGCAGATCATGGATTACGCGACCCTCACCGACAACCAGGGCCGCAAGGCCGACTTCCGCAACGTCATCCTCATCATGACGAGCAACGCCGGCGCCCGCGACATCGGCAAGAGCCTCATCGGCTTCGGCGACCGCGCCATGACCGACTCGGCCCTCTCCGAGGCCGTCGAGCGCGCCTTCACCCCGGAGTTCCGCAACCGGCTCGACGCCGTCGTACACTTCGAGAACCTGCCGCCCCCCATCATCGAGCGCATCGTGGTCAAGGCCATCGACGACTTCCGCGTCCAGCTCGCCGAGAAGAAAGTCGAGCTCGAGGCCACGCCGGCCCTCGTCAAGCACCTCGCCGAGAAGGGCTATTCCCGCGAGTTCGGGGCGCGCAACATCGGCAGGCTCGTCGAGGACAAGATCAAGACCTTCTTCGTGGACGAAGTGCTGTTCGGCCGCCTCGTCGAGGGCGGAAAAGCCGTAGCCGACGTGGTGGACGGCGAAGTCTCCATAACCGTCACGTAAGCCGAGGAGCCGTGGCCATCGGCGCCGACCACCTCGACCTACGCTATCGGCTCAAGGCGCACGACCTGGCCGTCGCCGCGGTTTCTCTCCTTTTCGCCGCTTTCTCGATCGCGTGGCCGCAGACCGGCGTTTTCGTCTTAGGCGGCGCCTCTTTGCCGCGCGGCTATCTGATGGCCGTCGCGTACCTCGGCATCGCGGCTCTCTCCCTGCTCTTCCCACTCGCCGCCGCCAAAGTCGGGCGGTCGGCCGCCGCAGGGGCGGTCGGCGAAAGCCTCGCCGCGCGCTCGTTCGCCTTCGTCAGGACCTATTACCCGCAAGCCTTCATCGCGGTTTTCTTCACCGACGCGATCCTCCTCTCGGCCCAGGCCTTCGGCGGCGTCCTGCACGACGGCATCTTCGCGGCCGCCGACCAGGCGATCTTCGGTTTCCAGCCGGCCCGCGAGCTCTTCCGCGCCTTCGGCTCCATAGCCTGGGTCAACGAGCTCATGTTCGGCGTCTACTTCGCCTACTTCCCGTTCATGATCGCCGCCCTCTGGATACCCTTCTTCAAGGGAGACCGGGCCGAGGGCGAGCGCCAAGTCTTCACGGTGTGCGCCACCTTCGCCGTCGTATTCACCTGGTACGTGTTCTACCGCGTCGAGGGGCCGAAGTACTGGCTTCCCGACTTGCGATCGGCCTGGTACGACGGGGTCCGCGGAGGCTTCTTCGTGAACCTCTTCAAGCGCTCGCTGGCCACGGCCACGCTCTCGGGAGCGGCCTTTCCCTCGACCCACGTCATCCTCACGCTGACGACACTGAAGCTCGCCTACCGCAACGACCGCCGCTATTTCGCGATCTACCTCCCCCTCGCCGTCCTCATCGTTTGCTCGACCGTCTACATACGCGCCCACTGGGCCACCGATATCCTCGGCGGCATGATAGCCGCGCCGCTCATCGCGCCGTTCTTCTACCGCCTCCATGGGAGAGCCGATGACCTTGCCCGGGGGCTGAGCCCGCGCCTCGGCCGATCCGCATGAGCCTCCTGGGCACACCGCGCCGCTGCTACCGCCCCGAGCCGCACGATCTCTGGTCGGCGGCCCTCTTTCGCCTTCGCGCTCTTCTCGCTCGTATGGCCGGATACCGGCGTTCTGGGCATCGGGGCGGAGCGGCTGCCCCGCGGCTATCTGGTCGCCGCCCTCCTTGCCGTGTCGGGCATCGTCGCCCTGGGCCTCGGAAGGCGCGATTTCTCGACCGCCCCCCGAATGGTGCGTTTTTTTCGCTGTTTTTATCCGCAAGCCTTCTTCGCCCCGCTGTTCGAGGAGTCGATAATCCTCTCGTCTCGACCGTGGGGCGGACTTTCGCACGACGGTTTTTTCGCGGGGCTCGACCAGTCCATTTTCGGCTTTCAGCCGGCCAGGAGCTTCTCGCTCGCCTTGGGCCAAGTCCCCTGGTGGAACGAGATCATGTTCGGCGCCTATTTCTCGTTCTATTTCATGTTCGTCCTCACGCCATGGATCCCCTGGTTCCGCGGAGAGGAAACGGAAGCCGAGCGCGAATCCTCGATCCTCGCGGGTTTCATGCTCGTCGCCTACGTCTTCTATGTGTTCTTTCGCGTCGTCGGCCCGAAGCATTTCCTGCCCGACCTCGCCTCCGAGGGCTACGGCGAGCTGCGAGGCGGCTTTTTCACTTCGTTCGAGGGCGGCATCCTGAGCGGAACGATCACGACGGGGGCCGCCTTTCCCTCGAGCCACGTCGCGGTCAGCATCATGATGTGCTCCTTCGCCGCGCGGACGAAGCGCAGTCTCCTTCCGCTCTACGTCCTCGATTGCGCCTTGATCGCCCTAGCGACCGTCTATATCTACGCGCATTGGGCAATAGACGTGGCGGGCGGCGCGGTCGCGTCGGCCATCCTCCTCCCGCTCTTCGACAGGCTGACCGCCGCCATCCGCAAGAAACGCGGCTCGCCGGGCTAACCCGACCTCGGGTATACTCGACCACATGCCGCGCCGCCCCTCAGCCTCCGGCCATCGCGTCGAGGCGCCTTTCCCCTACCTCAGCGAGGACATGGATTTTTCCTTCCCTCGGCCCGAAACCGCCGACCGGCAGGGCATCGTCTGCATGGGCGGGAACCTCTCTCCGGGACTCCTCCTTTCGGCGTACCGGCGAGGAATCTTTCCCTGGTTCTCCGAAGACGAGCCGATCCTCTGGTGGAGCCCCGATCCCCGCTTCGTCCTCTTCACCGACGAGCTCCACGTCTCCGGTACGATGCGCAAGATATTGCGCAAGCGCAGCTATGAGCTCTCCTTGGACCGCGACTTCTCCGCCGTCATCCGCTCCTGCGCCGCGGCTCCTCGACGAGGGCAAAAGGGCACTTGGATCACCCAGGACATGATCGAGGCCTACATCGAGCTCCACCGCCTCGGTTACGCCCATTCCGCCGAGTCGCGACTGGACGGAGAGCTCGTCGGCGGCCTCTACGGCGTCTGCCTCGGCGGCATGTTCTTCGGCGAGTCCATGTTCAGCCGGGCCGACGGCGCGTCCAAGGCCGCGTTCACAGCTCTGGTCTGGCGCCTCAGGGAAGAGGGCTTCACCCTCATCGACAGCCAAGTGTATACTGACCATCTCGCCGGACTCGGCGCTCAGGAGATACCGCGCATTGAATATCTGTCCCTCCTCGCCGATCGCCTCGAAGGTCGCCACGCGGCGACGACT
>CAWHFT010000069.1:0-14543 GCA_963828175.1 uncultured Spirochaetota bacterium
GTGGTCAAGCAAGGCATCAAGGAGCGCTTCTCGGGCCTGCATGCGATGGGCATACGCACGGTGATGATCACCGGCGACAATCGGCTCACCGCGGCGGCCATAGCCGCGGAGTCGGGCGTCTCGGACTTTCTGGCCGAGGCCAAGCCCGAAAGCAAGCTCGAGGCTATCCGGACCGAGCAGCGCGCGGGCCACTTGGTCGGCATGATCGGGGACGGGACCAACGACGCGCCCGCCCTGGCCCAAGCCGACGTCGGCGTGGCCATGGCCTCGGGCACCCAGACAGCCCGCGAGGCAGGCAACATGATCGACTTCGACAACGACCCGGCGAAGGTGATCGACGTCGTGGAGGTCGGCAAGCAGCTCCTCATCACGCGAGGCTCGCTCACCACTTTCTCGATCGCCAACGACGTCGCCAAGTATTTCGCGATCTTGCCGGCGGTGTTCTCGGGCTTCTACGCCTCGAAGGTCAGCGGAAATCTGTTGGGCGGCCTCAACATCATGCATCTGGCGACGCCCGAGAGCGCGATCCTGTCGGCCGTCATCTTCAACGCCCTCATCATCATCGCGCTGATCCCGCTCGCGCTCCGCGGGGTGAAGTTCAACCCGAAGGCGGGAGCGTCGCGGATCTTGCGCAGGAACCTGATGATTTACGGGCTCGGCGGCATCGTAGCGCCTTTCATCGGCATCAAGGTGATCGATCTGCTGCTCGGCGCGCTCGGCCTGATTTGAGACAAGGATGGTACGACCATGAACCCATTGGCCAAGATTCCGAAATCGATCACGTTCCTCCTGGGGATGACGATCCTCACAGGCGTCCTCTACCCCGCGGCGATCACGCTGGTGGCCCAGCTGGCCTTCCCGAGCCGGGCAAACGGCAGCCTCCTGGTCGTGAACGGCGCCGTCAGGGGCTCGAGCCTGCTCGCGCAAAAGTTCGAGTCGTCGCGTTTTTTTCGAGCGCGGCCTTCCGCGAGCGACTATGCTTACGTAGGCGCCGGGGCGTCCAACTTCGGACCCGTGAGCGCGGACCTCGCCAAGGCGGTGGCGGACAGGCGCGCGGCCTGGGCCAAGGACTTCGGGGGCCAGGCTCCCGAGGGAATGGCCTACGCCTCGGCCTCGGGGCTCGACCCCGACATCGGCGTCGAGGCCGCCTTGGCCCAGGTCGACCGCGTGGCGTCGGCCAGGTCGCTCGGGGCGGCGCAGAAGGCGGCCCTCCAGGACAATCCGAAAGGAAGCCGGGATATCGGCTATACTGCTCGGGCCGCCGCGCATAAACGTAGTGTCGCTCAACGCGCTTTTGGAAGCCGATCCGGCGTTCTCGGCGGCTCGGCGGGGAGGATGAGGAGATGGATAAGGAAGGAAAAGCGCGCTGCCGGTCCGGTGATCGCGGCCCTGGGCTCCGGCTCTCCGAACGACGAGCTCGTGCGCGCCGCAGGCGCTCTCGCCCGGGAATCGGGGGCCTCGCTGGAGTGCGTGACCATCGACAATGGCCGCGCGTCTTCGGCCGAGGAAGGCGAGTCCATGGCCAGGGCGCTGCGCCAGGCGCGGAGCCTCGGGGCCGAAGTCGCCAACCTGCCCGACATCGACGTGGCCGCCGGCCTCCTCAAGTACGCGAGCAGGATCGGCGCCTCGGTCATTGTCGTCGGCCAGGGAAGGAAGAAGCGGGATCCGCCGGAGCGTCGCCGATCGACTCGGCGGCAGCCCGCCGCTCTTTCTCGATTGTGTCGATCCGCGCGCCGGGCCCCCCTGCTGAGAGGCTCGCCTCGCCGCCCAAGCAGCCCTACGGCGAAAACGCAGGGCAGTACGTCGTCGCCATGATCGTCGTCGCCGCCGTGACCGGCCTCAATCTCGCCCTCGCCGACTACGCCGGCTACTGGGCCGCTGCGATCACCTACCTGGCCGCCATCAGCCTATTGGCCCTAGCTCTCGACCGGTGGCCCGTCCTCCTCGCGGCCGTGCTCTCCGCCGTCGCCTGGGACTTCTTCTTCATTCCGCCGCGATACACCATGTACATCTCGAGGACCGAGGACGCCCTCATGCTCGTCCTCTATCTCCTCGTCGCCCTCTGTTCGGGTTGGCTGACGGGCAGGCTCAGGGCCAGCGAGCGGCTCCTCGCGGCGCGCGAGTCCCGGCTGTCGCTTCTCCACGCCCTCGCGTCGCGCCTCGCCGGCGCGAAAACGCTCGGCATCATTCTCGACACCAGCGTCGAGGCGATCAAGGACGCTTTTTCGGTCGAGGCGATCGTGATCCTGCGCGAGAGCGAGAAAGGCCTGAGGCACCAGGCCGAGAGCGGGTGGGAGCCCCTGGACGCCAACGCGAGAGATGCCGCCCGCGCCTCGTTCGAGGGCGTGCGAAGCGCCGGCAGGTTCACGGAGATCAATCCGAAGTCGGAGTGGCATTTCGTGCCGATGGAAGGCCCGGAGGGCTGCCTCGGCGTCCTCGGCCTCCGGGCGGCCCACGACGCCTCGTGGAGCGAGGGGTTCGAGTCCTTCCTGCGCACGATGGCCCTGACCATCTCGAACGCGGTCGCGAGGGAGTTGCCGGAGGCATAGCAGGACATGAGCTCGTCGGCCCGCGCCAGGCATTCGCTCCCTTACCAGCGAAGCACCGTGCCTCCGTAAGTTAGGCCGGCGCCGAAGGCGAGGAGCATCAAGAGGTCGCCGCGCTTGAGCAGGCCTTTCTCGTTCATCTCGTTGAGCGCTATCGGGATGCTCGCGGAGGAAGTGTTGGCGTATTCCTCGATGTTCATATAAAAGCGGTCCTCAGAGGTGCCGAGTCTCTTGGCCGCGGCCTGGATGATCCGCGCGTTGGCCTGGTGCGGTATGATCCAGGCGAACTCGTCGAGCTTCTTCCCGCAGAGGGCGAGGAGCCGGTTGACGATGCCGGGAATGGTCTGCACGGCAAAATTGTAGACTTTGCGCCCGTTCATCTCGAGCAAGGGCACGATGGGAAGGGCCGGGATGGAAGGTCCGCGAGCGCTCGGACTGTAAGAGGCGGAGGTCCCCGGAGCCGCTGCCGTCCGCGCCAAGGACGCTGACGACCACCTGGCCGTCGCCTTCCTCGCTGCGCGAAAGCACCGCCGCTCCCGCGCCGTCGCCCAGGAGGACGCAGGTCGATCGGTCGCCCCAGTTAGCGATCCTCGAGAGCGTTTCCGCGCCGACCACTAGGGCATGGTTCTTTTTGTTGGCCTCGAGAAGGCTCGAGGCCACGTTGAGCGCGTACACGAAGCCCGTGCAGCCCGCCGTCAGGTCGAAGGCGGGACACCCCGGGGCGCCGAGCTTTTCCTGCAGGATGCAGGCGGTCGAGGGAAAGCCGAAATAATCGGGCGTGGCCGTGGCCACCACGATGAAATCGAGGTCCCGAGCCGAGATGCCGGCGTTGGCGAGGGCTTTCCTCGAGGCCGAGGCCGCCAGGTCGCTGGTCAGGGCGCCGTCCGCCGCAATGTGCCGGGACCCTATGCCGGTGTGCGAGCGGATCCATTCGTCGTCGGTGTCTACAAACTCTGATAGCTCGAAATTCGGAGACTCGGCGCTCGGGCACGTCGACGCCGACGGATTGAATGAATACGGACATTTTTTTCTCCCTTCGAATCGTGAGTTCTGGAGCGAACCCCTTATAGATCGAGAAAGGTCCGTTTCGGTTGCGGCTGATCTCAGAATGACTCGTACCCCTCGTCCATGGCGTCGTCTACGCTGCGGACCGGGGTGATCGATGTTCGCGGCGCGGGTCGGACCGGGGCCTTCACCGCGCCGAGGAGCTTCGGCGGCTGCTTTGCCATCACGCTCCTGGCAGGAGCCGTGGCCCTCTCATAACTCGGGGCGACTGTCGCGCTCGCGCGCCCCGCGGAACCGCCCTGGCCCGTCTTGAAGAAGTCCACGGTGGTTCGCATGGACTCCGATTGGCCGGAGAGCTCTTCCGACATCGAGGCGAGCTCTTCCGCCGAGGCTGCGTTCTGCTGGATTATCTGGTCGAGCTGGTTCAGCGCCTGGTTAATCTGCTCCACCCCCATCGTTTGCTCGCGGCTCGAGGTCGCGATTTCCTGGACCAGCTCGGCCGTCTTGCGGATGTCCGGGATGATGGCATGGATGAGGCTCCCGGCCTTCTCGGATATCTCCATGCTCGTCTTGGACAGGGTCGTGATCTCCCCCGCGGCCTTCTGCGAGCGCTCGGCGAGCTTGCGCACCTCGGAGGCGACGACCGCGAACCCCTTTCCGGCATCGCCCGCGCGGGCGGCCTCGATGGCCGCGTTGAGCGCGAGCAGGTTCGTCTGCCGCGCGATCTCCTCGATGATGCCGATCCTCTGCGATATCTCCTTCATCGCCGTAACCGCCTCGGCGACCGCCTTGCCGCCCTCTTCCGCGTCGATCGCTGTTTTCCTCGAGATCCGTTCGGTGGTCAAGGCGTTGTCGGCGTTCTGCTTGATATTGGCGCTCATCTGCTCCATCGAAGAGGAGACTTCCTCGCCTGAGGCCGCCTGCTCGGTCGTGCCTTGGGAGAGCTCCTGGGCGGTCTGCGCCACCTGGGTAGCTCCCTGGGCTACCTGCTCGCTGGCTTGCTGGATCGAGGCGACTATTTCCGTGACGGAAGCCACCATTTCCTCGATAGCTCGCGCCGTCTCGCCTATTTCGTCGCCGCGCCTCCTCATGGCGGCCAAATTCGCCGCATCGAGTCCCCCGAAGGCGAACTGGCCCTTCGAGAAGCCGACGTTGGCTTTCGTCACGAGCTTGATCGGCCTCGAGATGCTCCGCGCCACGAAGAGGAGAATGACGAAGCCTATCGCCAGGCTCGCGGCTCCCAAGGCGAGGATGACTGCGAGGAGATTCCGGAGGGGCGCCAAGAGCGAGGTCAGCGGGAGCACCACGCCCAGCGCCCAGGGATGGGTGTCGGCGCCGACCGAGACCGGCGAGTAGCTGATATACGAGACCGCGCCGGTATCGGAATTCTTCTTTAGCCAATTGAAGGGCCTCCCCGCCTTCACCGCGGCGAGAAGAGGGGCGAGCTTTTCGGGCGGCTGCTCGATCCCTTCCTGCTTGCCGATGACGGCCGGATTGGGATGGTAGACGCGGGTGTCCGAGTTGGCCATGAGGACGCCGTAGGAGCCCGGGTAGGGCTTGATGTCGCTCATGATCGCCGTGAAGCCGGAGATCGGAAGGTCGACGCCGACGACTCCAACGAAATCGCCGTCGACGAGCATCGGTATGACGATGCTCGTCATGTAGATTGCATCTTCCTGCTTGCCCGTGTAGGAATACTGGTATGGCTCCATCAGGGTCTCTTGCCGGCTTTTCTTCGCCAGAAGGTAGTAGTCGCCGGCGCCTTCCTTTTCGTAGTCGATGTTGGTATCGACCCTCACCGTGCCCGTTCCCCTGCTGTATGCGGTGACGAAGCGGCCGGTCGAATCGTGCCCCGGGGCGTTCCGGTACTTCGCGTCTGCTCCGTCGAAGGCATTCGGCTCCCACACTGTCCACGAACCGAGGAGCGCAGGGTTCGCCTCGAGGCTTCTGAGCAGTATCGCCATGGCGACCTTGCGATCCGGGACGCCGGCGCCTTTCATCGCCAGGAAGACGTTGGCTATCTCCCGCGGCGTCTCCGCCAGGCGCTCGAACCTGGATTTGACCTGGTTCGCGGCGGACTGGGACAGCGCATCCCCTTCGCGATAGATGCGGTCGGTGATGATCTTCGACGCGATGCCGTAAGTCAGGGCCAGTATGCCGACAACCGTCAGGACAAATATGACTACGACCGGAAGGATTATCCGTCCGCCGATCTTGATTCGCAGTGCCATTGATTGACTCCTCGGAGGCTCGCCGTTTACGTGAAATTTCGCTTACTCGGCCGAGGAAAGCAAGTTTTTTGGATCCTACACCTCGAACTCGAGCCCGTCCCAGGCGGGGCGGGCGCCGACGTCCGCTCCGGCCTTCGCGCAATAGTCCTCGAGCTCCGCGTGGCTGGACTCGTGGTTCATGTGGGTGAGCCACGTTCGCCTCGCGCCGACTCGCCTCGCCGCCGCGATGCCCTGGTCCAGGCTGAAGTGGGTGGCGTGCGGCTCGCGCCGCAGGCCGTTGATCACGAGGACCTCGACCCCGTGCAGAAGGGCGACGGCCGACTCCGGCAGCTCCGAGCAGTCCGTTATGTAGGCGAAGGCGCCGGTCCTCCAGCCCAAGATGGGCAGCTCGCCGTGGAGGACGGGGATCGGGACGAAGCGCATGCTGCCCGCGAGCACGGGACCGTCCGCGAGCCTGAGCTCGATGCGCGGCTTCCCGCCGCCGACTTGCGTGTGGCGGAAGATATAGGCGAAGCGCTCCCTCGTCTCGGCGAGAGTCTCCGCGTTCCCGTAGACGGGGAGCACGGACTCGGTCGTCAGGGGCCGGACGTCGTCGAGGCCGTTGATGTGGTCGGCGTGGGCGTGGGTGAGCAGGAGGGTGTCGAGGCGGGAGATGCCGGCCCGGAGGGCCTGGAGCCGGAACTCGGGACCGGCATCGACGACCACCGACGTAACGGCGCCGCCGACGGCTTCAGCCTCCAAGAGGATGGAGGCTCTGTATCGCCTATCGCGCGGGTCGGCGGAGGAGCATACGTGGCAGTTGCAGCCGATCACCGGCACGCCGAAGCTGGTGCCTGAGCCTAGGAATACAACGCGCATGTCAGAATAGTATTTACCGCCTCCCCATTCCGATTCAAGGTAGCTGTCCGATGTTTCTACTGCGCAGGGAAGGGCGGCGGGTCGTAGTCGGGGCCGACCTTGATGCCCACCAGGTGGACGAAGTCCTTGGGAACGCGAGCCATGAGGGCCTCGACGCTGGTCTCGACGTCGCTCTCGAAGACAGCGATCTTGAAATCCCCCGATTCGTCGAAGTAGGGGGCGAGAACCGCGACATGGTAATGGCGGGAGAGGCCGGGGATGGCCCCGCCGGATTTGCGCGAGAGGCTGGCGAGATAGATCGTGCCCGGCTCTCGGAGCGCGAGGACATAGAGCAGGGCCTTGAGTCCCGAGGTCTCGTAACCCAAGTCGACCTGGTATGCGGGGTAGGGAAGGTAGGTCCAGTTCCCCGGGTCCAGGACGCCGTCCGGCGCGACGAGGGCGAAGGCGGAGATGCGCACGTCGGCCTCGGTCAGGGCATGGGGTCGCGAGCGGTATCGGGCATCGAGCAGGGTCTTGGCGATATTGCGTGTCCAGTCGAGGCCGAAAAAGGGATCGAGATCCGTCTCGTAGCGGGCGGCCGCCGAGGTCGCGCGCGCCTCCATATGCCGCACGGCCATCGCCTCGGGGTCCAGGAGCTTGCCGGTCAAGGGGCGGTAGAGGCCGTCGGCCACCCAGGCCGCGAAGCCCGAGCAGTTGAGCCCGGTCGGCGGCGTCTGAGGCGCGCCTGTCGCTATATAGACGGGGTTGCCCTGGGCATCGAGGGCGCCGTCGTCGCCGTAGCGGAGAGCGGGCAGGCGGCGCCTCGTCTCGTCGATGAAGGCGCGCACGTCCTTGTACAAGCCGGGCCTGGGCGAGAAGAGGCTCCAGTCCACCTGGCTGCCGGTCCACGAGGCGATGTCCGCCATCGTGGATGCGAAGGCGCGTTCGAACGGCACGGGCAAGGGTATCCCGCTATGCAGCACGCCGCCGTACGCGACGACGTCGAGCGTGCTGCGATCGCCGTCGGGATATATCCTGATGAAGGTGCCGGGATCGCTCCGGAGGAAGACCTTGGCTTGGATGGGCATGCCGTCGGGCGATGAGCGCTTGAGTATCCAACTGCCGCGAGTATACAGGGGCGGCACCGCGGCCCCCGTGAGCGGCTCTTCAATGGCGGTCGCCATCGCGTAGAAGAAACCCCCCGACCGCGTCACGGACAGCCTGAACGAACCATAGTCGTTGCTGACGACCGCGCTTCCCCGGCGTTGGAGCTCCTGCTCGGGAGCGTTGAAGAAGCTCAACCAGTAGGCGGTCCTGATGTCCGCGCTCTCGGGGAAGCCCTCGAAGGGGGCGCCTCTTGCGGCGCCACTGGCGAAGGTGCAGGCAAGGGAAAGGGCGGCCACGATCGAGCTTCTGTTCATCCATTGATTCTCGGTCGAAGCGTCCGGGCACTTCAGTCCCATGGTCTCCGCGCCGATATTCGAAAGCGACACCACGCTGCGCACACTGGAGCCTCCTCATGCGTCCGTTCCGCTTTCCGTTCCATCCCGTCCTCCTGGCCTTGATAGGCGTAGCCTCGGGCGCCCTCGCTCTCGGCGCCTCTACGCTCGGCTATCGCGAGGGCGCCACCGTCCGCGGCCCCTCGAATCAGAGGCCCGTCGCAACGCTGGCCACCTACTCACCGCAGGCGACTAACTCGTCGACGCAGGGCCACTCACCCGGGGATCCCCGATCCGTCGGGAGGCGCCTACGATGGTTCCCCGCGCTCTTCGCGCCGCAGGTCGAGCCCAAGCCCGGTGTCCGCGCTCCTTTTTTTCCCGGAGCGCTCCTCGAAGCGCCGCGTGCCACGTCGCCGGTCACCGCGGCCGTGCGGGACTCGCTCATCCCGGTCCTCGCGAACAACCGGATTCTCGCCTTTTACGGCAAGCCGGACTCGCGGCGCATGGGCATACTCGGCGAATATTCCAAGGAAGATCTCGCCAAGATGCTCGTCGCGTATGCCAAGCTCTACGAAGACCTGAGCGGGTCCATGGGCGTCGTGCCCGCCTTCTACCTGATCTACGGCACCTGTTGGCCGGGCGGTGAGATCGGCTACCTCAAGGATTCGGTCGTCCAGGATTACATCGAGTTCGCCCAGGAGCGCGGGTGGCTCGTCTTCGTAGACCACCAGATCGGCAAATACCCGGTCGCTGACGCGATGAACCGGCTGCTGCCCTGGCTCAAGTATCCCAACGTGCACATCGCCCTGGACCCCGAGTGGAGGACCGAGGCGCCGATGAAGGTCATCGGCGCCGTGAGCGCCGACGAGATCAACGCCGCCGAGCAGGCGATGAGCGACTACATGAGCGCCGAGGGCATCGAGGGCGAGAAGATGCTCATCGTCCACCAGTTCCAGGGCAAGATGATCGTAGACCGTGAGAAGGTGCGGGCCGATTACGACGGCGTGCTCTTGATCCATACCGCCGACGGTTTCGGGCCGCCGGCACTCAAGCGCTGGAGCTATTCCTCCAATGCCAAGGCCGTCAACATGCCCTTGAAGGGCTTCAAGCTGTTTTTTAAAACCGACATAGAGGGCGCCGGTTACGACGATCCCCTTCTGCTCCCCGAAGAAGTTCTCGCCCTGGATCCCCCGCCCAACTTGATCATTTATCAATGAAATTCGTCGAGGGAGTAGTCATCGACTCGACTCGGCGCTATTTTAACTCTGTCGCATAATGGCCCGATCCCCAAGGAGGGAATGATGTCAAACTACCGGAAGGCGGCTTTCGCCATTGCGCTCGTGGTCGCGATAGGCGCGGGGCGGGTTTTCGCATACGACCCGCAGCCAGGCAGTTCCCTCTTTCCCATCCTAGGCTCTGCACAAGGCCTCGCCTACGGCCCTTCGGTGACCGCTCTCGACGCGCCATGGGCCGATCGGGAGAACCCCGCGGCCTCCGCAGCGCAGCAGCGCACCGTCCTCGACGCAGGTTATACCGCCCTCACCGATCTCGGAAACGGCCAGGGGTTCGGCAGCGCGGCCGCCCTCGGCCTCTCCGTCCCCGAGCCCTACGCGGTCTGGAGCGCGGGCCTCGATTTCGTTTCCACGCCGTCCACGATGACGGCCTTGCCGTTCGGCACCGCCCTCGGCATGCGCGGGGGCATCGCCAAGGATCTCTTCCCCAACTTCTTCGTCGGCAGCGCTCTCAACCTCACACTGGGCGATCAGGGCTGGGGCGCCGGCCTCGACCTCGGAGTCATGCAACTGCTCGGCGACCATGGCCTCCTCAAGGATCTGCGCTGGGGCGCCGTGCTCTCGGGCCTCGGCAAGTCCTACAGCGACGCGCTCACCCCGCCGTTCACCCTATCGGCCGGGATGAGAGCCTTCATCGTTCGAACGGACGATTGGAGGATCGCCCTCGGCGCCGACATCTCCGTGCCGAGCTTCCAGGACCTAGGCTTCGATCTCTCCACCGGCATCTCCTATCGCGGCGTCGTCACCTTGCGCGCGAACTGGGATCAGGACCTCCGCGAGCTCATGGACGGCTCGAGCAAGAGCCTGCTTCCGTCCTTCGGGCTCACGGCCGTCATTCCTCTCAAGCCCGCGCCCGCCGGCTCCAATCTCGCCAAGCAAGGCTGGGACCAGGCCGAGCTGCAGCCCGCCGTTGTGGCGGCCCCGCTGTACGACGGCATTTGGGCCTTCGGCGGAAGCGCGACCATTCCCATAGGCGCCATCGGCAACACGCCACCCAAAATCGTCGCGAGCTTCCCCGCCTCGAAGTGGGGCCCCGCCTATATCTCGCCGAACAACGACGGCATCCAGGATACCCTCGAAATCCCCGTCAAGATCACCGATCGCCGATACATCGTCGCCTGGACCCTCAGCATCGCCGACGACAAGGGCAATGTCGTGCGCAAGATCTCCAACAAGGAGTCCCGGCCCGAGACCCAGGGGATCAAGGGCTTCATGGATCGCCTAACGTACGTAAAGAAGGGCGTGCCCATACCCGACAAGCTCGTCTGGAACGGCGTCGCCGACTCCGGCGAGGTTGTGCCCGACGGCGCCTACACCGCGACCATCGAGGCCGTGAACGACAATGGCCTCCACGCCAGCGTCGGGCCTTTCCCAGTCGTCGTCAAGGTGACACCGCCGAAAGTCGAGATCACCGTGCCCGAGGACCCGCCGATCTTCGGCCCCGACGGCGTCAGCAGCAAGCAGACTATCCTGATCAAGCTTTCGGGTTCGGTCGAGGACCTCTGGTCCGCCAAGGTTATTGACGCGGCGGGCAACTCGGTGCGGACCCTCAAGTTCGAGAACTCCGCGCCCGCGGACTGGACTTGGGACGGCAAGGGCGACGACGGAAAGGTCGTGGCCGACGGCGTCTACGCCTTCTCGATCTCCGCGACGGACCGGGCCGGCAACTCGGTCACGAAGCGCTTCGACAACATCGTCGTCAACACGCAGCAGCCGCCCATCGGCCTCGTGATCGACCTGGCGGCCTTCAGCCCCAACGGCGACGGCGTTAAGGACGTCGTCAACCTATTCCCGAGCGTGCCGGTCAAGACCGGCATCGTTGGCTGGAAGGTCTCGGTCCTCGACAAGGCCAAGCGCGAGGTTTGGTCCGACGTCGGGCAAGGACGGCGGCTCCCTCCATGATCGCGTGCCCTTCGACGGCAAGGACCAGACCAGCCTGAAGGTGCTGCCCGAGGGGCAATACCTGGCCCAGCTCTCGGTCACTTATGTCAACGGCTACGGCCCGATGGCCACCTCGCCGTCCTTCGTCCTCGATATTACGCCGCCCTCCGGCAGCGTCAGCGCGGACCGGCCGGCCTTCAATCCCGCCGGCTCGGCGGGCCAGAACAGCGTCCACTTCGCCCAAAAGGGCGTCAAGGACGCACGGTGGGTGGGCGAAGTCTCCGGCCCCGGCGGCAGCGTGGTGCGCAGTTTCCCCTTCTCGCCGCTGCCCGATCCGGCCGTAGAGTGGGACGGCACCGACGACGCGGGAAAGCCCGTGCCCGACGGCGTCTACTCGTACATCCTCCGAGCTCTCGACAGCGCGGGCAATTCCTTCGCCTCGCCGCCGGTCGCTGTTGCGGTCGATACCGCCAAGAAGGCGGTGCGCCTCGTCGCCGATTACAAGGCTTTCAGCCCGTTGCCGGGCAGCGCCAAGGACCGACTCACGCTGACGGCCCAAGTGCAGGCCAACGAAAAGGTGAAGTCGTACGAGCTGGACATCCTGAGCGTCGACGCCCAAGGGGCGACCGAAGCGACGGCACCGGCCCAGACGCCGGTGCGCACCTGGAAGGACAACAAGGGCGTCCCGGCGACCTTCATCTGGGACGGCAAAACTGACGCCAAGGCCAAGGCCCCCGACGGCCGCTACATCGCGAAGCTGTCGGTCGCCTACCTAAACGGAGACGCGGCCGATTCGACCACGGCGCCGGTCCTGCTCCGCACCGTCGCGCCCTCGATCAGCTTGAGCGCCGCGCCCCTCCTGTTCTCGCCGAACGAGGGCAGCAAGTACCGCGTCGTCAGCTTCACTCAGAAATCGGTCCCCGGCGACGACTGGACCGGCGTCCTCACGGGGCCCGACGGCAAGCAGGTGAGGACCTGGAGCTGGAAAGGCCAGGCCTCGAGCTTCACCTGGGACGGCACCGACGAGGCGGGCAACATCGTCGCCGACGGCTCCTACCGGTACGAAGCCTCCTCCACCGACGCGGCGGGCAACAAAGGCTCGGCCGCGGTTCCCTCCATCGTGGTCGACCAGCGGCCGGTGCAGGTCTTCGTCACCGCCGCCTATCCCGGCATTTCGCCCAATGGCGACGGCATCCTGGACACCGAAACCTTCAACCTCATCGTCAAGCTTCGCGAGGGCATCGACACCTGGCATTTCGCCGTCGTGGACAAGGACGGCGTCGAGAAGAGCGTCTTCGGCGGCAAGGGCAACGACGTCCCCAACAAGATAGTCTGGGACGGCCACGACAGCTCGGGAGCCGTCGTCGACGGCTACTACACGGGCTACTTCTCGGTCGACTACCTCAAGGGCGACCACGCCGAGGCGCGCACCGGAAAGATCCTCGTCGACACGGCCCCTCCCAAGGCGCAGGTGAGTCTGACGCCCGACCCCTTCAGCCCGGACAACGACAACAGCAACAGCGACCTGACCATCGGCCTCGACGTCTCCAGCCCGGCCGACATCGCCCAGTGGAGCTTCGAGGTCCACGAAGTCGCAGTGGTGGAGGGCGCGGCTCCGGGCGCCAAGCCGGCCGAGCGCGTGTTCAAGTCCTGGAGCGGGACGGGCACTCCCGCCAAGACCATCACCTGGGACGGCCGCTCCGACAAGGGCGAGCTGGTCGAGTCCGCGACGGACTATCCGTTCGTCTTCACGGTCACCGACGTGCTCGGCAACGCCAACAAGATCGAGGGTTCGATCTCCGTCGATGTCCTGGTCATCCGCGAGGGCGATCGGCTCAAGATCAAGGTGCCCTCCATCGTGTTCAGGGCGAACGGAGCCGACTTCAACGGCCTCGATACCGAAACCATCGCGAACAATACCAAGGTCATACAGCGCATCGCTCAGATCCTCAACAAGTTCAAGGATTACGCCATCCTCATCGAGGGGCACGCCAACAGCGAGGGCAAGATCGCCGGCTACAGTGCCGCGGCCATCGCCAACGAGGAGACGAAGGAGCTCGTGCCTCTGTCGACCGGCCGCGCCGAGCTCGTCAAGAAGCTCCTCACCGACAATGGCGTGGATCCGCGCAGGCTCTCCACCATGGGCATGGGCTCGAGCGAGCCGGTCGTCGACTTCAAGGACGCGCAGAACCGCTGGAAGAACCGGCGGGTAGAGTTCATCTTGATCAAGAACCAGACGCCCGCCCCGAACCCGGGACAGTAGGAGCGAAAGAGCCGCTCGGGGATTTCCCCGGGCGGCTCTTCGGAATCCACTCCAGAAAAGCTTGACTTTTCGGGAGTGGACTCCATAATAACCGCATGGAGCGCGCCATCAAGGCCCACATCCTCAAAGATATGGGCAAGAAAATTATCCTCATCTCGGGTGCCCGCCAGGCGGGGAAGACCTACCTCTCCAAATCCCTGACCTCCGACTACGAGTACTTCTCCTTCGACGATCCGGAGCATCGCATCCTTCTTCGCGAGCGAAGCTGGGACAGGGCCAAGAGCCTTGTCATCCTCGACGAGCTGCACAAGATGCCCGAATGGAAGAATTACCTGAAGGCGATCTTCGACGTCGACGGCATACCGCCAGCAATCGTCGTCACGGGGAGCGCTCGCCTGGATGCCTTCCGCAAGGTTGGCGACTCGCTTGCCGGCCGCTATTTCGCCTACCGCCTCCATCCCTTCGATGTTAGGGAATTGTCCGGCCAGATGGAGCCTCGCGAAGTCATGGACCGGATAATCCGGGTGGGAGGCTTCCCCGAGCCATTCCTCGAGAACGACGAAGTCTTCTATGCGCGTTGGCGCAGGACCCATCTCGACGCGATCCTGCGCCAGGACCTCGTCGATCTGGCGGCGGTCAGCGACATCATCGGGATAGAGACCCTGATCGAGCTGCTGCGATTACGGGTGGGCTCTCCCGTCTCCTACGCGAACCTGGCGGCCGACTTGCAGAAGGACGCCAAGACGGTCAAGTCTTGGCTTGGACTGCTCGAGAACCTCCATGTAATTTTCGCGGTCCGGCCCTGGCACCGCAATGTCGCCCGCGCCATCATCAAGGAACCCAAGTACTACTTCCTCGACACGGGGCAGGTGAAGGCCGGGGAAGGCGCCCGGCTCGAGAACGCCGTCGCCTGCTCCCTGCGCAAGGAACTCGACCTGCTCGAGGATACGCGGGGCGTTGAAGGCGGGCTTCACTACCTGCGCAACAAGGAAGGCAAGGAGCTGGACTTCGCGCTGTCCCTGGACTTCGAGCTCAGGCACTGTTTCGAA
>CAWHFT010000070.1:0-10116 GCA_963828175.1 uncultured Spirochaetota bacterium
GTTATGTCGTGCACGCCTGGCGCCGATTACGTATTGCTCGCGACGTTGGAGTCCTGGTACTCGTCGACGAGGATGACGCGGAAGCGTTGCCGCGTGCGCCTCCGCACCGCCTCGTCCTCGCGCAAGAGCCGCGCGGGAAGCCTGATGAGGTCGCCGAAGTCGACATTGCCCGTGTTCCGCAGCGTTCCTCGTAGAGCGCGTACACTCGGCGCATTCCGTGGTCGGAGAAGGCATCCGAGAGGTCGGGCGAGTCGGGCTCCAGGCCGAGGTCCTTCGCCCGCGAGATCCCCTGGACCATCCGGGCGCACTCGACGCGCGTGTTCTGCGGCATGGCGCCGTGGAGGAGAGTGGCCTGATCGTCGTCGTCGTAGATGGTGAAGTTGCTGTCCAGCCCCGCCGCCGCGGCGTTGCGACGGAGGAACCAGGCGCCGAAGGAGTGGAAGGTCCTCATGATCGCGCGGGAGCACGAGGGCTCGATCGCCGTCGCGCGGTCGCGCATTCTCTCGCTGCCTTGTTCGTGAAGGTGACGGCGAGGATGGACTCCGGCGGGGCGCCGCGCTCGCGCACGAGATAGGCGATCTTGGTCGTGATCACGCGCGTCTTTCCCGAGCCTGCGCCGGCGAGTATGAGGAGGCTGGAGCCCTCGTGGCGCACGGCCGCGAGCTGCTCGGGGTTGAGGGCGGCCAGGTACGGGGGCAGGTTCTCATCCATCAACGCGCCCCACTCCTCATTGGCGACGCGTCGAAGTCGACGCCGTGCACCGCTAGGACGCGGGCTCGGACGACCGAGCCTGGCTCGAAAGCTTCCGCGGAGCACCGTGAGGCCGTCCACCTCGGGCGCCTGGTTCCACGTCCTTCCGAGCGAAAGTTCCTCGAGATCCCCGAGCCGCGCTCGTCGAGAGTTGGCGCCATTCTTTCTTCGACCAGCACCTCGAGCTCGCGCCCGACGAAGCGTCCGAGCCGCTCGCTCGTGATTGCGCCCTGGGCTTCCTCGAGCTCACGTCGTCGCGCTGCGACCGTCTTCTTGGGCACGCGGGCGGCCATGCCGTAGGCGGCGGTGCCCTCCTCGCGCGAATAGGCGAAGCTGCCGACCCAATCGAGGCGGGCTGCGTCCTGGAATGCGCGGAGCAGGGTGAAGTCCTCGTCGGTCTCGCCGGGGAAGCCGACGAGGAAGGTCGAGCGGATCGCCGCGTCGGGCAGGAGGCCGCGGATGCGGCCGATGAGCTCGAGGTAGGCCTCGGCGCTGCCTCGGCGGTTCATCTTCTTGAGGATCCGCTCGGAGCCGTGCTGGAACGGCAGATCGAAATAGGGCACGAGGCGGGGATCGGCGGCCATGATCGGCAGGATGCCTTCGGGGAAGTTGTCGGGATGGATGTAGAGGGTGCGCACGCGGAAATCGCCCGGGACTGCGGAGAGGGCGGCGAGCAGCTCGGGCAGGCGCGTGGCCGCCGCCGCGTCGGCCGACTCGGCCGCGCCGCTCGGGTCGCCCGCCTGGTACGAAAGGTCGCGGCCGTACGAGCCGAGGTCCTGGCCGATGAGGACGAGCTCCCTGACTCCCTGCGAGACGAGGTCGAGGCATTCGGCGAGGACATCGTCGACCTTGCGCGAGCGCAGCCGGCCGCGTATGAGGGGAATGGCGCAGAAGGAGCAGAAATTGGAACAGCCCTCGGTGGCCTTGACGTGGGCCGAACCGGGGAAATCGAATCGTCTAACGCGTCGAACTGTGCCTATGGAGGGAGCCGCCTCCGCCGAGGATGCGGCGGGGATCATGACCGGGCGCTCGCCGGCGAGGGTGGCCTCGGCGGCCACAAGGACGGCGCCGAGGTCCGCGTTCCCGACGATGCCGTCGGCCTCGGGCAGGTCGGCCGCGAGGTCGGCGGCGTAGCGCTGCGAGAGGCAGCCGGCAACGAGGACTCGCTTGCCAGGGTAGGCGGCCTTGAGCGCGACGACCGCGCCAATGGACTCGCGCTTGGCGTCCTCGATGAAGCCGCAGGTGTTGACGATGACGAGGTCGGCGCTTTCGGGGCCTTCGACGAATTCGTGGCCAGCCGCGTCGAGGCGCGCGGCTATCTCCTCGCCGTCGACGTCGTTCTTGGCGCAGCCATGGCGGTCGATCCAGAAGCGCATGGCTCTCCTGTTAATCCACGTCCGACGCGCCCAGGATCCAGCCGCCGGAGTCGCCTTGGCTCCATGCGATGCGCTTGACGGCGACCTCTCCGGCGCCTCCCAGGTCGAGGTCGGCGCTCTTGCCGCCGGAGGCCTGGATCGTGAGCTTGACGGCCTGCGCGTTCGAGGCCCAAATCCTAAGGCTGTTCTGGGCGTTGATGGTGAGGTTCTCGCCTTTGCGGTAGTAGCGCTCGTCGCGGTCCTTCTTGTCGGCCTCGTACCGGAACATGCAGGAGCTGCGGAACGTCACGGAGGTGACGAAGGGGTAGGGAGTCTTGCCCGACTCGAAGAGGACGACCGGCTTGCCCGGCGGGGCGGCGAGCGCGGCCGTCGCGGGCTGCGCGCCTGCGGCCGTCGGCGCGGCGCCCGCGACAGGCGCGGCTCCGGCGGCCGGAGCTGCGCCGGTCGCGGTCCCGGTTGCGGCGATAGGCGGCGCATTCGACCCGGCGGCGCCTTGGTCGTTCGGGTTGTCGGGAATCGGGGCTTGGGTCGCGGCCGCTAGGGCGGCGTCGGGCGAGGTATAGTCGACCCTGAGGACGGCGCCTTTGCTCGGGTCCTTCTTGGAGAGGTCGCTCACGAGGAGCTTGATCTCGGGCTGGTTGTTGCGGTCGAGGTCCAGGCTGCCTTCCTCGCCGAGCATGATGCGCGAGGCTCCCACCGGAGTCTCGAGCGTCACCGCGTCGTCGATGCGCGACACGAGAAGCTTGTACTTGTTGCCGCCGTAGGCCACGAGGAGGGAGTCGCCGACGAAGAGCCGCTTCTCGAAGGAAGTGCCCTCGATGCGGTATTCCACCGGGGCGCGGCGCGCCGCTTCGGAGGCGGCCTTGCCGCGCCCGCCGAGGACGGCGACGAGGACGACGATCAAGACCAGGGCGCCGCCGCCGATCGCCGCGGCGAGGGCGATGGGCGAGGGACCGCGCCGCGGGATCAGCTCCTCGATCGGCATCGGCTGCTCTTGGATCTTCATGTTCTTGTACGTGGTCACGAATTCGTCGGAGGGAAGGCCGAGGTATTCGGCGTAGTTTCGGAGGAAGCCGATGACGTACGGGTCGCCGGGGAAGACCGTGAAGTCCTCGGCCTCGAGTCCCGAGAGATAGCGCTTGGCGATATTCGTCTCGTCGGCCACGCGATCGAGGGTGAGGCCTTTTCGCTCGCGCACCGCGCGGAGCTGTTCGCCGATAGGGGTCATGCCGTCGCTTCCTTTCCGTCAGTTATCGGAATTGAAGAGGAAATTGTTGTAGACGTTGGCCGAGGCGGGCGAATCGTAGACGAAGCGTGCGGCTGGAATCCCCACGTTGGTCTTGATGCCGGTGAAGTCGAAGGCGAGCTTGTCCCCGGAGATCGTCCAGCCCTCGATCCGGCGGATGAGCTTGGTGTCGGGCGTGATGTAGAGCTTGATGGTCCTGAAGCCTTCGGCCGCGGAGGTCCGTGCGAGGACGAGGCGCACGGCCGTCTCGCCCGGCGCGCCTCCGTCCAACGGCTGCGGCGAGGGGCTCGTCTCGAAGGCCACCGAGTAGTTGCGCCGGAGCATCGTGAGGCCCTCGCGCGTCGCGAGAGTGGCCGAGCCGGCGCCGGGCTTGTCGGAGGTCGACTGCGATAGGATGGCGTTGTAGCCCGGGATGTAGACGGTGAGCGTCTGGCCGTCGAACGAGATGACCTGGTCGGGAGGGCTCGTGAAATCGACGCGGAGGAGGGAAGGGGACTTGAAGATGATGTCGCCCTTCATGAGGTCGTTGCCGTCCTTGCCGGTCGCGATGCTGATCTTGCCCTCGTAGTCGTCGACCTGGGCGTAGCGATCAGCGACGGCGTTGAAATACTGGCCGGCGGTGACGATATCCTGGCCGGCGAGCCCGCGCTCCGCTAAGGGACAGGGACGCGAGAATTGCGAACATGCGAACGTATTTCACGGGTCTCTTCCTAATCGTAGGGCTGGAATTCCGGGGAATAGTAGCCCTTTCACGAGAAAAAAACAACAGTGCCGTTCGATACAGGCTCAATACCGGGAGCGGATGGCTTCCCTGACCAGGTAGCGCAGTCGATTGTCCGACAGCTTGAGGGCTTCCCCGCAGTCCGGACAGGTGAAGCGGCTGTCGGAGAGCTCGGCCTTGCGGCAGGCGATGCAGAAGACCTTGCCGCAGCTCGGGCAGGCGCCGGCCGGAGAGTCGTCCGGAGGCGTGCCTCTGATGTTGGCCGCGCTCTGGGCGGGCAGGTCGCGCGGAACCTGCCAGGCCCTCCCGCAGCTCGCGCAGGAGAGCGCCTCGGTGGTGGCCTCGACGATTTCGGCCTCCAGCCGCGCCGCCCGCTCGGGGGCCAGAGGGGCGAGACGCTGGACGATGTCGCCGGCCTTGGCGTAGTTCCGCAGCCCGAAATAGCAGCGAGCCAAGGCCGCGAGCAGGGCGGGATCGTCCGGGTAGGTTTCGAGGCCGAGCCGATAGGCCGCCTGGGCCCGGGGAAGGTCGCCGTAGATTCGCGCGAGGTTGCCGGCGAGGAGGAGCCCCCTCGACCCGGCGCCCAGGTCGAGCGCGATCCTGATCCGCTCTTCGGCCTCGGAATAGCGCTCGAGCTCCATGTAGGCCGCGGCGAGATTGGCTTGGTACTCCGCGGACCGCGGCTCGAGGACGGCGCGCGCGGAGGTACTCGAGCGAGGCCGCCTCGAGGCGCGCCTCGGCCTCCTCGCGCGAGCGCGGCCGACCTCGGCGGCCGCGGCCAGCGCGTTGCCGGCCTGGTTGCGGCAGGCGGCGTCCTCGGTGAAGGCGGCAGACGGCCGCGAGGGCCGCGTCGGTCCGCCCTTCCTTCGACTCGAGGTCGGAGAGGTTGATCGCCGGTTCCTTGGCCTTCGGGCAGGGCCTTGCGGGCGGCTTCGAGGCAGTGCCTGGCGTACGCGAGGTCGTCACGCGAAAGCGCCTCCTGGCCGGCGAGGTTCAGCGTCCATCCGTCGTCGGGAGCGAGCTCGAGGGCGCGGAGAATGGCGGCTCTCGTCTCCTTCTCGGGCCGGCCGAGGAGGAAGAGCCGCTCGGCATAGCGGAAGGCGTAGAGCGGATAGTCGGGCTCGATCTCGAGAGCCGAGCCGAAGCGCTCGAGCGCCTTTCGCCTTGACCTTTTTCCGCGAGAATGAGCCCGAGGGTGTAGTGGCTGCCCGAGTCGGCGCCGCCCTTCGCGACTATCTCTGCCAGGATCTTTGCGGCCTCGTCCTTCTTGCCCGCCCGATAGAGGGCCTTCGCCCTGATTTCCTTGACTTCGGCGCCCTTGGCTTTGAGGGCCGCGAGCCGGTTCAGCGCGAGGGCGAGGTCGTCGTCGGCTTCCTCGGCGGAGAAGAGCCTCGCGGCCGCGAGGTATGCCTCGACGGCCTCGCTCTTCTTGCCGGCCTGGTCCCAGGCCCTCGCCTCGTTCATGCGGAACAGGGGCTGGGACCCGCCTCCGCCGGAGCGGAGGTCGATCTCGGCCGCGGCCCGGTACTCGGCGGCTGCTGCGGCGAAATCGCCCAGGCCGAAGCGCGCGTGGCCCGAGAGGCACCGCAAGCGCGCGTTGTCCTGTCTCGAAGGCAGCAGCTTGTCGAGCTCGGTCCGCAGCTCGAGGTAGCGGCCGCGAAGGTACGAGGAGGTTGGCCTTTTCCTCGGCGGCATCGGTGCGGTCGGGGGCGATGGCCAGGCAGGCGTCGAGGGCTGATTCGGCCTCGTCCTGCAGCCCGAGCCGCAGCGCCGCCTCGGCCTTGAGGAACAGCTCGTCGGCGTCGAGGGGCCGACGCCGCTCGATTTTGCGGAGCTGGACGGCGGCGGCCAGACTCTCGCCCATCGCGAAAAGCGTCTCGGCGAGTCGGCGCCTGGAATCGGCGTCGGGCACGATGTAGTAGTTCCAGCGGTAGTACCAGGTCTCCACTTCCAGGGGCCGCGATTCGACCATGCAGGAGAGGAGGGCGAAGCGCGTCGCGCTGCCCTCGCCGTAGTTCTGCGCGGCGAAGGCGAGGTGACCGCGGTTGAAGGTCTCGTCGGCGGCCTCCGCGACCCATTCGTCGTTCACGACGAGGGTGAAATGGCCGCCCCGCGCGATGACGCGCAGGGTGAGGGTGTCCGTCGGCGCCGTCGCGCCGCGGTCGTCGCTTTGATGGCCGGGCAATTCCGTCCAGGCGACCACCGGCCGCGGGCTGCCGTTGAACACAACGTCGAATCGGAAATAGCCGCGATTGGAGACGAGTACCGAATAGAAGTTGGCTTCGTCCTGATACCGGAAGAGGAAGCCGCAGGCCGAATGGGGTAGGCCCGCTTCGATCGCGAACTCTCCCTCGAGGACGAAATCGGAGTGGCGGTACAGCGGCGCCTCCGTCCAGGCGAAGAGGTCGGGGCGGCCGAGCTCGAGCTCGAGCCGCCGGCCATCCGCGGCGCCCCGGTAGCTCGCCGCGTAGCCCGGAGCCGCGACCTCGAGAAAGCGCCCCTTATGCGGTCCCGACATCTCGCCGAGCCACAATTCCTCGACGAGCGAGCCGGGCTCCGGCGCAGCGCCGCGTCGTCGGCCGAAGAAGCGCTTCAGTCCTTCGAGCATTCCGCCGGCCTATTTTACCGAACCGCGTTCGAGGAGGAGCGTATGCGTGGGCCGGTCGGTCAGCTCGGGGGGGCCGAAGTACTGGATGCCGCCGGGGAGCCGGTAGTCGGAGCTCTCGGCCCACGCGCCGCGCTTGGCCGCGAAGTCCTTGAAGGGGGCGCCGTCGAGTTCGACGAGGGCCTTCTTGATGACGGGCTTGTCGGAGCCGTGCCGGCGCTCCATGTTCATCATCGAGACGAGGGGCACTCCGCCGGCGATCCAGGCCTCGGCCGGAGCCGTGAGGTTGCGGACGGAGGAGAGGTAGCCGGTCAGGCCCGAGGCCGCGAGCGCGAACGCCGTGTAGCCCAGCGAATAGCAGTAATCCGCGTCGAAGTTGGAGGGGAAGCCGCACCTGCCCTCGTAGCCGAAGAAGTGCGTCTGGTAGTCGAACTTGCCGCGGTACGCCCCGGCCGCAGCGAGGTCCTTGAGCCTGGCCCTCGTCATCTCGACGAGGAGCTTCTCGGTCTCGATGCGCGACACCTGGACGTTGCCGTGGGGGTCGCGGTCCCAGAGCAGCTGCTCCTGGATGCCCTGGGGCAGGCTCTCGAATAGCGCGGCGGAGGGCTCGGTGAGGCGCTCCAGGATGAAGGCCTTGTGGTCGACGAAGCTCGTGAGGGCCTTGAACTCGTGCTCGGTGGCGGCGAGGACGTCGTTGATCTCGCCGATGAGGAACTTCACCTCGGGGACGAACTCGATGAGGCCCTCGGGGATGAGGACCACGCCGAAGTTCTCGCCCTTTTCGGCGCGGACGACCACCGACTTGGCGATCTGGTCGATGATCTGGCCCAGGCTCATCTTCCTGGCCTCGACCTCCTCGGAGACGAGGCAGACGTTGGGCCGCGTCTGGAAGGCGCACTCGAGCGCGATGTGCGACGCCGACCGCCCCATCAGCTTGATGAAATGCCAGTACTTGCGGCTCGAGGCGGCGTCGCGGCAGATGTTGCCGATCAGCTCGGAGTAGACCTTGGTGGCCGTGTCGAAGCCGAAGGAAGTCTCGATGGCCTCGTTCTTGAGGTCGCCGTCGATGGTCTTGGGGACGCCGACGACCGCGATCGGGCGCACCTCGGCGTCGCGCTGCGACGTCTGCGCGAAGAACTCGGCGAGAAGGGCGGCGTTCGTGTTCGAGTCGTCGCCGCCGACGACGACCACGGCGTCGAGCTTGCGGCGCTTGGCGGTCTCGAGGGCCGCCTCGAACTGCTCGGGCGTCTCGATCTTCGTGCGGCCCGAGCCGATCAGGTCGAAGCCGCCGGTGTTGCGGTAGCGGTCGACGAGGGGCCCGTCGATGTCCATGTGCTTGTCGTCGACGAGGCCTCCCGGGCCCCCGCGGAAGCCGAAGAGCGCCGACTCCGGGTTGGCGGACTTGAGGCCGTCGTAGATGCCGGCTATGACGTTGTGGCCGCCTGGCGCGGGCCCTCCGGAGAGGATGACGCCGATCCGCATCTGCTTGCGGATGCCCGGGTTGTCGCCCGACGAGAGCGTGACCGAGGGCAGGCCGTAGGTGCGCGGAAAGGTCGCCCTGAGGCGCTCCCTGTCCTCGGCGGGCTCGGCGGCGGAACCCTTGACGGCTATTACCTTGTCTATGCTTCCGCGGAGGATGGCGGGCAGCTTGGGCGTATAGGCGAAACGAGCGCTCTGGAGGGGCGAAAAGTCCATGCGGTGCTCCTTGAAGTGGGTATACGGGAGGATACTAACCAGAATCGGGGCTTAGGCGGAAGTAGTCTTGGACTTCTCGATCTCTTCCCGGTCCAGGGGCCTGAGGACGCGGACGCTCGTCTCGCTGGTGCGGATGACCAGGTCCTTGCCGTCCGGGCTGCGGGCGCCTGAGGATCTGGACTACGGGGTAGCGCGGGTTGTCGGGGTTGACGTCGACGACCACCGCGCTCTTGCCGCTGGTCAGCATGACGTGGGTGCCGATGGGGTAGATCGAGAGGCTATAGACGAGGGCCCGGATGATCGTGTCG
This sequence comes from uncultured Spirochaetota bacterium, assembly GCA_963828175.1. Classification (GTDB taxonomy): domain Bacteria; phylum Spirochaetota; class Spirochaetia; order Treponematales; family Rectinemataceae; genus UBA1306. Next base: position 8,702 of record CAWHFT010000070.1, read on the forward strand.
TCGTACTGCTTCCCGTCGTTCCTGAGAATGTCGACCATGCCCGAGTAGCCGTCCTTCGCCTCCTTGTACGGCCGGTTCGCGGTGACTGCGTCGAAGGAGCAGGCGACCATGATGATCTTCGAGTAGAGGGATATCTTCTCGCCGGTGAGGCCGCGGGGATAGCCGGAACCGTTGACCCGCTCGTGATGCTCCAGAGCCGCAAGGCACACCGACAGGGGCACTTGGCGCTCCTTGAGGAGGTTGTAGCCGAGGACGGGATGGGCGGTGATGGATTTCTTCTCGAGCGGCGAGAGGAGGCGGCCGGCCATGTACAGCTGGGGCGGCAGGCGCACCATGCCGATCTCGTGGAGGGCGGCGGCCGCGCCCAGCTCGATGAGCTTGAATAGGGGCAGCTTGATCGTGATGCCGAGCACGATCGAATAGACGGAGCTTCGGGCCGCGTGGGAGACGAGGTAGTTCTTGTGCTGAGGGACGAGCGACTGGGCGCGGAGCAGGAAACGCTTGTTCTCGCTGATGACTTGGCAGAGCCCTTTCATCCGCTCGCTGAGCTCCTTGTAGTCGAGCTCGGTCTTGGTGACGAAGCGCGTGAACAGGGCCTCGATGAAGGCGACGAACTCGTTGTAGAAGACGAGGATCCGCTCGATCCTTTCCTTGTCGCCGGCGCCGTCGGGAATGATGGTGGCGGCCGAGCTTGCCTCGCCCATGCTCTCGTGGCTCTCGTCGGCCGCCTCCTCGAGGCTTTCGCCGTCGGTCCTCATCTCCCGGAATTCCCATTGGGTGAGCCGCTTTATCAGCGCCTCGTCGACAGGGGTCTCGGGGGCGAGCAGGACGAAGCCTTCGTCCATGAACAGTGGCTTGGAAAAGAACTGCTTAGGTTTCAGGTCTTTCAGTAATATGCTGTTCATGGCCCACCCATTGACCCCGTATTTCTCCAACGCTAAGCTCGACAGTAGTGTCGCGGAGCCTCCATTTGCTGTCCTTTCTATTATAGGAGCGACGTTGAATGAAATTTAGAACAATTTTCATACTTTTCAACGTCGTCATAGCCGCTTCCTTCCTTTTCGTGTTCTTTCTTCCGATTTTTCTTCTCGGACCGGCCTCGTGGGCCTCCTTCTGGAAAGGCAACTGGTATCTCGCGGTGGTCTTCCTGGCCCTCATCGGCGCGCTCAATTCCTTCTTCCTCCCCAACCGCAAGACCTTCCTCCTCGTCGAGAGGGAGGATTGGCCCCAGCTCTCCGCACACCTCGTGAGCATCATGTATCCCAAGTCGAGGTTTCGAACCGGCCGCGTGAGGCTGCTCGTCAACTCCTTCCTGCTCCAATCGGATATCGAGGGCATCGAGGGGCTCGAGGCCGAGCTTTCGTCGAAGCGGCCCGATGTCCTTCGCAAGAACGCCCTCCTTTCGGCGTCACCCG
>CAWHFT010000071.1:0-10443 GCA_963828175.1 uncultured Spirochaetota bacterium
GCCCTCGACGAGACGGGGACGTCCCAGATCAAGGCGCTCGCCATACAAAAAGGCATCCTCGAGACGAACAGGACGCTCGCCCGCTCCAAGCTATACCCGACCCTCGCCCTGAACGGCTCCTTGCACTACGGCCTTCCCGGCGTCAACCCGATCCAGGACGACTGGATGGTCTACGGAGTCGCGGGCGCCACGTTGACTTGGTCCTACGATTGGGGGGGCGACTCGCTCGAGTCCCGTGCGGTCGACCATCGCATCGCCAAGCTCGCGAACGACGAAAAGACGGCGCGCGAGCAGATCGAGCTTGGCTACGACAGCGCGCTGCGCGATTGGAACGCCGCTCGCCAGGCGCTCGACGTCGCCAAATCCTCGCTCGACCTGGCGAAGACCAAGATGGATATCGTCTCCTCGCAGAATCGGGAGGGAATGGCCTCGACCACCGACTTCAACGATGCCAATCTCGGGCTCACCCAGGCCGAGCTGCAATACAAGACCCAGGTTCTCTCGTTGCTGCTCAAGGCGAGCCAGATCGAGGCCCTGAGCGGCGAGAGTCTCGAGAAATGGAGCGTAAAGCAATGAAGATATGCCTCAAGATCCTATCGTTGGCTTCCGTCATCCTCGTCGCGGCCTGCGCGGGAAAAGCCGGGCCCTTCACCTACACGGGAAGGATGGACGTGGATACGGTCACCGTCTCGGCGCAAGCCTCGGGCGTCATCGAAACGCTGACCGTGAAGGAGGGCGATCTCCTGCGCAAGGGCGAATCCGTCGGCCGCATCGACACGGATCGCCTCGTGGCCCAGCGGCAGCAGCAGGAGGCCCAAATAGGCGAGCTCGAGGCCCGCAGCTCCGCCGCCGAGGCGCAGATCCAGCAGGCCGAGGCCCAGCTCTCCCTGACGCGCGACACCCTCGGCAAGACCGAGAAGCTGCTCGCCGATGGCGGTGCCACCCAGCAGCGCCGCGACGAGCTCGCGACCGAGCTGCAGGTGGGCGAAAAGAATCTCGCATCGCTCCAGGCCAACATCCACGTCATTGCGGCCCAGGAGGACGAGCTGAGGGCCGGGATCCGCCTCACGGACATAGCCATCGGCGACGCGGAAATTGTATCGCCGGTGGAAGGAACAGTGCTGAACAAGTTCCATTACGAAGGCGAACTCGCCGCGGTGGGCACTCCCCTCTTCGAGGCGGCGGACTTGTCCGAGCTGACCGTAGAGGTCTACGTGCCCCTGGACAAGCTCGGCTCGATCGCGCTGGGCAACAAGGCGACGGTGAAGGCGGACGGCGTCAAGGATCCGATAGTCGGCGTCGTCAGCTGGGTGGCGAGCGAGGCCGAGTTCACGCCCAAGACCATCCTCACCCATGAGACCCGTACGACTCTCGTCTACGGGGTGAAGATCAGGGCGCCCAACCCCAATGGAGTCTTGAAGATCGGGATGCCCGTCGACGTGAGCTTCTGATGGATCCCATCGAGGTGAGCTCCCTGAGGAAGTCCTACGGCCCCGTCGAGGCGGTCCGCGGGGTCAGCTTCAACGTCGGGAAAGGCAGCATCTTCGGCCTCATCGGCCCGGACGGCGGCGGCAAGACGACCATCATGCGGAGCGTCGTCTCCCTTCTCTCCATAGATTCGGGCGAGCTGCGATTCATGGGAAGGCGCGTCGACAAGGAGCCGGGCTACGTCCGTTCGCGCGTCGGGTACATGCCCCAGCGCTTCAGCCTCTACCAGGACCTCACGGTCGAGGAGAACCTGAGATTTTTCGGCGACCTTTTCGCCGTGCCTCGCGGTGAGCTCAAGGAGCGGGTCGATCGGCTCTACGGCTTTTCGGGTCTCGCGCCTTTCAAGGGGCGGCGCGCGGCCGCGCTCTCGGGCGGCATGAAGCAGAAGCTCGCGCTCTCCTGCATGCTGGTCCACGCGCCCGAGGTTATCGTCCTCGACGAGCCCACCTTCGGCGTCGACCCCGTCTCCCGCGCCGAGTTTTGGGCCATCCTCTCCTCGCTGAGGCCGCGGGGGGACGACCATCCTGGTGAGCACCGCCTACATGGACGAGGCTCTCCTGTGCGACAGGGTGGCCCTCGTCTACAAGGGCGAGATCCTCGCGTGCGACGCTCCCGCCGCCCTCTGTGCGAGCTACGGCGAAACGCTGTACCTAGCCCAGACGGAATCGCCCCATCGCGCGTACGAGGCTCTCGCCGCATCGGCGCTGTGCGGGCAATGCAGCCTCTTCGGCGAAGGGGTCCATCTCACCCTCGCTCCCGGCGTCGGCGCAGGCGGAATCGAGAGAGCCCTCGAGGAGCGCGGCGTGGAGCCGAAGGCCCTGCGCGCCATCGAGCCCGGCCTCGAGGATCTCTTCCTCAAGCTCATGAAGGAGTGAAGGGCGATGGGCGAGGACTACGCCGTTCAGGTCAGGGACCTCACGCGCCGATTCGGAGACTTCGTCGCCGTGGACCGCGTCACGTTCAGCGTGCCCCGCGGCGAGATCTTCGGCTTCCTCGGCGCCAACGGGGCTGGCAAGACCACCACGATCCGCATGCTCTGCGGCCTCCTCATGCCGAGCTCGGGCAGCGGCACCGTGGCCGGCTACGACGTCATCCGAGACTATGAGAAGATCAAGCTGAGGATCGGCTACATGAGCCAGAAGTTCAGCCTCTACGAGGACCTCACCGCGCGCGAGAACATGGAGTTCTACGGCGGGATCTACGGGCTCAGGCCCGCGGGCATCCGCAGGCGGATCGCGGAGCTCCTGGACTCGCTCGAGCTGGGCGCCCAGGCCGATCAGCTCGTCGCCGCCCTGCCCATGGGCTGGAAGCAGCGAGTGGCGCTCGGCGCCGCCCTCATCCACGACCCTGAGATCGTCTTCCTCGACGAGCCGACGAGCGGAGTAGATCCGGCCTCGCGCCGCAACTTCTGGCTCCTCATCTACCGCGTGGCCGACCGGGGCAAGACGGTGTTCGTGACCACGCACTACATGGACGAGGCCGAGTACTGCGGCCGAGTCTCCATCATGAAGGACGGGAGGATCGTGGAGATCGAGAATCCCCATCGGCTCAAGGCCCTGCACGGCGCCGCGACGATGCAGGAAGTCTTCCTCAAAGTGGTGGGCGGGGCCGGGAAGGCATGAACCGAGTGCTCCTGTCGATCTTCCGCAAGGAGATCACGCATATCCTTCGCGATGCGCAGAGCCTCGTCATGGTGCTCCTCATGCCGCTGCTGATGCTCTTCCTCTACGGATATGCGATCACCCTCGACATGAAGGGCATCGACACCGCGATCATAGACGAGTCTCGGACGCCGGAGAGCCGCGCCCTCGCACAGCGCCTCTCCACGACGGATTTCTTCCGCGTCAAGGCGAGGGACCTGCCGCTCGGCGCCATAGAGAATCTGTTCAAATCGAGGGCTGCGCGATGCGTTCTCGTCATCCCCTCCGATTACGCGATGCGGCTCGAGGCCAGGGGCGGGGCCGAGGTCGAGCTCATCATCGACGCCAGCGACCCGAACGCCGCCCAGTTCATCGACGGTTACGTGGGCCAGGTCGTGGCCGCGCAGAACCTCTCGCTCGGCGGAGGCGGCCGGCTCCTCTTCTCGGTGAGCCCGCGCATCTTCTACAACCCCGACATGCGCTCGGCCGACTTCTTCGTGCCGGGGCTCATCGCCGTCATCCTCATCCTCATCAGCACCCTCCTCACGAGCATCGCCATCGTAAGGGAAAAGGAGTCGGGCACGATGGAGCAGATCCTGGTGAGCCCCATCAAGCCGGGACAGATGATCCTCGGGAAGGTCCTCCCCTACACGGCGATAGGCTTCGTCGCGGGAGTGCTGATACTCGCGGCCGGAAGCCTCTGGTTCCGGGTCCCGATCAAGGGCTCCCTGCTCCTCGTGCTGGCGATGATGCTCATCTACACGATATCCGGCATCAGCCTCGGCATCCTCGTCTCGACGATCGCCAAGACCCAGGCCGTGGCCATGCTCGCCGCTGTCACGCTCACCATCCTGCCCATCATCATGATGAGCGGCTTCATCTTTCCCGTCTCGAGCATGCCCAAAGTGTTCCAGTGGGTCAGCGCCGTGATCCCTGCGACTTATTTCTTGCAGATCATTCGTGGCATCGTCCTCAAGGGGAGCGGCGCCCTCGATCTTTGGCGGCAGGCGGGCATCCTGGTCGGAATGGATGTCCTCCTCATCGTCGCGAGCGTCCGGTCCTTCCGGGCGAGATTGGAGTGAGGCCGTGCGCAAGATCCTCTTCGTCGTGCAGAAGGAGTTCCGGCAGATCCGGAGGACGCGGGCATATTTCGCCCTCATTTTCGTCGCGCCGTTCATGCAGCTTCTGGTCATGGGCTCGGCCCTCACCACCGAGGTGAAGAATGTACCGATTACCGTCGTGGACTACGACCGCAGCCCGATGAGCCGCGACATCGCCAGGGCGGCGGCCGCCACCGCCGCCTTTGACTACCTGGGCGTGGCGTCCTCGGAGGCGGACGCCGTGGCCGCGCTCGACGAGGGCAGGGCGCGCATGGCCCTCGTGATACCGCCCCGCTTCGAGCGCGACGTCAAGGACCTGCGCTCGCCGACGGTCCAAGTCCTCGTCGACGGGGTCGACGGCAACTCGGCGGGCGTGTCTTTGAGCTACGCCTCCGCGATGCTCGCACAGGTACAGGCGCGATGGGTCGAATCCATGGCCCCGCCCTCGCGCCATCAGGGGGCGGGACTGATCACCTTGGTCCCGCGGATGTGGTACAACGCGAATCTCGACTCGAAGCTCAACTTCGTTCCGGGTCTCGTCGGCATTCTCCTGGTCATCGTCACGACCTTCCTTACGGCGATCAACATCGTGCGCGAGAAGGAGATCGGGACGCTCGAGCAGATCATGGTCACTCCGCTCACCGGGCTTCAGCTCATCATCGGCAAGATCATCCCCTTCACCATCCTCGGCTTCGCCCAGTTGACGATGGGCGTGCTCGCCGCAGGCCTGGTGTTTGGAATTTGGATGAAGGGAAGCCTCCTCCTGCTCTATTTCCTAACGCTGATTTTCTGCTTCTCCACTCTGGGCTTAGGCATCTTCATCTCGACCCTGGCGAGGACCCAGCAGCAGGCCATGTTCATCGCGTGGTTTTTCATGATCTTCGCGATGCTCCTCTCCGGATTCTTCGTACCCATCGAGAACATGCCCGCCGGAATCCGCTACCTCACGTACCTCAATCCTCTCCGCTATTTCATCCTGATCCTGCGCGAGGTCTACCTTAAGGGGACCGAGTTCCGGTTTTTATGGAAGGAGGCCGCGATGATGGGCGCGATAGGCGTGGCGGCCCTCGTCTCCGCGACGATGAGGTTCCAGAAGCGGCTCAAATAGGATCACTAGCCTTGACTTTTCCCGAAACAAGTTTATCATATAAACTAGTTTCGGGAGGACGACATGGATCAGAAACAAATTGAAACCCTCCTGGCGGATGTGGAGGAGCTGAAGAAGGCCATAAAGCGCAACAATCCCTTCCTTCGGGAGATCGTTTCCGGGCGCTTCCTTCCTATCATGAGTCTCGTTTTCGGGCTATTAGTGATCGCTTTCTGCACGGGAACGCAGATTTTCGTGACCAAGCTCGGTTCTTTCGCCGCCGTTCCCTTCGGATGGAAGACGGCTGCCTGGATAGCGGTGTGTCTCTATTTCATCATCGGCTGGCTGGTAAAATGGAGTTTCTTGATTCGCCAAGCGAAACGAGTCGAGGAAAGCGCCAATTTCGCGACCATATTCAAGCTCTTTTTCCTGGGCTCGTGGCTGCACATAAATCTGCCGGCTGTCCTGTGCATGGTCATGGTCCCGGTGTTCGCCGTCCTCGCCGGCCATCCGTGGTACATAGCCCCCGGCGTGGCTATCTTTTTCATCATTCCCTGCAACAACCTCGGGCTCGCGATCCGGCGGCCCGAATATCTCGCGGCGGGCTGGTACATTCTCCTCTCGGCCTTCGTCGCCCTTTTCTTCATCGAGGGAATGCCCTTCATCTGGACCGAGATCGTCTGGGGCGGCTACCTCCTCGTGTTCGGCGTCGTCGGCCTTGCCGTGAAAGACCGGGGTTCGCCGGCATGAATGGCTCGTCAAAACCGGGGGGAAAGTAGCGGCGACGGCGGTTCGCCTCGAACGCTCGCGGACCTGGGCTTGGACAAAGTCGTCCATGAAAGGGCGAGACTCGTGCTGCTGACCTATCTCGCCTCTTCCGACAAGACCGAGACGCCTTTTACCGAACTGCGGGACGAGCTTCGCCTGAGCGCCGGCAACCTGTCGGTGCAGCTGAAGACCTTGGAGGAGGCGGGCTACGTGAGGATCGACAAGCGCTTCGTGGACAAGAAGCCTTCGACGTCCGTGGCCTTGACTTTCAAGGGGCAAAACGCGCTTTCAAGCTACTTGGCCGAGCTCGAGGTGATCGTGGCCTCGCTGCGCGGGCGCCCAGAGGCGCTGAGTCCGGATCAAAGAGAATAAGGCTCCGCGATCGAGCGGGGAAAGGATGGACTAGCATGGCTGCTTTGCATCTCGAAAAGGTGACCAAGATCTATCAGAAGGGCGATAACGCCGTCAGGGCGCTCGACGGCATCGATCTCGATATCGAGGCTGGCGAATTCCTCACGATCGTCGGACCTTCGGGATCAGGCAAGACTACGCTGCTCAATATCCTGGGCTGCCTGGACACGCCCACCGAAGGACGCATGATCTACGACGGGCAGGAGCTGCGCTCGCTGGGCGAGAAGAGTCTTTCGGCCTATCGCAGGGACCGCATCAGCTTCGTCTTCCAATCCTATAACCTCATCCCCGTGCTGACCGTGCGGGAAAACGTCGAGCTCCCCCTCCTCATCGAGCGCAAGCTCGCCAACGGCGATGTGCGAGCGCGCTCCGACGAGATGATAGCAGCCGTGGGCCTGGCCGGCAAGGAGAACCGCTTCCCGCGCGAGCTCTCCGGCGGCCAGGAGCAGCGAGTGGCGATCGCCCGCGCCCTCGTGAAGCGCCCGCTGGTAGTGCTCGCCGACGAGCCGTCGGCCAACCTCGATTCCCATACCGCCGAGGAGATCGTCGAGCTGATGCGCACGATCAACGCCGGGCGCAAGACGACGTTCGTCTTCTCCACGCACGATCGACTGGTCATGGAGCACGCGAGGCGCATCGTCACCATCCGCGACGGCCGGGTCACCGGCGACGAGAGGAAGTAGCCATGGGTACACTCTGGAAAATCGCCCTTCGCAACACGATACGGCACAAACGGCGGACCATCATCACCGCCGTAGTCATGATGGCCGGCATCTCGGTCTTCATCCTTTTCGACTCGCTGCTCTCCGGCATGGACCGGATGGCCGTCGACAACCTGTCCGACTACGGCCTGTCGTCCCTCAAATTGCGAACGCCCGCCTACGTCGACGACCTCGCCGCGACGCCGCTCGACAAGAGCCTGCCGAATACCGCGAAGGCCCTGGCCGCGATGGCGGATCGCGGATTCGCCGCGACTCCCCGGCTGAGCTTCGTCGCCAGCGTGTCGAACTACAACGACGTGATCCCGGTCATCGCCGAGGGTATCGACCCGGTCGCCGACGCCAAAGTCTTCAAAGTGGCGTACTCCGTCGTGGCCGGCTCGTGGCTCTCGCAGAAGACGCCCAAGTCGGTGGTCATGGGCGCCATCCTCGCCAGGGAGCTCGGCCTCAAGGTCGGCGACGCGGTCCTCATCTCGGTCCAGACCGTCGACGACGTGACCAACGCCGACGAATACTCGATAGCGGGCCTGGTTCAGACGCCCGACCCGCAGGTGAACGAGTCGGGGCTCTATATGCCGCTGTCGGATGCGCGGACGCTCCTCGTCGCGCCCGAGGCGCCGGGCGGTTTCGCCACCGAGATCGACGTCGCGCTGCCGCGCGCGGCCAACCTCACGGCCGCGATCGCCCAGGGCGATAAAACTGCCGCTTCGCTGAAAGGCGCCCTGCCGTCCCTCCGAGCCGATCCCATCGGCTACCTGGCCCAGGACTACCTCAACGTGCGCAACGCGAAGTCCAAGTACTCCTTCCTCCTCATCCTGGTCGTCCTCTTCATCGCCGGAGTAGGTATCGTCAACACGATCCTCATGTCGGTGTTTTCGCGCATCAGGGAGATCGGCGTGCTCCGGGCGTACGGCATGACGCGGCGCGAGATCACGCGGCTCTTTACGCTCGAGGGCGTGGCGCTGGGGCTTTTCGGCTCGTTCCTGGGCGTGGCGCTCGGCATCATCTTCGACTATTTCCTGGTGGTGAAGGGGTTCAGCATTGAGGGATTTTCGAGCATCATGGGCTCCCTGCCTCTCGGCGGAGTGCTCCACGGCGAGTGGAATCCGCGCACGATGGTCGTCGGGTTCCTGTTCGGCCTGATAGTGTCGCTCATCGCGGCCAGAATTCCGGCGCGCAGGGCGGCCAAGCTCGAGCCGACCGCGGCGCTCAGGTTCCAGTAGGAGGATGCGATGAACAGCCTGGACATGGCCCTGAGGAATCTCGGCCGCAACAAAAGACGGAGCTTCCTGGCGATCCTCTCCGTCGCCATCTCGATATTCGTAGTCATCTTCGCCGACGGCTTCATCTCCGGCATCACCGATTCGATGATCCGCAACGCGACCAAAGACGATACCGGCAACGTCGACGTGGTGACGACGGAGTACAAGAAGCGCGAGCGCTTCATGCCCGTCGACGCCGCTCTCGCCGACTCCGACGCCGTCGTCTCGGCGATAGCGAAGACGCCCGGCCTCGAGGGCAAGGTCGACCAGATCGTGGCGAGGGCCCAGTTCGGCGTCATCCTTTCCTCGGCCACGGCGACCAAGGTCGCTCACGGGATCGCCGGCGACCCCGAGGCCGAAAAAAGCCTGCTCATGCTCGACAAGGTCCTGCTTCCCGGGAGCGCTTACTGCGACCAACCCGGCACCGCCATCGTGGGCGCCAAACTGGCAGGGGACCTCGGCCTCAAGGTGGGCGACACGCTCAAAGTCGTCGCCGAAAAGGCCGACTACGGCATGGGCTTCAAGAAGTTCCGGATCTCGGGCCTCTTCAAGACCGGCATGGACGCCTTCGGCGGCGCGGTATTCCAGATCGGGCTGGGCGACGCGCGCCAGCTGCTCGGCCTCGGCAAGGGGGCGTCTCAGGTCATCGTGATGCTCAAGAACCAGCGAGACTCCGACCGCGCGGCCAAGCTCATCGCGGCTAACCTCGCGGCTGCGGGCTTCGACAAGCTCTCGGTGCGAAGCTGGACCGCGATCGGCGAGACGCCGGCCCTCATCCAGATGACCAGCCAGATCTACTTCGTCATCGAGCTCATCATCGCTTTCCTGGGCGCCTTCATCATCGCCAACGTCATGATGATGGTGGTACTGGAGCGCAAGCGCGAGATCGGCATCCTCAAGTCGATGGGCATGGAGAACGACCGCATCTTGCGGCTCTTCCTGGCCGAGGGCGTGATGCTCGGAATCATCGGAGGGATCTGCGGCACCATCCTGGGCACGGCGCTCAACCTGGCTCTCGGCGTCCACGGGATGGACTTCTCGAACCTCATGTCGGGGACGAACATACCGATGGACAATATCATAAGGCCCGGCGTCCACGTGTCCAGGATCATCGGCCTGTTCTGCATGGGCGTCGCGATCTCGGCCATCGTAGCCTTCCTTCCCTCGAGGAGCGCGGCCCGCATGGACCCGATCGAGGCAATACGTTCAGTCTGACAATCGGAGGCTCGGCATGAAACGCATCTTCGCACTACTGATCCTCGCCGTCGCGGCCGCGGCCGCCGCAACTTCGGCGACTGCCCAGACCGCCGACGAGATACTCGCCAAAGTGGACGCGAACATGTCCTTCGGGAGCATACGTTACGCCGCCCGCATGGAGATCACCATCGGCGGCGAGACTCGCTATAAGGACATGACTGCGGTAGCCGAGGGCTCGGACAAAGCCTTCGCGGAATTCACCAATCCCGAGGACCGCGGCACGCGCTACCTCAAGATCGCGAAGGACATGTGGATTTACTTCCCAAGCGAGCAGGACACGGTCAATATCTGGGCCATCTGCTCAAGGAAGGCATGATGGGCTCGACGTGTCCTACGAGGACGCCCTGGAGTCGAGCGACTTCAAGGCGAAGTACTCGGCCTCACTCAAGGACAAGGAGACGCTGGACGGTAGGAATGCTACGTCATCCAGCTCGACGGCAAGGTGCCCACCGCCGCCTACGACCGCCGCGTCATCTGGGTGGACACCGAGCGCTATGTCGGCCTCAAGGAGGAGATGTACGCAAAGTCGGGCAAGCTCATAAAGACGAGCGCGACGCTCGACGTGCAAGGCCGTAGGCGACGGTGGTATCCGGTCGAAGACCGAATACGTCTCGAAGCTCCGCAACAACACGAAGACGGTTTTCTCATGAGCAAGATCGAGATCGACGCGAGCCTCGACGAGCGCCAGTTCACGATGTCGTCGCTGACGAA
>CAWHFT010000072.1:0-3735 GCA_963828175.1 uncultured Spirochaetota bacterium
GACACGACCACCGGAAGTGTCGCGATGAAAGCCTGCTATGAAGCCTTCCTTGGATTTGCGACGCGCGAAGCGTGTCGCCGTACTATCGAAGGCCTTAGTAAGTTGCCGGGGCAGTAACCAAGCCGGCGCTCCGAAGCGCCCGCAGCGCGTTCTCGGCGGTCCTCTCGCGTAGATCGGCGATGGACTCGCGCGAGGCGTAGGCCGAGTGATCGGTGAGCACCACGGCCGGCAGCGAGCGCAGCCGGCTGCCCTGAGGCAGCGGCTCGGCGGTGAATACGTCGAGTCCGGCGCCTCCCAGCCTGGCTCCGGTCAGGGCCTCGACGAGGGCCTCTTCGTCGACGACGGCTCCGCGCGAGGTGTTGATGAGGGCGGCGTCGCGTTTCATCAGACCGAGCTCGCGCGCGCCCACGATGCCGCGAGTCTCGGGCTTGAGCGGAAGGTGGATCGACACCCAATCGGAGAGGGAGAATATCTCGTCGAAGGAGGCAGGCCTCGCGACTACGCCCAAGGCGTCGGCAGCAGCGCCGAATGCCTCGCGGATGCGAGTCTCGCTGATCCTCGGGCTCCACACGAGCATTTCACGGAAGCCCAGCGCAAGCGCGGCGCGGGCGAGGGCCTTGGCCGTGCCTCCGAAGCCCAGGATGCCGAGCACGGTGCCCGCGACCCGGCGGCCGGTTACCGCGACGTTCCATCCGCCGTCGCGTATGGCGCGGTCGCGTCGGGGGATGCCCCTGGCGCAGGAGAGCAGGAGGCCGAGGGCGTGCTCGGCGACCTCCCGGTCGCAATAGCCCGGCACGTTGGCGACCTCTATCCCGCGGCGCGCGGCAGCCTCGAGGTCGATGTTGTCGAGGCCGACGCCGTAACGCGAAATCACGCGGCACCGCGCGAGGGCGTCGATGGCGGACGCGTCGACCTTGGCCATGTTCACCAGGAGCGCGTCTGCCTCGCGTCCGGCCGCCGCGACCTCGGCAGAGCTGCGACACGAGGCGACGACCAGGTCGACGCCGGCGGAGCAGAGGACTGAGCTCTCAATCGTCGCTTCGCCGAAACGGTCGTCGGTGATGACCGCGAGCGGCCGCTTGTCGTGCTCGCTCACGAATGCCTTGCGAGGAGGCCGTCGAGGTAGCCGTAGCTCGTCGAAAGGGCGCCAAAAACGGCTTGGGTGTCCTTCATGCTCGTCGAAATGCTCTCGAGCGAATCCAGGCCCTCGTTCAAGGCGAGGTTTTCCTCCCTGATCGAGCTCGATATTTCCGAAAGGAGCTGACTCGCGCCATCGATATCCTTGGCGCTCTCCTGGAAATTGGCGAGCACGTCGGAGAACGAGGACCTGAAGCGCTCGAGGAGTGCCGTGAATTGCTGCATCGCCGAGTCGATCTGTCCCACCGCGCGGGAAAACTCCCCGATCGTCCCCTCTATCTGCTGCGCGAAGTCCCCAGTCTGGCCGGCGAGGTTGCGGACCTCGTTCGCTATTATCCGGAATCCCTTGCCGACGGCGCCAGCCCTGGCCGACTCTATCGAGGCGTTGATCGATAGTATGTTCGTGCGATCGGAGACGTCGCGGATCGACAGCGCGACTCCCGCGATGCTCTCGGCTTTCGCCCGGAGCTGGTCGAACAGCGTGGCAATGGCCTTGGCGTCGCCCGCCGCTCGATCGACCTCCTGCATCCGCTCTACGACCGAGCCGTCCATGCCGGCGTTCTTCACGAGGATCTTCGACATCATGCCGTCGATCCGCTCGGCGTTTTCCGTCGTGCTCTGGCTCGTCGCGCGGATCTCCTCGAAGGATGCCACCATCGTGCTCAACGAGGACTGCACGCTCTCGATGGAGGTGTCGAGGATTTTGAGCGTATGGTCGGTGACGGTGGATAGGACCACCGATTTATTGTACCCGATGGCGAATCGGTCTATAGCGTCGCGGTAGTTGCCGATCATCGTTTCGTCCGATTCTTCCATGGCCGTTAAGCTCCGAAAATCTCGTCGAGCAGGTCGATGCCGCAGCGCAAGCCCGAAAGCCACGTGAGGAAGGCACCGACCGCCGTTCCTCGATAGACCCCGCCATGCTGCGGGGCCAGCATTTGCGGATCCAGCCGCCGGACTATCTCCACCCAGCGCCTCGCGACCGAATTGCCGGCGATGTAGCGCTTGTGGAATCCCTCCACGAAAGGCAGGGCCGAGGGGAAGTCGTCTATGAACAGCTTTTCGCCTCCCTGCGGGAAATCCGCCGCGCCGACGTCGCCCGAGAAGAGGATCCTCGACTTCTCGTCGAAGACCGACCATGCCCCCGGCGAATGCATGAAATGACTGGGCACGAAGCGCAGTTTCGCCCCTGAAGGGAGCGCGAGATCCGGCCGATCTTCGATGGCTACGACCCTCGAGAGGTCGACGATGCCGAAATGCGGCAGGAACCGGATCCACAAGGAAGAAATCCAGACCTTCGCGGGCGTGACGCCGAGCCAGAGCGCAATCCCCGAGGAGACGTCAGGATCCTGGTGCGAGAAAACGATCCCCTCGATCTTATCGAGAGAAATATACCTGCTGACGCCCGAGACGACATTCGCGAAGAGGTGCACCCCACCCGGGTCCAGGAGCCAGCCTTTTCCCTGGTCTATGATGAGGTATTGCATGGTCTGGACGACGCCCTTGTTGAATTCCTCGTCTGTTCCGATCCAAATGAATTTATGGTTGCCGTCGTCGAAGAGGGCCTTGCCCTCGATGCCGTCTTTCATCGCCCCTCCGTCGCCTTTCAATATCGGCTCTTTTCGAGCCTAAGCTGAAAAGGCTAAAATGGGCTAGCGATCAATGATCTCTGGCGATCGGAGGACCGATGCGAATCGAAGGCGACCATTGGATCGACGAGGAGGGCCGTCGCCTCGTCCTCCGGGGAGCGAACCTGGGGGGCGACTGCAAGGTGCCGACGAGGCCCGACGGCGACACGCGCCTCAAGGCGGGTTTTTACGATCGTAAAGGCGTCTCGTTCGTCGGAAGGCCCTTCCCGCTCGAAGAGGCCGACGGGCACTTTTCTCGCCTGAAGCGCTGGGGCCTCGATTTCCATCGCCTGCTGGTCACGTGGGAGGCTGTCGAGCACGACGGCCCGTGCATCTACGACGAAGAATACCTCGAGTACATCGAGCGCCTGGCCGCCAAGGCGGCCGACCACGGTCTGTCCTTCTTCGTAGACCCGCACCAGGACGCATGGAGCCGCTGGACCGGCGGGGACGGCGCGCCTCTGTGGACTCTGGAGGCCGCAGGCTTCGAGCCCGAGCGGCTCTTCGGCTCCGGCGCGGCCCACCTCAATCAGGAACTGGGAGCCGCCTACCCGCGGATGTCATGGATCTCCAACTACGACAGGCTCGCCTGCGCCACCATGTGGACCCTGTTCTTTGCCGGCGATTCCTTCGCCCCGGGGATCGGCCCTATCGGATACGGCCCGGATGGCGTCGCGTGGGCCCGCGATTCCATGCAGGACTTCCTCCAAGCTCATTATATAGCGGCCATGGCCAAGGTCGCCGAGCGCCTCGCGTCCAATCTCCGCGTCGTCGGTTTCGACAGCTTGAACGAGCCGAGCTCGGGCTTCATAGGCAGACGGAATCTCGCGGAAGTGGGGACGATGACCTCGCTGGGCACGACGCCGAGCCCCTGGGAGGCCATTCTCGCCGGGGCGGGTTACCCGATCGACGCGGCGGTCTTCGGCATTCGAGGTTTCGCGCGGAAGAAGGTGGGGACCGAGCGTCTCGG
>CAWHFT010000073.1:0-15599 GCA_963828175.1 uncultured Spirochaetota bacterium
ACCGCATCGGCGGCAAGTCGAACACGGGCGAGGGCGGCGAGGAGACGGATCGCTTCAAGCCGCTCGCGAACGGCGACTCGATGCGCAGCGCAATCAAGCAGGTCGCCTCGGGGGCGGTTCGGCGTCACGGCGGAGTATCTCGTCAACTCCGACATGATGCAGATCAAAATGGCGCAGGGCGCAAAGCCCGGCGAAGGCGGCCAATTGCCCGGTCACAAGGTCGACGCGGTGATCGCCTAAAAGTGCGCTATTCGACCCAGGGTGTGGGCCTCATTTCCCCACCGCCGCATCATGACATCTATTCGATCGAGGATCTGAAGCAGCTCGTCTACGATCTCAAGAACGTGAACCCGGCCGCCGCGGTCTCGGTCAAGCTCGTCTCGGAGGTCGGCGTCGGCATCTGGATAGGATGCCAGCATGAGCATGAAGGACAGGGTCGACAAGGCGTACGGTTCCGCGCGCGCACCCCGCGAATCAGCGCGAGCGCCGAATGTTCCGGGGCCGCGAAGCGGGCCAGGGGAGCGCAAGCGGCCCATCGTGCCCGCAGGCGAGACCTTCCCGCCCGACAGTCCCGCCCGCGCCAAGCGCCCGGCCAAGCCGAGGCCCCTCGCATTGGGCGAGGCCCTCGCGGCCGCGGGGGACGAGGCGGCGGCGCTGCTCAAGACAGGATCCGAGCCGGGCATCGTCAAGGCCGCCAAGTTCCTCTTGCTGCTCGGCACCGAGCAGGCGTCCAAGGTCCTCGCCCACCTGGGGCCGCAGGAGATCGAGGCGGTCTCGCGCGAGATCCTGAAAGTGAAGACCATCGACGCGCCCGAGGCCAACGATATCCTCGCCGAGTTCGGCTGGCTCGTGAAGACGAAGGGCTGGTCGGTGGCCGGCGGGCCCGAGACGGCCGAGAAGATGCTCACTACGGCCTTCGGGCCCGAGAGGGCCCGCGCCCTCATGCGCAAGGCGAGCCCCGAGTCCTCGCGGCCCTTCCGCTTCCTCAAGGACTACGACGCGAAGGAGTTGGCGACGATCCTTAAAGGAGAGTCGCCCCAGGTCCTCTCGGTCATCCTTCCCTACCTCGAGCCGAAGAAGGCCTCGAGCCTCATCGAGCGGATGCCCGAGGACGAGCGCGTCGACCTCGTCAAGCGCGTGGCGAAGCTCGACAAAATCAATCCCGAAGTGCTCAGGCAGGTCGAGGAAGGACTCCGGGAGCGGATCCGCAAGGTGGGGACGGTGAGCCACGAGGACATCGACGGCAAGGCCGCGTTGGCCGGCATCCTCAAGCACGTCGACCCGAAGATGGAAGCGAGGGTGCTCGACGCCCTGAACGAGGAGAATCCGGAACTGTCCAAGAACGTGCGCGACCGGCTCTTCACGCTGGAGGACGTCCTGCGCGTCCCCTCGAAGGCCATGCAGAAGGCCCTGCGCGACTTCCAGGATAGAGACATCGCCCTGCTGCTCAAGGGCCGAGACGAGGCTTTCAAAGCCAAGATCCTGGGCTGCGTCTCGTCCAACCGCCGCGCCATGATCCTCGACGAATACGCCATCCTGGGTCCCGTGCGCCGCGAGGACGCCGCCGAGGCGGGCCGCGAATTCCTGGGCTACCTCAAGCGCGCCTGGGAGGACGGAGATCTCGCCCTCGAGGGCGACGACGAGATGGTGGAGTAGGCTTCGGCCGAGCTCTTGAGCTTGAGTTGGGCGATGAGCGCCGGGTCCGCGTCGGGACGCTCGGCGAGAGGCTCGGGTTTTTCGATCAGCGTTCGCATGAGGTCCAGGGTCCTGCCCATATAGGTGCCGTCGGCTATGCGGTCGTCGAAGGAATAGCGCAGGCCGAGCGTCTTGCGCTCCGAGACCGAGCCGTCGGCCTCGAGCCGGTTCTTGGCCGTCACCTTGCCCACCGACAGGAAGATCGGGCAGTTGCCCCGCTCGAAGAGGTGATGGTAGGGCGCGTCGAGGCCGAAGGAACCTACGTTGGTCAGGAAAATCGAGCAGAAGCAGGGATCGCTCTCGATCATGTCCGCAGGCATGAGATTGTGGTCGTCGAGCCACAAGAGAGCCTTTGCGACGATCTTCAGCACGAAGTGGGGGAACCTCACCAGGGTCTTCACCACCTGGTCGTTGGCCAAGCCCTCGTCCGAGACCGCCTTCCTGACGTAGCGCTTCACTTTCTCGGCCACGGTCTCGAGGGTCTCGTCGGGGTCGAAGGGAATCTTGACGTTGACTTCCTCGCCGTCGTCGGAAAGCTCCTTCTTGGCGACGAAGTTGAAGACGATCTGGTTGCGCTGGTAGAAGCGGTTGCCCGAGATGAAGCGGTTGACCTTGGGCCGCGTGGCGACGGCGCGCACGGCGGCGCAGATGACGACGTCGAAAAGCGTGAGGATCTCGCGGCGCTTGATGAGGACCCTGTTGATCGTCTTGACGGCTTTCAGCGTCTCGGTGACATCGAGCTCCTGCTCGAAGTAGATCATCGAGCCGGTCCTCGTCGGCATGACGTAGGGCAGGAGTTGAGTAAATGGCGGCAGGTCTCGGATCAGCGTGCCGTCGCACCGCGTCTTCTTCAGCATGAAATCTCCTCGGGGCTCAGCTGTACTCGATCTTTCCCTCGGCCGACTCCTCGGCCCGCGCGAGCATGAACAGGTAGTCGGACAGGCGGTTGAGCCAGCGGCGCAGGATGTCCGACACGGGCGCCTCGCCGCGGACGACCGCGGCCCGCGAGAACGCGACGACCCGCCGCTCGAGAGTGCGGGCAGCGGTCCGCGCGAGGTCGATGCGCGCCGACGCCTCGGTCTTGCCCGGCAGGACGAAGCCTCGTAGCGGTATGCCCGCCTCGAGCTCGTAGATTCTCGCGGTCAGGCCTTCCTCGTCCCAGGACTGGATGGGGTCGGTGAAGGAAGGCTCGATCGACGCGATCTCGGCCGCCGCGCGCACGAGGTCCCGCTGAAGCGCGCGGAGGGATTTTTCCGTCTCGGGCAGACGGACCGCATGGCAGGCGAATCCTATAAAGGAGGCGAGCTCGTCGATCTCGCCGCAGACTTCGATCCTGGGATCGTCCTTGGGGACGCGTTCCCCGGACCAGAGGTCCGTCGAGCCGTCGTCGCCGCCCTTCGTCGTAATCGACATCGAGAAAACTATACTCCTTTCCGGTCCCCGCGCGAAAGTGCTATCTTCTGTGCGATGACCCTCCACAGCCCAGCCTACGAGATAGTGTCAGAGCGAGAGCTTCCGGAGTTCCGCTGCCGCGGCATGCTGATCCGCCACAAGAAGACCGGATGCGAGCTGTACCGCCTCGAGTCCGAGGACGAGGAGAACGTCTTCGCCTTCGCCTTCCGGACGAGGCCCCGGGACAATACCGGAGTCGCCCATATCGTCGAGCACTCGGTGCTCTGCGGCTCCGAGCGGTTCCCGGTCAAGGACAGTTTCCTCGTCATGAACCGGCGGAGCCTCGCGACGTTCATGAACGCCTTCACCTATCCCGACAAGACGGTCTACCCCGCCGCGAGCGCCGTGGAGGCCGACTACTTCAACCTGCTGGACGTGTATGGGGACGCGGTCTTTTTTCCCAGACTCACCGAGGACGTCTTCCTGCAGGAGGCGCACCGGCTCGAGCTGGACGAGAACGGCGAGCTCGACATAAAGGGCGTGGTGTACAACGAGATGCGAGGCGACTACTCCTCGTCCGAGTCCCTCGCCGCGACCGCAGCCTACACGAGCCTATTCGGAGCGGGCCATCCCTATTCCTTCGACTCCGGCGGCGACCCGGAG
Organism: uncultured Spirochaetota bacterium; assembly: GCA_963828175.1. Classification (GTDB taxonomy): domain Bacteria; phylum Spirochaetota; class Spirochaetia; order Treponematales; family Rectinemataceae; genus UBA1306. The sequence goes on from CAWHFT010000073.1 coordinate 3,751, forward strand.
GCGATACCCGACCTCGACTATGCGGGCTTCAAGGCCTTCTGGTCGAAGCACTATCATCCCTCGAACTGCCGCATCTTCCTGTACGGCAACGTAGACACCGATCGGCAGCTCGAGTTCCTCGACAGCCGCTTCCTGTCCCGATTCGAGGCCCAGGAGGTGGACAGCGAGATCCCGCTCCAGGCACCACTGAGCGCGAGCCGGCGCGTCGAGGTGCCCTACCCGCTGGCGGAAGGCTCGGACTCGGCGACGTCCATCATCGTGAATTGGCTGACAGTCCCGACGACCGACGGAACGGACTCGCTGGCGATGGAGCTCCTCTCCGAGCTGCTGCTCGGCCACGACGGGGCGCCTCTCGCCAAGGCGCTGCAGGACTCGCCTCTCGGCGAAGACCTTTCGCCCCAATGCGGGATGGACTCCGGCTTCAGGCAGATCGTCTTCTCGGCGGGGTTGCGCGGGACGGGCGCGGGAAGGAGGAGGACGTCGAGGGCTCTCATCGTCGACTCGGTCGAGCGCGCTGTCGGCCGGGGTTTCTCGGCGGAGGCTCTCGATGCCGCGATCCATGGAATCGCCTTTGCGAACCGCGAGATCCGCAGGGGCTCGGGCGCTTACGGCCTGCGGCTCTTCAACCGCGCCGTGAGGGGCTGGCTGCACGGCGCCAGTCCGGAAGCGACGCTATCCTTCGAGGCTCCGCTGGCCGAGCTCAAGGCCCGAATGGCCGCCGAAACCCGCTATCTCGAGTCGTTGGCGCAAAAGCTGATCTCGCGAAATTCGCACCGGAGCACGGTGACTGTCTACCCCGAGGCGGGCCTTCTCGAGCGGCGCCTCGCCCAGCGCAGCGCGGCCCTCGCCGCGCGCGCGAAAAGGCTTTCTCCGCCACGGAAGGCCGCGATCCGCGCACGCGGCGCGGCCTTGGCCGCCGCCATGGAAAGCCCCGACCCGCCCGAAGCCATAGCTTCCCTGCCTCGCCTAAAGAGGGCCGACCTGCCGCGAAAGGTGGAGATCATCCGTCGCGAAAGCGCCATGGCGGCCGGAGTCCAGGCGATCGTCCATCCCCTGTTCACGAACGGCATCGTCTACCTCGATATGGCCTTCCCCCTCGATGCCCTTCCGCGTTCCTTCCTCCCTTTGATGCCCTCGCCTCGAGGTTCGTCGCCGGGGCCGGACTCGTCGGCGAAAGCTACGACCGCGTCGCCGAGCGTTGGCGCGGACTGCCGGCGGCTTCAGCGTCGTCCTCGACTCGGGCACCCCGCGCTCTCGGGCGGCGAGTCCGGGGCCAGGTCCTTCGCCGTCTTCAGGCTCAAGGCCCTCTCCGAGCGCTTCCCGCAGGCCCTCGAGCTCGCGACGAGTCTCCTGGCGGGAGCGGATTATGGAGATATCAAAAGGATCTGCGGATCTCCATGCCGAGCTGCGCAACGACGTCATCTCGGCCGTAGTCCCCTCGGGCAACGCCTTCGCCCAGACGAGGGCGGCGTCGCATTTCAGCGAGGCGTCGGCGATCGAGGACCTCTGGAGGGGCACCAGCCAAATCGAGTTCCTCCTCGCGAAGAAGGAGATCGGATGCGAGAAGGCTCGCGGACGCGTTGCGCGCCATAGGTGCCTCTCTATTCGCGCGGCAAGGGCTCATGCTGAACTTGACGGCCGAGGGGGCCGCAATACCCGGGGCCGTGGCCGCGCTCGAGTCCGCGCTCGCGGACCTACCCGCCGTCGGTGCCGACGCGGGCAGCCGCGACCATGCGGCCGTCGCGAGCTCAGGCGAAGCCGGTTTCGGGGCTGCGGCGGGGCCCGAGGCATACGCGATCTCTGCGCAGGTCGGCTTCGCGGCGGCAGCTTGCGGGGCGTCCCGGATCGGCGACGGCGGCCTTCGGCGAGGAGTCGCTGCTCGCCCATCTGCTGAGCACGGGCCCGCTCTGGGAGGAGCTCCGCGTAAAGCGCGGCGCCTACGGGGCCTCGGCCTGGACCGACGGGCTCGAGGGCGTAGCCTGCTTCTCGACCTATCGAGATCCTCGCCCGGTCGACGCCCTCGCCTATTTCGGCGAGGCCCTGGCGCGGCCGAGGCCCGCTACTCGCCCGGCGGCGAGGGGAGCGAGTCCGAAGTCGAGGAGGCGGCGATAGGCGCAATCGGCAAGGAGCTCAGGCCCATGCTCCCCGAGGAGCGTGGCTTCGTGGACTTCAGACGCTCGCTCTACGGCATCGGGGACGAGCAGCGGCAGGCCAAGCGGGATGCGATGCTCGCCGCGCGCGGCGCCCGAGGTCGCGGCGGCCGCAGCCCGCCTCGCCGCCTCGTACCGCTCGGGCCTGGCGGTCTTGATTTCCCGCGCCGAGGATGTACAATTCATGCTTCAAGACCGTACCGACACGCTGGTGAAAGAACTGCCCCTGTAAGAAGGAGAGTCCATGGACGATAAAGGCCTCGCGATACTCAGGCAGCTCATGAGCGACGTCGAGGGGGCCCCTTCGCCCGGGGTGATCAAGGACGAGCTGTACTCCATTTGGTACGAGCATGCGCAGAGCGTGGCGCAGGAAGCCCTCGAGTATCTCAACACCACGGATCCCGACCATGGGCCCGAGGATGGCGACACCTTCGACTTCGAATAAACGGATTCCATGAATCTCACCGCGATCAGAATCGACGAGCTCAACAAGAAAGCCTGGGAGCTGACACTCTCTTCGCCCGAGCGCGCCTTATCGCTGGCCGAGACCGCGCTGTCCGAGGCGGATGGCATGGGCTACGCCGAAGGCACGGCGGAGGCCCGGCTCAACGTCGGCTGGTGCGAGTACTTCCTTGCCCAGCACGGGCCTGCGATCGAGTCTTTCCAACTCGCCCTCGACGCCTACATGACGTTGTCCGACGACCTGGGGGTGAATAAATCGCTCAACGCGCTCGGGGTCACCTACATGGACCTGGGCCGGTACGAGCGGGCGATGGACTACTTCACGCGGAGCCTCGAGGAGGCGCGCAAACAGGGCAACCGCCTCCGGGAGGCGGCTACCCTCAACAACATCGGCGAGGTCTGCCTGGAGTTCGGCGAGATAAAGGAAGCCCTCGACTACCTCCTGCGCGCCTACGAGACCGTTCCAGACGACGAGGACGGGGAGATCATCGCCAGTATCCTCCTCGACGTCGGCAAGGCCTACCACCGCATGGGCAACTGGTCCCTCGCGCGGGAGTTCTCGGAAAAGGCGATGTCCATCGCCAAGGAGCCGCAAACCGGCAGGCCGAGGGCCAGTGCTGGCACCTCCTCGGCCTCATCTCGCTGGCTACCGACCGGCTGGAGCTCGCCGGCATCCCAGTATCTCAAGGCGCTCGGCTTCGCCGAGGAGCTCCGCAACGAGCGCGAGCGCGGCCTCCATCCTGCTCGACCTCGGCGCCTACTACGTCATGACCGGCGACCTCCAGCTCGCGCTCGAGCGATACGGCGTGGCCCTCGACGGCGCCGAGAGGATCGGCGCCAAGCGCCTCATCAACACAGCCTACGAGAGGCTCTCGGAGGCCCATGAGGTTCTGGGCGACTTCGGAAAGGCGCTGGACTACTACAAGCGGTTCTCCCGCTTCGAGCACGAGGCGCTCAACGAGGACGCGAGCCGCAAGATCAAGAACATCACCGTCCAGTACGAGGTGGAGAAGAGCAGCCAGGAGGCGGAGATCTACCGCCTCAAGAACATCGAGCTCAAGGAGAAGACCGAGGAGCTCGAGAGCGCGCGAACCGGCAGATCCTCGCCATCGCCGACACGGGCAGGCTGATCACCGCGAGCCTCGACCTCGATACGATCATCAACACCCTCTACGAAACGCTGAGCCGCTACATTCCCTTCGACCGCTTCGGCCTCGCCCTCTACGAGGAGGAGGACGACTCCCTCGACTATCGCGCCTACATCCTCCACGGCAAGCGGCATCCAGCGGCCGCGCCTCTCGCCCGACCCGCGGCGGAGCTTCGCCGCGGTCTGCCTGCGCGACAAGGCTCCGGTCTTCGTGCCGGACATCGAGGACGTTCCCGCGGGCCTCCTCGAGGGGAAGCCCATCCTCTACGGGCCGCCGCTCGGGCTCGCTCGCCTACCTGCCGCTGGTCATCGACGACCGCGCCATCGGGGTGCTCACGGTCCAGAGCGAGGCCCGCGGCGCGATCACGACGCGCCATCTCACCCTCATGGAGGCCTTGGCGCCCTACGTCGCGATCGCGGTCGAGAACAGCCTCATCCACGATCGGCTCGAGACCCTGAACCGCGCGATTCGCGGCGAGAAGGAGGAGCTCGAGAAGGCCGCCGTGAGCATCACCCACCTCGCCAACCACGACCCGCTCACCGGGCTGCCGAACAGGCGGCTGCTGTTCGAGCTGCTCCAGAATACCTTCGCGGTCGCCAGAGCGCAACGGCACCAAGGTCGGCTTGATCTACGTCGACCTCGACGACTTCAAGCCGATCAACGACAGGCTCGGCCACCTGGCGGGCGACAAGGCCCTCGTCGCCGATCGCCGAGCGCCTTCGCACAATGCTCCGAGCGTCGGACACCGTCGCGAGGGTCGGCGGCGACGAGTTCATCGCCGTCCTCGCGTCGGTCAGGGACAAGGCGGACATCTCCCTCGCCGCGAGGAAGATACTCGAGGAGTGCGGCCAACCCCTCAAGGGTCGAGGGCGAGGAGTGCCGGGTCGGCTTCTCCATGGGAATCGCCGTGTTCCCCGACGACGGCGACTCGATCGAGGCGATCGTCAGCGCCGCGGACGAGGCGATGTACCGAGTGAAGCGCGCGTACCAAGAACGGCTACGCCTTCGCCGGCGCCCAAGCCCCGGCTCCACCCGCCGATCGTTGACAGGCCAAGCGAAGGGCCGTGATAATCTTCGCCCGCGTTCTCAAGGAAGGAAATCATGGCATCCCAGACACCAAAAGTCCCTTTAAAAGGCGATTCGCGCGAACCCAAGAGGGGAATCAAGAATCCCACCATCTACGCGGGGACCATCGTCGTCCTCGTCATAGTCATCATCGCGTTCGTATTCTTCCCATGGGCGGCGGCAGCGCCTCCTTGGTTTCGGGCAACGGCCGCTCCCTCGACTTCGGCAGCTACGAGGCAAGCCGATCATGTACAGCCAAGATTCCTACATGTACCAGCAGGTGCGCGAGCTCAACGATCGTTTCCGTCAGCAGGGGTCACCCAGGACAACTATCAGCTCTTGGCCTACCAGGTCTATCGAGGCGCCTTCGAAAGGACGGTGCTCCGCATGGCGGCCATCGACACCGCGACGAAGGCAGGGGACTCGGTTACCGAGGATTGGCTCGACACCAAAGTAGCGGCGAAGCCCGGCCTTCCAGGAGAACGGCAAGTTCTCGGCGCAGCACTACCACGACGCGTCCCTCGCACGAAAAGCTCAACGTGCGCAACCAAATCCGCGACGATCAGCCTGTACCGAGACTACTTCACGACGTGCTGGGCGTCAGCCCGAGCAGCCAGGAGATCGCCTTCGTCAAGGATATGGCCAAGGACACGAGGACGGTCGAGTACATGGCCTATCCCCTTCCGCCTATCCCGACTCGGAGGTCGCGATCTGGGGCAAGGCCCATGCCGATCTGTTCCGCAGCCTTAGCCTCTCCAGCGTCACTGTCACCTCGAGCCAGGCCGACGCGCAAAAGCTCCTCGACAACGTCAAGGCCAAGAAGACCACCTTCGAGGACGCGGCCAAGGCGAGCTCCAAGGACGCGTACGCGCAAAAGGGCGGAGCCGCCGGCCCCAGGTACTTCAACGAGATCTCGGCCCAGCTCGCCTCCAAGGACGACGCCGAGAAGCTGGCTTCGCTCAAGTCCGGCGAGCTGTCGCCCGTCCTCAAGACCGCCGCGGGAGCATGGGCCTTCTACAGGGCCGACGCCGACGTCGCGCCCGCCGACTTGTCTCAGGCCGCTGCGCTCGCCGCCGTCCGCGACTACATGACCAGGCGCGAGCGCGGCGCCATGGAGGATTGGGCCATCGCCAAGGCCAAGGAAATCGCCGCCGTCGGAAGCGAGGGCTTCGAGGCCGCGGCCAAGAAGGCGGGCGTCGCCCGTCAAGACCGTAGGGCCCTTCCCGCATCAACTATGGCGACCTTACCGTATATATCCCGTCCTTCGGTCAGAGCATGCCACTGTTCAAGGCAGTAGCTCCTTCCGACGATCCCGAGTCTCTCCGGCGCCTCCACGAGCGAGAAGTTCCTCACCGCCGCCTTTTCTCTCAGCCCCGGGCGCGGTCTCCGAGCCCTTCGTCCTCGGCGACAAGGTCCTCGTCCTCAAGGTCAAGGAGGCTGGTCTCGCCAAGGACGACGATTCGGGCATGATCGAATATCTGTACCCCGCTTCTTCGGCAAGAGGGCGCAGACCGAGGCCCACGACCTCTTCATGAAGAGCCCCCTCCTCGCGGACGACTTCAGCAAGGTGTTCTTCAAGTATTTCCAGCCGTCGCCGGCGGCCAAGACCAACTGATAGGCGCGATGAGCGACGCAGAGGCCCCCCTCGTCTTCGAGACGCCGGGGGGCCTTTCCGTACGCTTTCGGGGACGCGCTCTCTATTCGGAGCGCGAGCCGCGCAAGTCTGCCGCAAAAGGTCGCGGCCTCGTGCGAAAGGGGCCCTTCCCGCCTCATCCTCGCGCCGTCTCCTCTGCTCTGGTACGGAGTCCCCGAAATCCTGGACGCCATGGGCCCGGGCAGCGCGCTGCTCTGCGTCGAGGCGGAAGGCGAGCTCGCCGCCCTCGCCCGCACGACGCGCCCGCACGAGCTTGCCGTGGAGAGACGGGTCGCCTTCGTCGAGGCGTCGTCCCCCGAGGAAGCCGTCGAGGCCGCGCGTGGCTTGGGGCTCGCGCTGGGCCTCGGCGCTTTCAGGACCTGCACGATGGTCGCTCTCTCGGGGGGAGCGGCGCTCCATGCCGCAGCCTACGAGGCGATGGCCGCCGCCCTGCGCTCGGAATTCGAGGCCTCGTGGCGCAACCGGGCGGCCCTCATGGTCCTCGGCGACCGATGGGCCAAGAACATCTTCGACAATCTCGCGGCTCTGCCCGAGCATCGCGCCGGAGCCCCTGTCCGCGCTTCCCTGGCGCCGTCGTGGTATGCGGGGCGGGGCCGTCACTCGAGGCGGCCCTGGGCTTCATCCGATCTTCCGGGAGCGCGCCTGGGCGTGGTCGCCTGCGATACCGCCTTGGGCACCCTGCTGTCGGCGGGAATCGAGCCCGACCTCGCCGTCTGCCTCGAGGGACAGGCCCACAACCTGGCGGACTTCACCTGCCTCGGCTCCCGTCCGGTCGCCTCGTCGCGAGACCTATCTTCCCATCCCGCTTCCTTCAGGGCGGTACGCGGCCCCAAACACCTGAGCCTCGTGCGGATCACCCCGAGCCCCACCCTGGCGAGGATCGAGTCCGCCCTCTGGAAAGCGGGGATTCCCTTCTTCGGAGCGCCGCCGCTCGGGTCGGTCGGCGTGCACGCCGCGCACCTCGCAAGCGCCCTCGCGCGGGGCCCGCTCCTGGCGACGGGCCTGGACTTCAGCTTCGAGCCGGGAAAGACGCACGCTCGCGGCTGTCCGAGCCTGCTGGTCGAAGAGCGCAAGCTGGATCGCCTAACGCGTTGGCCGGGACAGTTCGCGGTGAGCTTCCGTGAGCGCACGCTCCGACTCGAGGGCGGAGCCGAAGCCAGCCCACGAGGACTCCTCTCCGACCCTACGCTCGTCTCCTACGCTGCCTTACTCGCCTCGGGCGCCGCCTCGGGCGCCGGCAAGGCGCCGCTCTACGACTTGCGCGCCGGCTACGGCGAAGGACGCGGCCCCTCCATCGGCGGCCGGGGCATAGGCCTCGCCGAGGCCCAGTCGCTCGTCGCGGCCGCCTTTGCCGACGGCCGAGAGGGGCTCGCCGCGGGAACAGCGGCGGGCGGCGCGGACGAAGCTCTGGTGCCATGGGGCAGTCGCGCCGAGCGCGGCGCGAAAGTCGCGGCGGCCGTGATCGGCGGCGAACTCGACCGGCTCGGCGTCCTTAAGGGGGCTCTGCGGGGCCGCAGGATGGTCGGGGCGGAAGAGCTGGGCCGCCTCGTCGCCGAATCGGATTACCTCTTCTGGCCCTTTCCGGACCAGGATCGAGCGGCGGACCTTCCCCAGGACTTCCTCAATCGGCTCGCGGTCCAGGCCGACTACTGGTCGTACCGCCTCGGGGAGCTGGCCGCCTCGCTCGGCTAACGCTTGGAGGCAGCGCATCGTCGCCGCGGACCCCTAGTGGTCCTTGTGTTCCGCGTCTTCGTCGGTCCTGAGTACCGCGAGGAACGCTTCTTGCGGAAGCTCGACGTCGCCCACCATCTTCATCCGCTTCTTGCCCTCTTTCTGCTTTTCGAGGAGCTTGCGCTTGCGCGAGATGTCGCCGCCGTAGCACTTGGCCAGGACGTCCTTGCGCAGGGGATTGATCGTCTCTCGCGCGATGACCTTGGAGCCGATGGAGCCCTGGATGGGCACCTTGAACTGCTGCCGCGGAATGGCCCGCGAAAGGCGCTCGCAGACGTTCCTCGCCGCGCTCGTAGGCGCTCGGCTCGTAGACCAGCTGCGAGAAGGCGTCGACCGGTTTGCCGTTGATGAGGATGTCCAGCTTGGCGAGCTTCGTGGGGCGATAGCCGATGATGTCGTAGTCGAAGCTCGCGTAGCCGCGGCTCGTCGACTTGAGCTTGTCGTAGAAGTCGAAGAGGACCTCGCCGAGGGGCATCTCGAAGCAGAGCTCGACGCGCTTCTCGTCGAGGTGGGTGAATGAGGTCTGCGCGCCGCGCTTGTCCATGCACAGCGTGATGAGGTTGCCGATATACGCCAGGGGAGTGATGATCTGCGCCTTGATGTAGGGCTCCTCCGCGTCGTCGATCCTGCGCCGGGATCGGGATAGTCGGAGGGGTTGTCGATGAAGACGCGTCTCGCCCGTCGTGAGCTTGAGCTTGTAGCGGACGCTGGGCGCGGTAAGGATGATGCGCTTGGTCGTATTCGCGCTCCGAGGCGCTCCTGCACGACCTCGAGATGCAGGAGGCCGAGGAAGCCGCAGCGGAAGCCGAAGCCCAGGGCCGAGGGAGCTGTCCTTCTCGTAGATCAGGGAGGCGTCGTTGAGCTTGAGCTTCTCGACGGCCACCTTGAACTCGTCGTAATCGGCGGCGTCCATCGGGTAGATCGAGGAGAAGACGACCGGCTTGACCTCGCGGAAGCCCGGGCAGCGGCGAGGCGCAGGGCGGGTCGGCGTCGCGTGATCGTGTCGCCGACCCGCACGTCGGAGATGCGTCTTGATCCCGGCGATGATGTAGCCGACCGAGCCCGAATTGAGGCCGTCGCGTCTTGGCGAGCGTTATGCGAAACTGACCCGTCTTCCTCGACCGCGTACTCGGAGTCGTTGTACATGAGCCGTATCTTCTGACCCGGCACGATGGAGCCGCCGAAGACTCGGAGGTGCGACGACTACGCCGCGGTAGGGATCGTAGATGCGAGTCGAAGATGAGGGCCTGGAGCGGGTCGGCCGCGGATCGCCTTGCGGCGCGGGCACGCGCTTGACGATCGGCCTCGAAGAGCTCGTCGACGCCGGTGCCGAAGCGCGCCGGATACGAGGAGGGCGCCGTCCGGGGTCGAGGCCGAGGTCGCGCTCGATCTGCCGTCGGATCTCGTCGGGATCGGCCGACGGCATGTCGATCTTGTTGATGACCGGGATGATCTCGAGGTCGTGCTCGAGCGCCATGTACATGTTCGAGAGAGTCTGGGCCTCGACGCCCTGCGTGGCGTCGATGAGCAGGAGGGCCCCCTCGCAGGAGGAGATGGCCCGCGAGACCTCGTAGGAGAAATCGACGTGGCCGGGCGTGTCGACGAGATTGAGGGTATAGGTCTTGCCGTCCTTGGCCGCGTACTCGAGGGCGACAGCCTGGCTCTTGATCGTGATCCCGCGCTCGCGCTCGATGTCCATGTTGTCGAGCATCTGATCCTGCATCTTCCGCGCGTCGATCACCCGGTCGCCTTCTCGATGAAGCGGTCGGCGAGCGTCGACTTGCCGTGATCGATATGGGCGATGATGCAGAAATTCCGGATAAGGGAGGGATCGCGCATCCGGCCATGCTAGCCGAAAGCGGCCTATTTATCAACGAGCATCGATTGAAGTATACTTGAGCGGCGACGTTGGCGCTCGCCGCTATCTTGCGCAAGGAGGTACCATGCTCGATAACACTGACCTATACCGACGTGCCGGGGGATCGCTCGGACCATGAGATCACCGTCTACGCCTTGTCCACCTGCGGCTTCTGCAAGCGCGCGATGGCCTTCCTCAACTCGAAGGGCGTCGCCTACCGATACGTCTACATGGATCACGTTCCCCTCGAGACCAAGAACGAGGCCAAAAAGGCGCTCAAGGAGCGCTACAAGATCGGACGTGGCCTTTCCCTTCGCGGTCATCGACGGCGAGAAGCCCTTGGTCGGCTTCATCGAGCCCGATTGGGTCAAGACCCTCGGACTCTGACGGGAGAAGCGCCATGGCACCTAAAAGCTTCGAGCAGACCATGACCTTCGCCACCATGGTGGCGAAGAAGCAGGGCTGGGCACTCAACCCCGACGCGGAGTTCACCAAGGACCTCGTGGAAGGCCTCAACACCAACTGGAACCGTTACGGTTATTTCCTCTGCCCTTGCCGCGACTCGGACGGCTCGCGCGAGGCCGACGCCAAGATCATCTGCCCCTGCGCGCCCGCATGGAAGGACGTGGAGGAGCACGGCCATTGCTTCTGCGCGCTCTATCTCGACCCGGCCTTCGCCGCCTCCGGCAGGAGCCGCAGCAGCATCCCCGACCGAAGATCGCAGTTCTAGCCATGGTCTACCTCGACTGGGCGGCGACGTCGCCGCCCGAGCCCGAGATCCTCGCCGAGGCGGCGCGCGTCGCGGCCGAAGAGTTCGGCAATCCTTCGAGCAGACACGCGCTCGGCTCCGCGGCCAGAGCCAAGCTCGAGGAGGCGCGGCAGAGGCTCGCGGCCGCCATCTCGACCGGCGCCGGCCGGCGCCGCGACGGCGTAGTCGCCCCGAGGCTTCGCTGGGGAGGCTCGTCTTTACGAGCGGCGGCACCGAAGCCGACGGCATCCCCCTCTTCGCCCTGCTGCGGTCGGCGCTGAACGCTCGCCGCGACGGGAGCATCAAGCGTCTCCATCTCGTCACCACGGAGATCGAGCATGCCGCCGTCTACGAGGAGGCCCTCCTCCTCAAGTCGCTCGGCATCGGCGTCAGCTTTCGTCGCTCCCGAGTCCGACGGCAGGGTGGACCCGCGCAAGATAGGCGCCGCCGTCGAGAAGGACAGCGGCCCTCGTCGCGGTCATGGCCGTCAACAACGAGACGGGAGCGATCCAGCCGATACGCGAGATCGCCTCGGCGATCTCCAGCCGCGGCCGCTTTCGGCCGCGCGGCCCCCCGCCTCCATGTCGATGCCGTCCAGGCTCTCGGCAAGATCGAGTTCGATCCCGCCGCCGTGGGCGCGCTCTCGGCGGCCTTCTCGGCGCATAAGCTGCGTGGCCCCCGCGGGATCGGCGCCCTGTGGATCCGCCCGCCACGCACGGGACGGGCGCGGCGAGCCTCGAGCCGCTCGCGGTCGGAGGCGGGCAGGAGCGGCGCTGCGTCCCGGCACCGAGAGTCTCCAGGGGGCCTGGGCTTTCGCGGCCGCCGCGTCCTCGGCTCGCGCCAATTTTGCGCGACGCTCACGTCGGGCCCGGGACCTCGAGGCGAGGCTCCTTGCCGGCATCGCCTCCATACCCGGCGCTCTCTCCCTGCCCCTGGGCAGGCGGCCGGGCGACGACCGGTACTCACCCTACATCCTCTCCGCCGCCTTCCCAGGCTTGTCGGGGGAAGTCCTTGCACGGTCCCTCTCGGACGC
>CAWHFT010000074.1:0-10723 GCA_963828175.1 uncultured Spirochaetota bacterium
ATGATCACGAGAAGTCGGGCAAACTCTGCGTCTGAGCGCCTTCGTCGATGCGACGCTCGGCAGCTCGACCTGAATCTGTATTAGCCAGTTCTCGATGGATCGCATGGATGCGCCTCTCAGAGAAGGCTCCTCGAACGGCCTGGTGGACTTCGAGGGGATGAGGCAAAAGAGAAAACTAGCGAGATGCCTGCTATAAGAGCGTCCCACAGGACCCGCTATCGAGCTCATGAGGAGGGTCCGCTCCTCCCCCGCGGCGATCGAGACGAGAATCGAGATACCGCCCACGACCGCGAGAGCGGCCGCTAGCCCGATCCTGCGGCTAGACACGCTTCGGCCTCTGCGCCTCGCCTTCGTCGAGGAGGTGTCGCATGACTTCGTCCAGGCAATAGATCATCCTTCGTTCCCTCATCGGCCCGAGGCTCCAAAGAGCCATACCGCGCCGCCTCGAAAAGAGCGGTCAATTTGCGGACACTGTCGCCGGGAGCGCCGGCAGCGACGAGCGAGTCCACGAATTCTCCAGCAGTCATCGCCGCTTCCCTCTCTATGTTCCGCCCGCGCCGAAGCTGCGCGCACATCCGCCTATAACAGCGGATGATGACAGCGCGCGGATCTTCTCCTTCAATGAGGCTTTGCTTCGCCTTCCTGGCCTCCATTCCGACTAGATGAGCCGAGCTTATCGGGGGGAGCCTTCCCCGGGCGATTCGCCAGAGCACGAGCAGGCAGAGCGCAGCCGCCAGGAGGACCGCAAGGAGGTAAACGGGGAGCTTGGCGTAGGCGGACGCCATATTGGCGGCGGCCGGTTGGTCGGGCAGCCCAGCCGCTTCCGCGATTATATGGGCGTCGGATCGAGGGGTTAGAACCCAAAGCAGGAATCCCAGCGAAACGGCCAAAGCCATAATCTTCAAAACGGAACCGAAAATCGAGCGCATCTCCTTTTTGCCAATCTGTTTAATCGACACGAAGATAATTACGAAAAAAATTGAAGCCAAGATCGCAAAAAGGAAAGGCTGTATCCAGGGATGCTCCGCGAAACTTAGGTCCTGCTGTTGATCCGTAGGAGATGCACCGTTTCTGCCTTGGCTTTGCACTGGAATTCCAGAGCTTAAAACGAGACTCGGCAGGCCGAGGGCCAGACCTACGAGGGCCGCAAATACCAGCGCTAAGAAAGAGATTGTTCTGCTTTTTTTTGACGATGGTAATCGCAGCATTACTTACTGATCCGCAGTTGGTCCAACCATACGGTGAAAAGGACAATCAATCCATTGAGCAGTATAGGTATATACTCCTTGTCGGTGTTCATCATCGTCAAGCCCATGCTTAGAGTTGACAGAATAAATGATCCGATCACGGTTCCGACAACGCTGCCCCGGCCTCCCGAAAGGCTTGCCCCGCCTATCATCGCGCAGATGATCCCAATAACCTCATAGCCTGGCCCAGCGCCAGGCGGACCCATCATGCGAGACGCGAGCAAGACCCCGACGATACCCGCCAGCAAGCCGGCGAGGACATAGGCCAATATTTTAACGCGAACAACCCGTATTCCGGAGAACCGAGCAGTCTCTTGATTCGAACCGATCAGGTAGAAGTATCGGCCGACCCTGGTTTTTGTTATGATAAGATGAAAGAACGTCGCAACGAGAACCATAATGATGACAATCCATGAAATACCGGGGAAGATCACAGTGGGCGCCCCGGCCGCATTATGTGAAAATATCTTAAAAACTGGGACGCTAGCAAGTTCCCCAAGGCTGTTTGGAAGCGGGAAGGGAGCGGGATGCTTCGAGAAATAAGCGCCGACTGCCCCTAACGAGCCGTAGATGAGAATCGACATACCCAAGGTGGTGATAAAAGAGGGCAAGTGTACTTTGGCGACCAGAATCCCATTCACGAAGCCGATAATTACGCCAAGACTGACGGCTAAAATCATCGATATCCAGATAGGGATTCCCGTCACGGCAGCTACGACGACGCCGACCCCCGCAAGCACGACCACCGCCCCGAGAGAGAAGTCGATGCCTCCGACAATCAAAACTATGGCCGAGCCGATGCTTACAATGGTGAAGGTGCTCGTTTGAATGAGAAGGTTGAGAACGCTGCGAACAGTGAAAAAATTACGCGCGAATACAGAGAATATTGCGAAAAGGAGCACGAAGACGCCAAAGGTCGGCATCCAGCTAAGGGCCTGTTCATTCTGGATCTTCCTGGTGTTTCGGTTGGGATGGTCAATCATATTAGCCGGGATTTCCCATTTGACTCATGATTCTCTTTGGCCACGGGGAACTCTCCTCCATCGCCAGCCATTTTACCAGCAGACTACCTTTCGTCAATGTGGTTTTGCATGATCATCATCTTGGAGCCCTCCCCTGATGCCGCCGTCTGTGACACTTTCTGATCATTATGTCCGACAGGGAGGGCGGGCCTACTCTCCCACCGCGTTGCCCGCTATCACGTCGGCGTACCAGCGCGCGCTCAGCTTGGGCGTCCTCGCCTGCGTGGCGTAGTCCACGCGCACGAGGCCGAAGCGCGGCTCGTAGCCGTGGGCCCACTCGAAGTTGTCCATGAGGCTCCAGACGAAGTAGCCCCGCACCTTCGCCCCCGCCTCGATGGCCTCGTGCAGGGCGATGAGGTGCCGCCGCAAGTAGTTGGCGCGGCCTCGATCGGCGACGAAGCCTGTCTCGTCGGGCTCGTCGCGCATCGCGCAGCCGTTCTCGGTGATGTAGATCGGCGTGTCGCCGACGACGGGCGCGATGCGCGACAAGAGCCGATGTCAAGCCCGCTCGGGTTGATGCCCCAGCCGAGGGCGGTAGTCCCCATGCCCGGCTCGGAAAGGAAGCTCTGCTGGAGCTTGAGCAGGCCTCCCCTCGCGGAGTAGCGCGTCTCTTGCGTGAAGTAGTGGTTCATGCCGAGGAAGTCGATCGGCCGCGAGCAGAGTGCCATGTCGCCTTCGCGCGGCCGCGGAGCGAGATCGCCGAGCCAGCGTACCAGGCCCTCGGGGTACTCGCCGAGGAAGATCGGATGGAGGAAGACGTTTTGCGCGTTGTCCAGCGCACGCTCGCAGGCCAGGCCATCCTCCTCGGAATCGGTGGCCGGGACGATGTGGTGTATGTCCAGCACGATGCCGATCCTCCCCGCGAAGGGGCCGCTCCGGCCGCCGGCGCGGAAGGCGTCGACTGCCGTTCCGTGGCCGCGATTGAGGCTGTGGACGACGCGGTAGCCCGCGGCCGCGTCGGCGAGGCCGGGCGCGAAGTCGCCGCCTGCGTAGCCCGATGCCACGATGAACGGCTCGTTGTGGGTCGCCCACATCGCGACGCGGTCGCCGAGCCGCTCGAAGACGACTCGGGCGTAGTCGGCGAACCAGTCGGCCGAGTCTCGGTTCTCCCACCCGCCCCTGTCCTGCAGCGCCTGGGGGAAGTCCCAGTGGTCGAGCGTCGCATTGGGCGCAATGCCCGCCTTGCAGAGGGCGTCGACGAGGCGATCGTAGAAATCGAGCCCCTTCGTATTGATAGGGCCGACCCCCGCCGGTAGGACGCGCGTCCACGCTATTGAGAAGCGGTAAGCCTTAAGCCCGAGCTCCTTCATGAGCCCGACGTCGGCTGGCATGCGGTGGTAGTGGTCGCAGGCGACGTCGCCATTGTCGCCGCCTTTGATTCGGCCGGGAGAATGGGCGTAGCGGTCCCAGACGCTCTCGCCCTTGCCGTCCTCGTTCCAGGCGCCCTCGGCCTGATAGGCCGAAGTCGCGGCGCCCCACAGGAAGCCTTCGGGAAATTTCCGTGCGATCATGCCGCGAGTATACATCCCAGCGCCGCCATGGATACAATAGGCCGATGGTCCTGTATTGGGCGACGACCGTCGCCATCTTCTCCTACGGTGTTCTCTTCATCCACCTGGGGATCGCCGTGCTCGCGCTCAAGAAAAAAAGGCACGTGCATTTCGCCAGCGCGGCCCTGCTGATCGACTTTGGGGCCATGTGCGTCGCTGGCGGAATCGGCTGCTATTACTACAATCAGGGCATCGCGGTCAATGCGGTCGCGCTCGTGCCCATGGTCCTCCTGTCGCCTATCGGGTCGGCCTTCGCGCTCGAGTGCTTCGGCGCGAGGGCCAGTGCCCGGCGCCTCCTGACGGCCATACGAGCGGGGACGGGCATCGTCCTCGCGACTGCCCTGACGCTCCTCGTCGCGGGCGCCGCATTGCGCTTCCCATACGCGGCGGCCTACGGATGGCTCTTCGCCACCTATCTCGCCATCGCGGTCTTCGAGGCGCGGGAGCTTCGGCCGCTGTGCGCCCTGCCGACCGGACTGCGCGTTTTCTTCTTCCTCGTTTGCGCCGATGTGGCGCTCATCGGCTGCATGCTGGTCTTCCAGCTCTTCGACTTCAACCCCGGGCTCTACGTCCTCTGGCTGGTCCTCATCGTCTCCATTTTCACGATGACGCTCATCGCCTTCCGCTCGCCGGGCACCTTCCGCCTGCTCGAGTCCCAGGCGGCCAAGATCCGCTACGAGAAATCGCGGCTCGGGAACGTGAGCGTCGAAGAGAGAATAGTCGCGATGAGGCGGCTGATGGACGAGGAGGAGCTTTACCGCGACTCCGACCTGAGCCTCGAGGCCCTGGCCGAGCGCCTGCGCATGCGCGCGCCGCAGGTCTCCGAGCTCCTCAACTCCCGCATGGGGGTTCCCTTCCCCGTTTACGTCAACGGGCTGCGGATCGAGCGCGCGAAGAGGTGTCTCCTGGGAGAGCCCAAGACCACCATTCTGGATATCGCCTTCGAATCGGGCTTCAACTCGAAGTCGACCTTCAACGCCGCCTTCATCAAGGCTACGGGGCTGACTCCGAGCGAATACCGGAAGAGGGGCTAGCTAGATCCCGCGCGATGCGGCATCGATCGAGTCGAGCTCGGCCTTCGAGAGCGAAAGCTTCATCGCGCCGGCCGCCTCGGCGGCTTGCGATGGCTTGGACGCCCCTGGTATCGCCACGACCGTCTCGCCCCAGAAGCTCACGGTCCAGCAGAGCGCGACCTGGCTCGCGGTGGCGCCGTGCGCGGCCGCCACCTTCTTGAGCTCGGCCACCAGGGGCGCCGTTCGCGCGATCGTGCGCGGCGTGATCGTGCCCGACATGCGGCGCGCTCTCGTGATCGAGGCGGCCGCTCCGGGGTCGTCGTGGAACCGGCCGGTGAGGATCCCCTGCGCGAGCGGCGAATACGCGATGAGCGTGACGCCCAGCCGACGCGCCGCCTCGAGGACGCCGTTGCGCTCGATCGACCGGTCGAACAGGCTGATCCGCACCTGGTTCGTGGCGAGCGCGATCCCGCGCTTCGCGAGGACGGCATGGGCCTTTCCCATGTCGGCCGCGCCGAAGTTGCTGACGCCGACCGCCTTCACCTTCCCGGCCTCGACGAGATCGCCCATCGCGCCCACTTCGTTCTTCACGCTCGAGAAGCCGAAGGGCTGGTGGATCTGGTAGAGGTCGATGGGGTAGGGGGACAGGCAAGCGATCCGCTCGCCGATCGTCCTGCCGACGCTGCGGTAGGTCCGGCCGAGGGGCCACCATTTGGTGGCGACCCGCACCGAGCCCGGCGCGACGCCCAGCGAAGATAGTGCGCCCGCGAGGCTCCGCTCCGAATTGCCCCATCCGTATAGCTCGGCCGTGTCGAACCAATCGATGCCGCCGTCCAGGGCCGCCTTTACGACGCCCGAGGTCGTCGCGTCGTCCAGGCTCTTCCAGTAGGCGCCCGCGAACCCATTCCCCTTCGAGAACTGCCACGTGCCCAAGCCGATTGCCGTAACCTCGATCCCGTTCTTTCCCAATCTGCGTCTGTCCATTTCACACTCCTATCGATCGGAACTCGTCGGCGAGGGGAAGGGGCGGTAAGGCGCGGGAGCCGGCTCGAGCTCGGTCTTGAGTACCCAGCCCGTCGCGCGCTGCCGGGCCAGGAAGACCTCGAGCCAATCGCCCGACTCGTCGACCGGCATCAGGGCCTTGCCCACCTGGAGCGGCCACAGCTTCCTCGAATCGCCCGAAGCCTCCTCTCGCGCGTTGCTCGAGTCGTCCTTCGCGGCCACCCACGAGTAGACGACCGGCCTGAAGTCGTCGGTACGCGTCCGGTCCTCGGCGGCCACGTAGGTCTCGAGGCCGCGCAGGACGAGAGTCGCCCAGTATTCGGGGCGCGTCGAGAGGGACTGCCGCTCGGCCGCGTTGGTGATGAAGCCGAGCTCGAGCACGACGGCGGGCGTGAAGGGGCTGATCGTATGCTCGAAACGTCGATAGCTGAAGGCGTAGTAGCCGCGCATGCCGATGGTGACGCCGCCTGAGTCCTCGAGAAGCGCCTTGTCCGACGAGAAGCTCTCGGCGATCGATCTGGCGAGGAGCTTGCTCTCCGGGCTCGCCCTCCACGGCGGGGCGACCTTCCACCCGCGCTTGGCGGGGGAGTCGGCCCAATCGGCGTGGATCGCGACGAAGGCGTCCGCTCGCAGCCCCGGCGGGACCGTCGAAGGCAGGAAGATGGCCTTCCAGCCCTCGGTCCCGATCAGCTTCACGAGCGCCGAGGACACGCTTCGGTTAATGTCGACTTCCCGGAACGTGCCGTAGGAAGCCCCCGTGCTGGTCCTCAGCTTCGCGAGCTCGTCGGGCAGGCCCTCCGCGTCCCAATGGCCGGCCTGTATGGCGATGACGGGCGGGCCGGACAGCGGCTCGACCGGAGCCTCCTCGGGCGGCCGCGCCGAGGGCATCTCCGCCGAGAGACGGGCGGCGGCCCGGCCCGAAGCCCGCGCCGATACCAGAACGGCCGCGAGGGCGGCGAGCGCGAGAGCGGCCGCAACGGTCGAAACCACGGCCGCGACCTTTCTCATGTCCTGTTTCCCCTCCGCACCATACGTATCCGGTCAAATCTAGTCAGGGATCGAGCGAGAGGGAAACCTTTCTAAAAAGTTTCCCCCTCGCGCTCCCTCTTCCAAAGCGCAGTCGTCGTCGGTCGCCGCCTCACGCCTCGACTTTGAAATCCACGACGCAGACTTCCTCCAAATTCGGGTCGAGGTAGTCGCGGACGAACGCCTGGTGCTCGGGATGCGGCAGGTAGGCGTCGCGACCGGCCTCGTCGCGGAAGCTGACTATGAAGCAGTGAGTATAGCCGTGGTCGAGCTTTTCAGGGCTCGAGTTGAGGCCCCACTCGAAGCCCGTGACGAACGGCAATTTCGCGGCAAAGGCGGCGAAGGCCCGTTCGATCTCGCGCAAGGTCGTTTCGGCGGTCTTCTCTCGAAACTTGAACAGGACGACGTGTCGGTACGGTCTTTGGTTTTGGCTCATTATCGCTCCTCCGCTCGTGCTTGATTCGGATCGATGTCGATGATATCCTGAGTAACCGGTTTCGTAAACCGGTTACTCAGCGAGGCATCTTGAGAACGACGATAGCGGACATCGCGAAGGAAGCCGGGGTTTCGAAGGCCACGGTCTCTCGCGTGATCAACGAGAGCGCTCAGGGCGTCGGGGCCGAAACGCGGGAGCGCGTGAAAGCCCTCATAGCGAAGCTGGACTTCGCCCCCTCCGGCTTCGCCCGAGGTCTCGCCACCGGCAAGTCCGCCTCGATCGGCCTCGTCATCCCCGACGTCGCCGATCCTTTCGCGCCCCTGCTCATCACGCGGGATCGAGGACGCCCTGCGCAGCCGCGGCTACGGTCTTTTCCTCTGCGACTCGGACCGGGACATCCTCAAGGAGAAAGAGCACCTCCGCATGCTCCTCGAGAAGCGCGTCGACGGCGTGATCCTCAATTCGACCATCTCGGACTGCGATTGCCAGCTCGACCTCCTGGACAAGCGCTCCGTCCCCTACGTCCTTCTGGACCGCATCATCGAGGCGAGGCCCTCCTGGGCGGGGGTCTTCGTGGACAACCGCGAGGGGGCGAGGATGGCGGCGGCCTACCTGCTCGAGGGAGGGGCGAGGCGCCTCCTTTTCATCAACGGCCCCGAGGGGCTCTCGGTCTCCAAGCTCCGCCGGGAGGGCGTCGAGGAAGCCTTCCGAAACTTCGGCCGCGACCCCGCCTCCATCCTCGTCGGGGAGGGTGACTACTCGGTCGCGAGCGGGGAGTCGGCGGTCGCTGCCGTCCTCGGTGCCGCCGGCGCGCCGCCGCCGTTCGACGCCGTCTTCGCCGCCAACGACATGATGGCCATCGGGGCTGTGCGCTCGCTCAAGCGCGCCGGGCTGCGCGTACCGGCCGACGTCGAGGTCGTCGGCTTCGACGACGTCGAGCCCGCCCGCCTCGTCGAGCCGCCTCTCACCACGGTGGCCCAGCCTGCCTTCGAGATGGGCAAGGAGAGCGCTAGGCTCCTCCTACGCCTGATCGACGGCGCGAATCCTCGCAAGCGAACTATCGTCATGGAACCGCGGCTCGTCGTCCGCGAGACGACGAAGCCCAGATAAGGGGGAAATCATGGACAATTTCGACTTCAGGAATCCGACCAAGATCGTGTTCGGCCGCGGCACGGAGGCGCGGGTCGGGGCCGAGACGGCCGCCTACTCCAAGAAGGTCCTGCTGCATTTCGGCGGCGGCAGCATCAAGGCTTCGGGTCTGTACGGCCGCGTGACTTCCTCGCTCAAGAGCGCCGGCGTCGAGTACGTCGAGCTCGGCGGCGTCAAGCCGAATCCGCGGCTGAGCCTCGTGCGCGAGGGGTCCGCCTCTGCAAGGGAAAGGGCCTTGGCCTCGTGCTCGCCGTCGGCGGCGGCAGCGTCATCGACTCGGCCAAGGCCATCGCGATGGGCGCCGTCATCGACGGGGACGTGTGGGACTTCTACCTCGGCAAGGGCGAGCCCGACGCGGCGCTTGCCCATCGGCACCGTCCTGACGATACCCGCGGCGGGCAGCGAGTCGAGCACGGGCACCGTCATCACCAACGAGGAGGGGCAGCTCAAGCGCGCGGTCAACTCCGAGCTGCTCTATCCGCGATTCTCGATCCTCGATCCCGAGCTGGCGTTCACGCTGCCGCCATTCCAGGTCGCCTGCGGCGCCGCCGACATCATGGCCCACCTCATGGAGCGCTATTTCACGGACGTCGAACACGTCGATTTCACCGACCGCCTGCTCGAGGCGACGATGAAGACGATCTCGCTCAAGGCGCCCCTCGTCCTCGCGAACCCAAGGATTACGACGCGTGGTCGGAGTTCATGTGGGCGGGCACGATCGCGCACAACAACCTTCTCAATACGGGCCGGGTCGGCGACTGGGCGTCGCACGACATCGAGCACGAGATCTGGGGCATCTACGACGTCGCCCACGGCGCCGGCCTCGCGGTGGTCTTCCCCGCGTGGATGAAGCACACCCTGAGCCGCGATGTTTCCCGCTTCGCCCAGTGGGCCGCGCGGGTCTGGAACGTCGAATGGACTTTCTGCGATCCCGAGGCCACGGCGAGGGAAGGCATCCGGCGCCTCGAGACGTTCTTCCTCTCGCTGGGGCTCGGCACGAAGCTATCGGAGCTCAAGGTCGGCCCCGGCACCGGCGTCGGGACCGAGCGCCTGGACGAGATGGCCTCGAAATGCACCGACGGCGGGAGGCGCACCGTCGGCAATTTCGTGAAGCTCGATCGCGCGGCCGTGCGCAAGGTCCTGGAGCTGGCTCGCTAAAACGGGCTGCCGTTAAGGGGGCAACATGGCCAACCGAGGCGGGTAGACTGCCCGCCCTCGGTGGATTGTCGACCGAGCTCCAGACGACTCCGCGAGCAGTCACGGCCGAGCCTCCATCGGCGCTGACCGTGCCGCCGCCCGATGCGGCCGCTTGTCATCTCAATGAGACCGTGCCCGCATAAGCCTGTTACAGCAGCTCGAAGAAGGTCACGGGGCGCCTGAGCTCGGCCTGGCCCTCGGCGGCGTGGGCGATGCGCAGGAGCAGGGCCTCGGTCCAGTAGTCGCCCATGGCCTGCATCCCGATGGGGAGGCCTTCGGCATCGTAGCCGACGGGGAAGCTGATCGCGGGGAGCCCGGTGAGGTTGGCCTGGAAGGCATAGCGCATCTTCTCGGTGGTCGCGCCGAGGTCGGACCAGCCGTGGGGGATGCCCTTGGCCGGAATGCGCGGCGCGGTGATGGCCGTCGTCGGGGTCATTATGGCGTCGACCTGCCGAAATACCGCGGCGAAGGTGGCGATCGCCTGCGTTCGTATGCGTTGGGCCTGGATGAAATCCACGGCGGTGAAGCCCTTGGACAGGGTCCACGATACGCGCGTCGGGGCGCCGAGCTCGCCTATGTGCTCGCGCCTGTCCTCGAGGTTCGCCGCCTCTTCTCCCAGGATGGTCACCACGTGGGCGACGCGCATCGCGTCCAGACCCGGCAGCTCGATCTCGACTATCTTTGTCCCCGCATGGACGAGCCTGTCCAGCATGGCCCGGCAGGCCGCTACTATCGGGCGTGGCGTGGTCGAACCAGGGCGAGTAGACTCCCAGCCTGAGCCCTTCGAGGCTGGTCTCGTTCAGCCCGCCAACGAGACGGCGGCTGCATCCATGAGCGAAGGTCGCGTTCGTCGGGGCCGGCCATGATGCCGTAGGCCAAGGCGACGTCCTCGACGGAAGCTCCGATGGGACCGATCGCGTCGACGCTGGGGGCGAGGGGCACCGCGCCCGCCTCGCTCACGCGGCCGAAGGTCGGTTTGAGCCCCACCACTCCGCAGAGCCCCGCGGGAATGCGGATGGAGCCTCCGCCATCGCAGCCGATGGTGACCGGACAGAGCCCGGCGGCCGTCGCGGCAGCCGAT
>CAWHFT010000075.1:0-10411 GCA_963828175.1 uncultured Spirochaetota bacterium
CCAGGGCCTGATGGTGCACAAAATTCGTCCCGACCGGTTTCACGAATCCCGGCCGATGGCGGCATATCGGCGATACCTACGCCAGATTGGGCACGATACCGGCGAACTATTCCCTCGAGGGCTTCCTCTACGCTCCGAAGGCCCCGGCCGTACGACTTGGGAAAGTTCAGGCTGGTCATCGCGCTCTTCGCGACGGCCATGATCGCCGCGATCGCCTATATCCTGATCCTCAGGGCCTTCAACTCGAGGCTCGGAGTCGAGGTCGCATCCAGGACCTTGGCCTGCGGGAGCTCAATCGCGCGTTGACCGCCGAGGTGCAGGAGAGGAAAGAAAAAGAAAGGCTCGTCGCCAGTTCGCTCGCCGAGAAGGAGATGCTGCTGAAGGAAGTGCACCATCGCGTCAAGAACAACCTTCAAGTGATCACGAGCATCATCAACATGCAGATCTCGGAGACGGCCGATCCTACGATCGAGGATCTGCTCAAGACGCTGAGGAACCGTGTCTTCAGCATGGCCCTCGTGCACGAGCGACTCTACAGCAACCAGGACATCGCTCATATCGATATGGACGATTACCTCCGGTCCCTCGTCACGGAAATCGCCATGGCTTATCAGAGGCCAGGCCTCAAAGTCGAGACGCGGGTCGATGCTTCCGGCGTGGCGTTCGCCGTGGAGCGAGCCATGCCCATCGGGCTGATCGTCGGCGAGATCGTCGCGAACTCGATGAAGCACGCGTTCCGGGACCGGGACGAAGGCACGATCGTAGTGACGCTCCGCCGCGAGGGAGCGCGCTTCGAGATGCGCGCGGCCGACGACGGAGTAGGTCCGGGCGATGAGACCGCCTCAAGAACGGGCTCGGCTCGAATCGGCGGCGGCATTGGCGTCATGCTCATCGAAGCCCTCGTGGCGCAGCTTGGCGCGCAGATCCGCCGCAAGGCCCAGGGCGGCCTTGCGTACATAATCGACTTCCCGGAAACCCGCTAGAACCGCAGGTTCCGCCTACGGCGAGCCGCTCATCGCCGACCGCCCAGATAAGCCTCTATCACCTTAGGGTCCATCGCTACCGCCTCGGGCGGGCCCTCGGCGATCCTCACTCCCTCGTCCATCACAAGGACACGGTCGGCGAGCCTCATGATGAGCGAGAGCTTGTGCTCGATCACGATCATCGACAGCCCCTTCGCCTTGAGGCTTCTGAGGAAGTCGAGCATCTCGGCGGTCTCGCTAGGGTTCATCCCGGCGGTCGGCTCGTCGAGCAGGAGGATGGCCGGGCGCGCGGCGATGGCTCGGGCGATCTCGAGCCGGCGGCGGTTGGCGTAGGAAAGGCTGTACGCCGGGTCGGCGAGCCGCGGGGCCAGGCGCTCCCCGAAGAGCTCGGCGATGGCCTTGGCGCGAAGCCTCAAGCCTTTCTCCTCTTTCGCGAAGGCGCCGAAGGGAAACAGCGCTTGCGCTAGCTCGACCGCGCCGCCGAGGACTCCGGCCCGCGCAGCCATCCGGTCTACGTGGGCGCCGAGGAGGATGTTGTCCTCGACGCTCAAGTTCGCGAAGCTGCGCCCGTGCTGGAAGGTCCTTGCGAGCCCCGCCCTGGCCCGTCTCTCCGGACCGAATCGGGTGATGTCGCGTCCCCGGAACAGAATGCTCCCCGAGTCTGCCCGATCGTAGCCCGCGAGAAGGTCGAAAAGGGTCGTCTTGCCCGCGCCATTAGGGCCTATGACGCCGAGAGTCTCGCCCTCCATCGCGAAGAGGTCGAGCGATCGCAAGGCCCGTATTCCTCCAAAGGATTTCGTGAGGCCTCGCGCCTCCAAGAGGCGGGCGCTCGCCTGCTCGAGCGGGGCGGCCATCATCACTCGCTTCCGAGCAAGCCCTGGGGCCTGAACCGGAGCACGGCGATGAGGATGAGGCCGTAGAGGAGAGAGCGGTAGTCGGCGGCGAAGCGCAGGAGCTCGGGCAGGGCCGAAAGGACGAGCGCGCCGAGGATCGCGCCCCAGAAGTTGCCCAGGCCGCCGAGGATCGCCATCGTGAGGCCCAGGATCGAGACGCTCGACCCGAACGTCTCGTAATTGATGTACGTGTAGAGGTGAGCGGTGAGCGCGCCCGCGAGCCCCGCGAAGAAAGCGCCGACCGCGAAGACGAGGGCCTTGTAGCGGCGCGCGTCGATGCCCAGCGATCTCGCGGCCGGCTCGTCCTCCCTCAGCGCGCGGACCGTCCTGCCCAGCGGCGAGCTGCCCAGAGCCGAAGCGGCGGCCAGGGCGAGGGCTAGGACGGCGAGACTGAGGTAGTAGAAGTCTCCGACGGAGACGATCTCGACCCCGAAGAACCGTGGAGCGGGGATGCCGGCCAGTCCCAGGGCGCAGGGTCAACGAGTCCCAGTTGAGGATCACCTGGTTGACGATCTCGCCGATGCCCAGGGTCGCGATGGAAATATAATAGCCCTTGAGCCTGAGCGCGGGGAAGGCGAGCAGGCTGCCGAGGATCGCGGCGGCGAGGCCGCCGGTCACGAAGGAGGCGGCGAAGGGCCACCCCGCCTTCAGCGTGAGGAGGCCCGAGGCGTAGCCTCCGATCGCCATGAAGCCGGCCTGCCCCAGCGACATGATCCCGGCCGTGCCCGACACGAGGCTGATGCTGAGCGCGAAGAGCACGTAGATCCACGCTCCGGTCAGGATCTGGATCGCGTAGCCCGAGCGCACGACGATCGGAAGCGCGGCTGCGGCGGCGATGATCGGCAGCGCGAGGGCGGCAGGGACCTTGATAGCCTTCGCCTTGGGCAGGAAGCTCCCGACGAGGGCCTCGCGGACCTGGCTCCTTGCGCCCCCGAAAATCCCGTTCGGCCTCAGGAAGAGCGCGGCGAGGAGAAAGGCGAAGGACACGAGGCCGCGGGCGGACGAGCCGAAGAGCGCCACGCCGTAGCTCTCGCCCAGGCCGAGCACGAGGCCGCCGGCCATCGCGGCCGGCACGCTGCCCAGGCCGCCGAGCACGCAGGCGGTGAACCCCTTGAGAGAGGCCTGGAAGCCCGAGCTCGGCGAGATGAAATTGTAATACAGCCCGATGAGGATGCCGGCCAACGCGCCGAGGGCCGATGCGAGGGCGAACGCCGCCGCGTGGACGCGCTCCACCCGGACGCCCACCTGCCTCGCGGCGTCGGCGTCCTGGGCGGCGGCCCTCAGCGCGCGACCGCCGCGGCTGAACTTGAGCAGGACGAACAGAGAGACCGCGCATGCCACGCACACGCCCACGATGAGGAGGTCCATGAAGCCCAGCGAGACGAGCCCCAGCTCGAAGCGCCGAGCCGGCAGGACGACGGTGGGAAAGGACTTGGGATTGGGCGAGAAGACTATCTCGGCCAGGCTGTCGGGGATCATGCCCGCGCCGATGGTGGCCAATAGCGGAGCGATCTGGGCCGACTTCAGGAAGGGCCGCACGGCGAAGCGCTCGAGGGCGAGGCCTACCAACGCGCCGACTGCGGCTGCGGCCGGCAATGCCGCCCAGACCGGCCAGCCGAGGAGGGCGATCGCGACCCACCCGGCGTAGGAGCCGACCATGTACACCGAGCCGTGCGCGAAATTGACCAGGCCGGCGACTCCGAAGATGAGCGCAATCCCGGCGGCCAGGAGGGCGTAAACATTGCCGAGGACCAGGCCGTTGACCGTCTGCCCGATCCACAGCGAAAGCGCCGCTCCCATGGCCCTATATTACCGCATCGCGCCGTCCCACACCACGAGCTTCCCGCCCCTGATGACGAGCCGGGCGCCGAGGAAATCGTCGACGCGGCGCGTGGCGGGATTGAAGGTGACCTTGCCGTAAATGACGCTCGGCACGTTCTTGATCTTGGCGAAGGCGTCGCGGACCGCCTTCCTATCGATGGCGGCCCCGGGTCGGTCGGCGACGGCCAACGCGATCACCGCGGCGGCGAGCTTGATGGAGTCGTACGCGTGGACCGAGAAATAGTCGATCTCCTCGCCGGGATAGGCGGCTTTCCACTTCTTGACGAAGCCGACCACCTCGGGCCGAGGGTCGTCCGGCGAGAAGTCGCCAGCGACGTACACTCCCTCGGAAGCGCTTCCGGCGAGACCGGGAAAGTCGGCCGTCGCGTTGGCGCCGTTCGCTAGAATGGGCACCGCCAGAGCCTGGCCGCGAACTTGCTGCACGATGAGGGCGGCGTCGTTCGCGTAGGAGACGAGCACGATGCCGTCGACGCCGAGGGCTTTCGCCTTGGTGATGACGCTCCTGAAATCCTTCTCGTCGGAAAGGTAGGCCTCGCGGAGCGCCACCTGCACGCCATCCTTGCCCAGCGCGGCCACCGTCAGGTCGCCGGTATTCTTGCCCCAGTCGGTGTTGAGCGAGAACACGGCGACTTTCTTGAAGCCGAGGGCCTTCGCGTAGGCCGCCTGCGCGGGCGCCTCGTTGCTGTCGGAGGGCGAGTTGCTCCAAATATAGTCGCCGGCCTTGGTGAGCTCGGGGTTGGAGTTGTTGAAGCCGAACTGCACGAGGCCGGCCCGCTGGTAGAGGGCGCTGGCGGCCATGGTCGAAGTCGAGCTGAAATCTCCCGTGGCGAGGACTATCCGCGGATCGGCGATGTATTTCTGGGCGGTGGCTATAGTCTGCTTGGGGTCGTTCTGCGTGTCGGTGAACACGATCTGCAGGGGGCGGCCCGCGATCCCGCCGGAAGAGTTGATATCGGCAAGTGCGAGGTCGAAGCCCTTCTTCCAGGCGAGGCCATATTGGGCGGCGCCTCCGGTAAGGGGGCCTGAGACGCCGATGAGCACAGGCTCGGCCTTTTGCGCCTGCAACGCCCCCACGCTCAGTCCGAGCGACAGCGCAGCGAGTATCTTGAGTCTGGTCGGGTTGGTCGCCATGTCAGCCTCCTTATAGCTTGTATTCTTTTACGAGACTTTTCTCGGTATCGCTTTCGATCGACGCCTTCACCTCGACGTAGGGCTCGAGGCCCGAGCCGCGGAGCTTTTCCTTGAGCAGCTCGTCGATCTGGAAGATCCCGGCCGAGTTGCTCATCCGGACATGGATGTGGAGCGGCTTTTCGGTGCCTTCGAGTATCTCGACCTGCTCGATCGAGGCGGCTGAGATGGAGTGGATGTTGACGACCCCGGCCTCGAAGCCGATGCGCGACCGACCTTTGGTCATGTCGAGGGCGTCCGCGACCCGCACGATGCCCGCCTCGACCGTCATCGGCCGGCCGTCGCTCCGGTGCGCGATGATGGCGTGCAGGATCTCCGACCGGAGGATCGTTCGGCGGAACGTCGGATAGAGGCCGTCCAAGAGCCGGTCGATTATGGGCTGGGCGACGAACAGGCTGAAAAGCTCGTGATCGGCGCGCTGGATGGACATGCCGAGGTCGTGAAGGAGGCAGGCGACGACGACGACGAGCTCGGCGTCCTCGGCGTCCATGCCGTAGTCCGAGACGACGCTCGGGACGATGCCGCGCTCGACGAGGAGGCGTAGCATCTTTAGGCCAATATTCAGACACGATTTGGAAGTGCACGGGTCCGTGATCGGTCATGCCCAGCCGATCCACGGCGTTCACGTTCATGGCCGTCCACAGAGCGTACAGCTCTTCGTCGGCGTTGACTCGGTCGATCACCTGTTGCAGCACGGGATTGTGCCTGACGGGGAGACGGATCTCGATGCGCTGGACGTCCGCCGCCGTTTCGGCGTTCTGATTTTTTGCATCCATTCTTTCAATATAACCGTCCGGCAAGCCAGGGTGAAGCCGCCCGGGTCGCTCACGCTCGAAAAACCGCAGCGGCCCATGCTATAGTGCCCGGCATGATTTCGGACACCCTCAGCTTTTTCGAATCGAGTCGGTCGAGGATCTCCCGGGCCCTCGGCTCGATAGTGCCGGCTTCGGAAGCCTCGAGGGAGCCGTGGGGACGCGTCGTGGAGTTTTGCGGCCGGGGCAAGATGATCCGCGGCAGCCTGGCGATGCTCGGCGCCCAAGCCTCCGGCGAGGTTCCCGATGACGTCGACCTGCCTCTCCTGGCCGCGGCCATGGAGCTCTTCCAGGCGGGACTCCTCGTCCATGACGACATCATGGACCGCGACGAGACGCGCCGGGGCGCGCCCACCATCCACGCGCGTTATGCGTCGGAACTGCGCTCGGGAGCCTCCGCGGCCCCGCCGATCGATCCGGCCGAGGCTCTGCACCTGGGCGAGTCGCTCGGCATATGCCTGGGCGACATCTGCTATTTCGAGGCATTCGCGGCCATAGGGCGCGCGCTGGGCCCGTCGCGCGGCAGCCGCGCGGACGAACGCTGCCGGGAGATCACTGGCCTCTGCGCGACAGGCCTCTCCGAGGTGGCGGTCGCCCAGATGACCGATGTGCGGTGGGGAGCGCGCGACGCCGAAGTGCCGGAAGAAGAGATCCTGGCGATGTATCTCGGCAAGACCGCGCACTACAGTTTCTCGCTGCCCCTCGCCGTAGGCGCGATCGCGGCCGGCGCAACGGCGGCGGGCGGCCTCGTCGAAGCCTTCACGAGGCTGGGCGAGAAGCTGGGCCTGCTTTTCCAGATTCGCGACGACGAGCTGGGCCTTTTCGGAGAGTCCCAGGCCATCGGCAAAGGCACGGGCTCGGACCTTCGCGAGGGCAAGAAAACCCTCTTCCGGTCCCGCCTCCTCGCCGCCGCCCCGGCGTCCGAGCTGCCCAGGCTCCGAGCCCTCTTTGGAGGGGCGCTGTTCGGCGAAGGGACCCAGGCTGATGCCGAGGATCTCGCCTACATCCGCCGGCTTTCCGAGCGGCTAGGCGTCGGGCGCTCGATCGCCGAACTCTCCCGTGGCGCCGAGTCCGAGGCGCGGGTGATTATCACCTCTCTACCCCGGCTCTCGCCCGAGGCGAGGGACGTACTCGACGGCCTGGTGGAATACGTGACTCGCCGCGAACGTTGAAGCGGCAAAGTTCATCGCGCGCCCGTCGCATCGGTATCAATAGAGGAGCAATAACCGGTTGTAGCCGGTGGTACGGGGCGGCAAGGCCACGGCCATGGGTCTCGCCGAGGCCTCGCCCGAGAATGACGCCTGCACGGCCTTGCGCGCCGTCCACGGCGAGCTGGCGTCGAAGCGAAGGAACGCGCTCTCGACGGCTGCGAAGTTTCCGTTGAGGACGAAACGATTTTGGCTTGCCGAGCTCGTCAGGTTGTAGGAAAAGTACCAGTCGTTGGTGCCCAGGTTCGCGACTCGCCCCGGCTCGACGTCGAAGGTGAGGGCCTTGTTGAAGTCAGACGTGATCGTGACATACGCATCCTCGGCTTTCACCTGCGCCCATAGCTCGATGAGGCGATAGCGGCCGGGCGCTGCATTGGCGAGCATGAAAAAGCCATCGGGAGTCGCGGTACGGATCTCGTAATCCTTCCCGTCGGCCTCGTTTCGTAAGGTTATGGCCGCTGTCGAGGGGAAATCGGCGACCACCCAGCCCTCCGCTCCGTTGGGGGCTATGCCCATGCCGTTGACTTCGACGTTGAGCTTTCCGATGATCAGGGACGAGTCGCCTCCGGCCGGGGCCGGCATCATGGTCGCGCAGCTCATCATGACGACTGCCGAAAACATGAAGATGATAATACGCATACAGTACCTCTTAGATATAGTTTACTGCTAATTGATAAGCTTGAGGGGCAGAAGCCCGCGGATGCCCAAGCGGTCCCCCATGATCACGAGGACCGAGACCAGGCCCGCGCGGCCTTCCGCGAGGGCCAGGGCGGTTTCGATGTCCCCGGGCGCCGACACTGCGTTGCCGACGGCGCTGGCCCAGGCGTCGGCGAGCGCCCCGGCCAAGGCGGCCTCGCGGCCGTTCGCGGCGACCATGGCCGCATCGGCGCGGCCGAAGCTGAGCGAAGGGCCAACCGTGCCGCTCGACGTGCAGACGCCGAGCGGCGAGAGCGACGGCGGTATCGAGACCCCGACGCGCTCGGAAAGCGGCGAAGCCCCCGCAAAAACCGAAAGCTCTATCGGCTCCTCGAAACGCAGCCAGATATCGCCGCCGTTCTCGACGACTATCTCGCGGCAGCCGAACTCGGCCTCGAGGTCGGCGCCGATCGACCCGGCCACCGCGCCGGCGACGGCGGCCATCGGTCCCACGCCGGCCGAGGCCGCGGCCGACAGCATCGCCGCGGCGAGCGGCGGAGCATCGGGATCGGACGCGATCGGAACGAGG
The DNA here is from genome assembly GCA_963828175.1 of uncultured Spirochaetota bacterium. Classification (GTDB taxonomy): domain Bacteria; phylum Spirochaetota; class Spirochaetia; order Treponematales; family Rectinemataceae; genus UBA1306. The sequence goes on from CAWHFT010000075.1 coordinate 8,152, forward strand.
CTGGCCAGGAACTCGGGCCGCGCCCGAATGTACGCCTCCAGCTCGAGCCGGTAGAAGCGGGCCCGAGTGGCGGCGAAATCCTCCATGGAGCCGTTGCGCGAGCCGGGATCGACGCCGATCCAGAGATCGGTCTCCTTGAACGAGGCCTCGAACGACGAGAAACGCGAGCCCATCCGCTCGCGGTAGCGCCGCCGGACCGTATCGGATCCGCTACGCTCATTCACCGAATTTCAGGCTGATGAGCCCGAAGGGGCAGGCCTTCGCGCAGAGCCCGCAGGCGATGCACTTGTCGCGATCGACGGATAGCTCCCACTCGGGCGCCTTCATGGAGAGACAGCCCGAAAAGCAGACGCCGGTGCATGAGCCACAGTGCACGCAGTCCTCCTCGCGCACGGAGAGCGAGCGGGCGATCGGCGACAGCGTGACTGAGCGCTCGGCGAGATAATCGCGGCCCGCGGCGAGCCTCGCCGGATCGCCATCGAGCTCGACGAGCATCGAGCCTTCCTGGCCGGAGGAGATCTCCGCCCTGAGGATGTTGATCTTGATGTCGAAGCGCTTGACGAGAGTGTAGATTACCGGCTCGTCGACTACGGCGCTCGAGTATTCGAGTATGTACTTTTCCCTCATCTCGACCTCTCCCTGGCCTTCAGGCCCGAGACCGACGAATGCCCGGGCAGGGCCTGTACGGGAGCCGCCAGCGGAAAGACGCCGGACGCTACTTGGGCCTTCAGCAGCTCGGCGATCTCCCGAGCCTTTTTGAGGCTCGAGAGCGAGGCGGTCCGCACTTTCTTGCCGTCGAGCTCGATCTGGCCGGAGCGCAGCCGCTCGTAGTCCGTCCTTGCAATGGCCGGGTGGCCGTCGACGCCGTAATCGCAGACCAGGACGGGGATGTCCCGATTGCGGATGGACACGGCTGCAGCCATCTCTTCGTCGAGCACGGGAACGGAATGCCGATGCCCAGGTACAAGGTGACGCCATACTTCTCGAAGTACGCGGCGCGAAGATAGTCGGTCGACATTTCCTTGAGGTCGCCGGTGAGCATGAGGGTCGCTGCGTTGCTCTCGGGCACTCCGCGCTCGTTCCTGGGCTTGGTCGTGTTGTACTGCGTCCCGCGCCACGACACGAAGCCCTGGGCGCCCGCGAGGAAGACGCGCGTGCCCACGCCGATCGTGCGCAGGTAGGGATCGTTGAGCAGCGGCGAGAGCTCGCCCGAGGTCGAGTAGTTCACGTTGCCGCGCCGCGGCAGGAGGCTGCCCATGTAGGTGTGCAGGGCGCGGTCGGTCGAGTTGGTCGCGGCCGCATAATTCTGGTAAGCGTTGCGCGGGTTCACCATCGTGATCTCGTTGACGCTGGCCTTGCCTATCCAGGTCTCGAACTCCCGCCGGGGTAGCAGTCGGTCCCCTTGCCCCGGGCCTTGAGATGGAGCTCGTCGCCGCGGCGAGGGCCTCGATGAGGTGGGCTCCGCCATACTCGGGCTCGTCGGGAGAGGCCTCGGTGGCTCCGATGTAGGCATCCACCGCGGCGACCCCTCCGAAAACAGGTACGCCGTTGAGCGTGATCGACTCCATCCGCAAGGGAGGGCTCGTGTGGCCGAAGTTGATGAAGCAGCCCGAGGAGCACATCGCCCCGAAGGTGGCAGTCGTCACCACGTCGACCTTACGCGCGATTTCGGCAGGGCCCGCCGACTCGGCCATCCTCGAAACTTCCTCGGCGGTCAGGATGACCGCCTCGCCCGCCGCGATCTTGGCGTTTATCTCGTCGTAGCTCTTCGACATCGTCACCCCCGCGCCGTCCCGCGCGGACGCGGGACGTGTCGTCCCGCCAGGGCGGGACGACCGCAGTGTAGCCGCGGGAAAGGCGTGTTGGCAAGGCGGCGGCCGCGCGCGCTTGACCTTGGATATTTCCTTCTATAGTATCGCCGTCACTATGAAGATAGCGAAGTTCGGCGGCACCTCGGTTGGCAGCCCCGAGGCGATCAAGGCCTTGGTCGGCATAGTTCGCGAGCGCGCGCAAGGCGTCGTGGTGGTCTCAGCCTTTTCCGGAATGACGGATACGCTCATCGAAACGGCCGAGGCAGCCGGTACCCGCGATTCTTCCTGGCTGGGCTTGTACGAGTCGATCGGCGAGCGTCACCGCGCGATGCTGCAGGCCCTCGTCGGCGATCCGGCGGCCGCTGCGGAGGCCGGCGAGAAAATCGAGGCCCTGCTCATCGAGCTCCTCGAGGTAGCAACGAACGGCGGCGGCGGCGGGCACCGGCAGG
>CAWHFT010000076.1:0-28767 GCA_963828175.1 uncultured Spirochaetota bacterium
TATCCCCCTGCGCGCGCGCGCCATTACGTATTGCTTGTGCTTGACCGGCTCCGCTCCGGGCCCGACCTTTCCGATGGCGTCGCGGGCATCCCCGGAGAGCAGGGCAAGATACCTGATGTCCCCGCGCGGGAAGAGGAGGTCACGGGCCTCCTTGTTTTTGCGCGAAAGAGCATCCGCCTCCTGGTAGGAGAGATTCGTGAATCTTCGTCCCAATGCTTCCCAGAGAATACTTTCTCCATTCTCGGTAAGCGGCGGCATTAGCTCCGAAAGGATGTGATTCTTGAATCGGACGACGCCCTGCCCCCTCGTCGCGGTGGTTCCCAGTCCTCCCTCGACGGGCTGTGGATGAACGGGGAGAAAGGCCGCGGTGTCTTCCTCGTCGCCGCCTCGGGCGGGGCCGACTACCTGGAGGCGATTCGCCTGGCCGAGGCGATTTGCAGGATCCCCGGCTTCCAGAGTGAGGGCGGCGTCAAGAACGTCGCGCGCCGCGACGGCCTCGGGGTCAGCGTGCTGTCGGCCGTCGAGGAGGCGGGCGAAATCCCCGACTATTATTTCCAGGCCGTCGGGAGCGGCACCGGCGCCATCGCCGCCCACGAGGCGAACCTCAGGCTCAACGAGAGCGGCTGCTTCGATCCCAAGACCATGTGCCTGGTGATTTCGCAGAACGAGCCTTTCACGCCGATTCTGGACGCGTGGATGACGGGCGCGAGCGCCGTAGCGGCGGGCGACGACGTGCAAACCCGGGCCAAAATCGATCAGATCGACGCGAAGACGCTTTCCAACCGGAACCCGCCCTACGGCGTCGTCGGCGGGCTGCACGACTGCCTCCAGGCTTCCGGCGGCGAGGTCGTCGGGGTGACGAACGCGGAGGCCCGGGCGGCGCGGGCGCTCTTCCTCGAGCTCGAGGGCTGCGACATCACGCCCGAGGCGGGAGTCGCCGTGGCCTCGCTGATGAAGAAGGCCGCACTGGGCGGCTTGCGGGCGCACGACCTCGTCATGCTCAACATCACCGGTGGCGGGCACGATCGCCTGCGCGGTGACCCCCGCGCGACGAGGCTCAGGCCCGACCTGGTGGTGAGGAAGGACGATTTCGATCCCGATCGCTTCCTCGAGTCGATTTCGCGCGCATACTAAGGCGATGAAAGCTTAAATAGTTTTTCGATGGAGGGCTGGGGTGGGCTTCGAGGACATCTTCGACAAGTGCGGCACCGACGGCGGCTACTTCGGCCAGTTCAGGCACGGCGGCGACGACTACTACACCCAGCCCGTCCTCGACTCGCTCCCCGGCAGGCGCATGAGCTTCGCCGGCCGCGAATGCGTCATGTGGTCGATCAACAACTACCTCGGGCTCGCGGAGAGCGAGGAAGTGAAGGCGGCCGCGCGCGCGGCGCTGGACGCCTGGGGCACGAGCGCGCCGATGGGCGCCCGCATGATGAGCGGCAATACGTCGGAGCACCTGGCCCTCGAGGCCGAGCTCGCCGACTTCGCCGGCAAGGAATCCGCCATCCTGTTCAACTACGGCTACCTGGGCGTTATCGGCACCGTAGGCGCCCTCGTCGGGCCGGACGACGTGATCGTCGTGGACAAGCTCGACCACGCATCCATCATCGACGCGGCCGTCGGCGCCGCGCAGTCGCGGCGAAACCTGCGAGTTTTTCGGCACAACGACATGGAGAGCCTCGAGAAGCTCCTCGCCGAGGTGAACAAGACGAGGAAGAGCGGCGTGCTCGTGATCACCGAAGGCGTATATGGCATGACCGGCGACCTCGCCAAGCTGGACGCGATCTGCGACATCAAGGAGCGATACGGCGCCCGGCTCATGATCGACGACGCCCACGGCTTCGGCGTCATGGGCGCGAACGGCCGCGGCACGCCGGAGCACTTCGGGGTCGTGGACAAAGTGGACATCTACTTCGGGACCTTCGCCAAGGCCTTCGCCTCCATCGGAGGAGTGTCGGCCGCGCCGACCGACGTGACGCGCTGGATCAAATACAACGCTCGCTCGCAGGTCTTCGCCAAGGCTTTGCCGATGGTCTACGTTAAGGCTCTACAGACGACCCTCCGGCTGGTGCGCGAGGGGGGATTGCGGCGCGAGCGGCTCTTCAGGGTAGCTCGCCGGCTTTCCGCGGGCCTGCGCGAGCTGGGCTTCTACGTCGGCGATGTCGAGTCGCCCATCGTGCCCGTCTTCCTCCCCGGCGGCGGCGACCCGAGGGTGGCCATGGACTGGATCCGCTTCCTGCGCGACCGCGCGGTGTTCGTGACCGGCATCATGTATCCCGTCATCCCCAAGGGCTTCGTCGAGTTCCGCATGGTGCCCACGGCCAGCCACGAAGACGAGGACATCGAGCTCACGCTCGAGGCCTTCCGGAGCCTGCGTGACGAAAAGCACCTCGATCTCTCCGTCGACTGGAGCGGGATCGACAAGCTCTACGGCACGGGCGTGAGGACGCAGTGAAGGCCTTCGGCGGAATCCAGCAGATCGGCATCGGCGTGCGGGACGCCCCGTCGGCGTGGGAGTGGTACCGCCGCAATTTCGGGTTCGACATTCCCTTGATCGACGACTCGGGCGTCGCGGGCTCGATGCTCCCGTACACCGGGAACGAGCCGCGCCGACGCCGTGCGATTCTCGCCATCAACCTCCAGGGCGGAGGCGGCTTGGAGATATGGCAGTATGCGGACCGAACGCCTGCACCGGCCGCCTTCGAACCGACCCTTGGCGACCTGGGGCTCTTCGCGGCGAAGCTTCGCGCGGCCCGGCTCGACGCAGCCTTCGACCATCTGCGCGCCTCGCCCGAGGGCGGTGCCGACGGCGAAGGCGCGAGACCGGTCGGCCGCGACCCGCGCGGGGTCGAGCACTTCTTCGTCCTTGACCCTTTCGGCAATCTTTTCCAAGTCGTTTCGGGCCCCCGGCCGTTCGGCAAGACTCGCTCGCCCGTGGGAGGAGTCTTCGGGGCCATCCTGGGAGTATCCGACCTCGACGCCTCGGCCCGTTTCTACCGGGAAATCCTCGGCTACGATGTGGAACTCTATCGCCGAGAGGGCGTCTTCCCCGACCTGAAGTCCGCGCCGGGAGGAGAGGGCCGCTTTCGGAGAGCCCTTCTCGCGAGATCGGCGCCCTCGGCCGGGCCTTTTTCCGAGCTGCTCGGGCCGGGCGAGATCGAGCTCTTCCAGGCCCTGGACCGCCGTCCCCGGAAGATTTTCGAAGGCCGACTCTGGGGAGACCTGGGCTTCATCCACCTCTGCTTCGATGTCCAGGGCATGGACGAACACAAGCGCCACGGCGCGGCCGCAGGCCATCCGTTCACGGTCGACAGCAACCCCGGCGGCGGCGGGGCCGAGACCTTCGACATGGGCCAGGCCTCGGGGCGCTTCGCGTACGTCGAGGACCCGGACGGGACGTTGATCGAGTTCGTCGAGACGCATCGAGTACCGATCGTGGCGAAGCTCGGCTGGTTCCTGGACCTGCGTCGACGCGAGAGCGCGAAAGCATTGCCGCGCTGGATGCTGAAGGCACTGGCGCTAGGCCGATCGCGCTAGCGACAACCGTTGCCAGCCCCTGCGATCATCCGATGCCGGTCAGAAACTTATGCTGACGCCGGCCCTCAGGTTGAACTGGGAAAAGGCGACAAGGTCCAAGGCTGCGTTGCTTTGGCTGCCTGTGAGGCCGAAATCGGAAAAGGGAAGATAGGCATCGGCTCCGATGTCTATCCCGAGCAGCCTGTTGACCTTAAAATCAAATCCAAGGCCAAATTTGGCGAGGAACCCAGGGCTCGGACTGAAAGCCGAAACGTTGAAAGCATCGGTGATGCCCGAGGTGGCGCTCGCTTTAAGGAAGGCGACCCCCAGGCCAGCGTCGGCGTAGAAAGGGCCAGCGTTATTGAAGCATACTTCCGCAACGATCGGAATCATGCTCAAGCTGACGCTTTGGCCCGCCGCGGTCGCGACGAACATCGGCAAGTATGCCGCCCCGAGACCATATTGAAACTTGTTCCGACTGCCCAAAAGCAGGTCGGCGCCGAACGAGAGCCCGCCGGCGTTGATCCCGGTGACGGAGGACGTGACGAGGGCGCTGCCGAGAATCCAGGCGTTCCATCCGACGTTCACCTTTGCCGTCACGACGTCCGGGGACTGCCCGAATGCCGGGCCGCACAGGACGATGAAGCTGATCAGGACCACCAGACACCTGAGCCTATTCATAATTACATCTCCTTGGCATTTTAGTTAGCGACGTCCCTTTTTTTCAGTATACGATCCAGCGATCCTAGGCGCAAGTATGCTGATGCCTGCGGACATGACTGCCGTTTTGCCGAGTGGCTTGATACCCTATTTTTCCTTTGAGGTCCCCATCTTCATCGGGATCAGCGCATGGAATCTGATCAAAAAAAGCGATCTGCCTGCCGCGCTGCGGGAATGGAACGAACTCTCGACGATGATCCCCCTGCTCTTTAAGGAGCCTAATCCCGCTCCGATAAAATACGTGCTGGCGAAAAAGGGCCTTATCGCCAGCCCCGAGCTCCGGCTTCCGATGGCTCAGATCTCTGCGAGTCTTAAAAGCGTCCTCGATGCCCTCATCACAGAGGGGTCGATCTAACGATCTTCGCCAGGAGTTCGTCGATCCACTAGCTCTTCGACGGAATGTACTCCGCGATGCGGTGGGCCATCTTGCTCTCCGTCATCGAGTGGAGCCATACCCTGCCAGGGCCGGTGAGCGTGCCGAGAAAGAGCCCCTCGCCTCCGAAGAGGATGTTGGCTATGCCCTTGACCATCTGGATGTCGAAGGAGACCGAGCCTTCGAACATCGCGATGTGGCCCGGCTCGACCTTGAGCATCTCGCCCGCCTTGAGGTTGTACTCCACGGGGTCCCCGTCGAGCTCGCCGAAGACCATGCCCGGCCCCGTCATCTTCTGCAGCACGAAGCCCTCGCCGCCGAACATGCCGGCCCCCAGCTTCTTGGTAAAGAACACGTCGAGGGTGACGCTCTTCTCCGCGCACAGGAATGCGTGCTTGTGCATGATGAGTTCCTGGCCCGCGTCGAGCTCGATCGGCACGACCTTGCCGGGGAAATCGGTGCTGAACGCCGCCTGTCCCGGGCCGCCCGTCGCGTCGAAGTCGATGATGAAGGCGCTCGCGCCCGAGACGGCGCGCTTGAGCATGCCTCCGAGGCCGCCCGTGGCCTTCGTGCCCATGTTCACCGTCGTGGTCATCCACGACATCGCTCCGGCGTCGGAGAAGATCGTCTTGCCGGGTTGAAGCTCCACCGCGAGAACCTGCTGGACCGTGCCCAGGATGTGGTACTTGAGGCCCGCCTTGGATTGGCCCGTCGTTTCGGGCGGAGTAGGAAGATCGGGAATGCTCATCTTTTATTCTCCTTGCCCGAACTATAGGCGCGCGCGCACAGCAATGCAAATAGCTGTCAGGCTCCCATCCGATCCAGCAGGGCGACCAGGTACTTGCTCCGCATCTGCTCGCTGGCCATGAGGCGCTTGGCCGGCGGCAGCTTGAGGATGACGCCGAGCACGGCGGCCATGGCGCGATGGCTCGCCAGGGCGCGGTTGTCGAAGACGAGGTCCTGCAGCTTGCCCCGCTCGATGGCCATGAGGACGGCGCGGTGGGCCGAGCTGACGGGAGTTACGACCCGCGCGGGCCTGGAACGCAGGCCCAGGGCTCCTTGTTTGCAGGCGCGGACGCAGACGCCGCAGCCCAGGCATACGCTCTCGTCGACCGCGGCCATCCGGCGCGCGGGACGCGCGGGGTCGTGCGCCGAGACGAGGGCCATCGCCTCGATCGGACAGGCCGTCATGCAGGCGCCGCAGCCGGTGCAGGCCGCGGCGTCGATCTGCGGCATGAAGTTGGTCGTGTGGATAGGATTGAGCGAGGCGAACCGCCGCTGGGCGATCATGGCCTCGCAGCAGCAGCCGCAGCAATTACAGATGAAGTTGACGCTCTTCTGGATGTTCTCGCCGAACTGGACGAGACCGCGCTCGTAGGCGGTGTCCAGAAGGCCCATGCACTCCGAGACGGTGACGGCCCGGGCATGGCCGTATTTGGTGAGGGACTCGGCCGAGGCGTTGAAGGTCATGCAGATGTCCATCGGCGAGTCGCACGCGCGGCCGAGGTGCTGCATCTTGTGTCGGCAGTAGCACATGCCCACGCCGATATGGGTGGCCGTCTTGACCACCTCGCTGGCCCGCTCGTAGTCGAGGACGAGGAGGGCGTTGTCGGCGGAGAGCATGGGCTCCTGGACGAAGGCGCGGCCGAGCTGCGTCGTGCCGTCGGTGAACAGCGCCTTGATGAAATCCTCCTCGACCGTCAGATACTGGTAGTAGAGCTCCGCGAGCGCCTTTTGGTCGAGGTCGGGCCGGATTCGCATCATCGAGAACTCGAAGAAGCCGGCCATGGGCGGGGGCAGGCTGTAGACCGAGGCGCCATCTCGCTCGACATCGATGAGGAGCGCCCGGCTCGCGAGCTCGTCGAGGACTCTCTGCGCGTCCGGCAGGCTGGTCTTCCAGGCGCGGGCCGCGGCCTCGGCGTCGAAGGGCTTGATGGGCAGGAGCGAGACGAGCCTCGCCTCCTTGTCGCTGAAGAGCATCTTGAGGATGGAGTAAAGCAGCTCGGAGGGCGGCGCTCCCTGGGGGAAACGATTGAGCCTCTCGGTCAGCAGCGCGTAGCTCGACTTGATGGTTTGATGCGCCATGCCTCACCTCGCTGGCGCCAGTATAGCCTGGAAACCTTATGCCAGGTTGCCATTCCCCGGACGAACTATGAAAGAGGGAGCGCCGCCAGCAGAGCGTGCCAGGCGAGGGTGGCGCATTTGACGCGGGCGGGGAATTTGGCGACGCCCTTGAAGGCGACGAGATCGCCCATCGCGTCGAGCGAGTCGAGGCTCGTCCTCGCCGCGGAGTGCGCGGATGAAGGACCAGGCGATCTCGCGCACTTCCTCGAGGCCGCGGCCAGCGACGGCGATGGTCATCATCGAGGCCGAGGCGGTGCTGATCGCGCAGCCCTTGGCCTCGAAACGGACGCCCTCGAAGGAGCCGTCAGGCGAGAGGCTTACCTCGACTTTGATCGAGTCGCCGCAGGTGGGGTTCTCGAGGATGGCCGAGTCGGGGACGTTGTCCAGCACGGCGGCTCCCCGGGGCGAGCGGTAGTGGTCGAGGATGATCTCCTGGTAGAGCTCGTCGAAGTCGCTCACGCGTAGAACCTCGAAGCACCGCGAAGGCCCTCGGCGAGACGGTCGATCTCGGACTCGGCGTTGTAGAAGGCGAGGCTCGCGCGAACGGCGGCCGGGATGCCCAGGACGCGCATCAGCGGCTGCGCGCAGTGGTGGCCCGCGCGGACGGCTACGCCGCGGCTGTCGAGGAACTGCGCGAGGTCGTGGGCGTGGACTCCGGCGAGATTGAAGGAGAAGACCGGGCAGCGGCGCTGCGCGGTGCCGTAGAGAGATAGGACCTCGACCTCCGCGAGCCGCGCCAGGGCGTACGAGGAAAGCTCCTCCTCGCGGGACTGGATCGCGTCCCAGCCGAGGCGCTCGACATAGTCTATCGCCGCGCCGAGGCCGATTGCGCCGACGACGTTGGGCGTGCCGGCCTCGAACTTCCAGGGAAGGTCGTTCCAGGTCGAGCGCTCGAAGGAGACGGACCGGATCATGTCGCCGCCGCCCATCCACGGCGGCATGGCCTCGAGCAGGGACTCGCGGCCGTAAAGGACGCCGAGGCCCATCGGCCCGTAGGCTTTGTGCCCCGAAAAGGCGAGGAAGTCGCAGCCCAGGTCGCGGACGTCGACGCTCATGTGCGGGACGGATTGGGCAGCGTCGACGAGGACGAGCGCCCTCCGCTCGTGGGCGAGGGTCGCGACGGCCTTGACGTCGTTGATAGTGCCCAGGACATTCGAGGCCTGGGTGAGCGCGACGAGGCGGGTGCGCTCGTCCCAGTCGCGCTCGATCCGCGCGAGATCGAGGCTGCCGTCGGGCTCGATCCGGGCTACGCGAATGCGGCAGCCGCGGCGCTCGGCCGGCCAATTGCCACGGCACGATGTCGCTGTGGTGTTCCATCTCGGTGAGGAGGATGACATCGCCCTCGGCGAGGCTCGCTCCCCAGGACGAGGCGACGAGGTTGATCGACTCGGTCGTGCCGCGCGTAAAGACGATCTCGGAGTCCTTCTCGGCGCCGATGAATCGCCTCGACCTTCGCCCGGGCTTCCTCGTAGGCCGCCGTGGCCTCCTCTCCCAGCGCATGGATGGCTCGATGGACGTTGGCATTGCTGCGCGAGTAGAAACGCGACGACGCCTCTATCACCGAGCGCGGCTTCTGCGAAGTCGCCGCGTTGTCGAGGTATGCGAGCTCCCGCCCGCCGAAAGTCCGCGAGAGGATGGGGAAGTCGGCCCTCGCGGCCGCGGCGGAGGCTGCCGGCGCGGCGCGGGAGACGGCCGCGAGGGGCAGCTCGGCCTCTACTCGGCCGGCTTGGACAGCCATATCCATCCGCCTTCCGCCTTGACAGCCCAGGTTCGCACCGGCCTCGTCGCCGGAAAGCCCGTCACGTCGCCGGTGCGGAGGTCGAAGCGCGACCCGTGCTTGGCGCAGGCGACCTGACCGTCCTCGACCTCGCCCTCCGAAAGACGCGAGTACTCGTGCGAGCAGATGTCGTCCAGGGCGAAGATGCCGTCCGCGGTCCGGAAGATTGCCACGGGAGCCTCGCCCACCCGGACGCCGAGGCTGCCATCCAGTTCCTCGACGGCGACTATCCGCTGCCAGTCCATCAGGCCGCCGCCGGCAATCGCCGAGGCAACAGTTTACGGATGCCCTGGAGGGTTTCCTCGCGGAAAGCCTCTGGCGACCGCTCGAGCAGATCCTCGAAGAAGCCGAGCACGAGGATCTCGCGAGCTTCCTCCTCGGAGAGACCGCGGGTCTGGAGGTAGAAGAGCTCTTCCTCGCCGAGCCGTCCCGTCGCGGAACCGTGGCTGCAGCGGACGTCGTTGTTGCCGATCTTCAGCGTCGGGATCGAGTCCGCCCGCGCGCCGTCGCCGAGGAGCAGGTTGCGGTTGGAGAGGTAGGCGTCGGTACCCGAGGCGCCCTCGCCGACCTCGATCAAGCCCTGGAAGACGGACCGGCCTCCGCCTTGGATGGCGCCTTTGTAGGTCGCCCTGCTGGTGGCGCCCGCCGAGACGTGGTGAAGCCGCATGCCCACGTCGGCTTCCTGGCCGCTCCCCCGATAATAGAGGCCTTCGAGCCGGACATCGGCCCCGCGCCCTTCGAGCGAGCAGTCCATCCTCGTCATCGCGAGCCTGGCGCCGAGCTGGATCTCGAGCCTGTTCAAGGAGCTGCCCTCGGCGAGGACCGACCTCCCCCGCTGGAAAAACAGGGATTCCGGTCCTAGGACCTGGCTCTCGAAGAGCCGGAGAGCGGCGCCGGCTCCGAGGCCGATGTCGGCGCGCGAGTTGCACAGGACGCTCGAGCCGGGCTCCCCCTTGGTCCGCGCGATCACCGTGGCGCTCGCTCCCTCGCCGAGAAGGATGGCTATCTGCGGGGCGGCATACCGGCCCGCGCCAGCCTCGTCGAACTCGATCACGAAGGGCTCATCGACGCGCAGGCCGGGAGGCAGGTAGAGGAAGGCGCCGTACTCGAGATGGGCGAAGTGCCACAGCTCGACTTTGTCGACGGCCGTCGAGTAGGCTTCGCGGAGGAAGGCGGAGGCGAGTTTCTCGCCGGGAAACGAGAGCGCGCCGATCGACTCGAGCTTGGCTCCCTCCGATTGCAGGCGACTGGCGAGACCGAGCTCGGCGCAGCTGCCCGCCTCGAAGCGCAGGAATCCGGCGGACCCGGAGGGCTCCGGGACGGCGGGCTCGCCCGCCCAATGGCCCTGTCCCTCGCCTAACTCGCCGCCGTCCGCGAGATAGGGCGACAAGTCGTAGCGGCCGAGGTCGGTCCTCCGCCACGCCTCGTTCTCAGGAGTCGGCCACGGCACCGACTCGAAGCGGCCTTGCGCCTCGGCGCGGAGTTCCTCCAGCCATTCGGCCTTTGGGCCGCCGCTCACGCCGCTCATCCGACCGATCCTTCCATCTCGAGCTCGATGAGCCGGTTGAGCTCGACGGCGTACTCCATCGGCAGCTGCTTGACCGAGAGGGTCGAGGAAGCCCGAGACGATCATGAAGGAAGCCTCGGCCTCGCTCATGCCCCGGCTCATGAGGTAGAAGAGCTGGTCCTCGCCGATCTTCGAGACGCGGGCCTCGTGCTCGATGGAGACGTCGTCCGATTCGATCTCCATGACGGGGTAGGTGTTAGTGCGCGAGTCCTCGTCGAGGAGGAGGGCGTCGCAGACGACGCGCGATCGCACGTCGCGCAGGCCCTCGTTGACCTTGACCAGGCCGCGATAGCTCGCGATGCCGCCCGACTTGCTGATCGACTTGGCGGTGATGATCGAGGAGGTGTGGCTGGCCGCGTGGACGGCCTTGCCCCCGGTGTCCTGCTCCTGGCCCTTGCCGGCGAAGGCGATCGAGAGGATCTCCCCGCGGGCCCCCTCGCCGATCAGGTAGACCGAGGGGTACTTCATCGTCCGCTTGGAGCCGATGTTGCCGTCGACCCACTCCACGACGGCGTCGCGATGGACGGCGGCGCGCTTGGTGACCAGGTTGTACACGTCGTTGGACCAGTTCTGGATCGTCGTGTAGCGCACGCGCGAGCCGGGCAGCGCTATGATCTCGACGACGGCGCTGTGGAGCGACTCGGTGGCGTAGATGGGCGCCGTGCAGCCTTCGATGTAATGGACGAAGCTCCCCTCGTCGGCGATGATGAGGGTCCGCTCGAACTGGCCGAAGCTCCGCGCGTTGATCCTGAAGTAGGCCTGCAGCGGAACGTCGACGTGCACGCCCTTGGGCACGTAGACGAAGCTTCCGCCCGACCAGACGGCGCTGTTGAGAGCCGCGAACTTGTTGTCGAGGTAGGGGATGACCGTGCCGAAGTACTTGCGCACGAGGTCGGGGTGCTCGCGGACGGCGGTCTCCGGGTCCGTGAAGACGACACCGAGCTTCGAGAGGTCTTCCTTGATGCTGTGGTACACCATCTCGGAGTCGTACTGCGCCCCGACGCCCGCGAGGAACTTCCGCTCCGCCTCGGGAATGCCGATCCGCTCGAAGGTTTCCTTGATGGAGGCCGGCACGTCGTCCCACGAGCGCGACTGCGCCTCCTGCGGACGCGCGTAGTAGCACAGCGCGTCGAAGTCGATGCCGGAGAGGTCGGCGCCCCAAGAGGGCATCGCCTTTCTTGCGGAAGGCCCCGAGCGCGCGAAGGCGGTATTGCCGCATCCACTCGGGCTCGCCCTTGCGCTCGGAGATGGCGTTGACGACGCTCCTCGTCGAGGCCGGCCCCGGTCCGGAAGACGGACTCGTCGGGGAAATGGTAGCCGTGCAGTGTACTCGGCGATCTCAAGCACGGGCGACGACGCCTTCATCCTCTTCCTCCTCGATGCCGTAGCGCTCCCTGATCCAGTCGTAGCCATTCTCCTCGAGCTTCTCGACGAGCTCCCTGCCGCCCGACACCGCGATCCTGCCTCGGTACATGACGTGCACGAAGTCCGGGACGATCCGCTCGAGGATGCGGCGGTAGTGGGTGATCACCAGCGCCCCGAAGCCCTCTCCCCGCAGACGGTTCACCCCGTCGGCGACTACCTTCAGCGCGTCGATGTCGAGGCCCGAGTCGGTCTCGTCCATGATAGCGATCGAGGGCTTGAGCATGAGCATCTGGAGCACTTCCATCCGCTTTTTCTCGCCGCCGGAAAAGCCCTGGTTCAGGTAGCGGTTGATGAAGGCCTGGTCCATGCCCATGAAGTCCATGGCCTCGCGGAGGTCCTTGATATAGGCCGACACGCTCATTCCTTTGGCGGCCCCGGACCGCGGTCCCGAGCGGAGCTCTACGGCGCGCTTCAGGAACTTGCCCACGGTCACTCCCGGGATCTCCACCGGGTACTGGAAGGCGAGAAAAACGCCGCGGAGAGCCCGCTCGCTCGGGCCGAGGGCGAGAAAGTCCTCGCCGTCGAGCAGCACTGTCCCCCTGCTCACCTGGTAGCTCGGGCTGCCCATGAGGACATTGGCCAGCGTGCTCTTGCCCGATCCATTGGGGCCCATCAGGGCATGGATCTCGCCCGCTTTGACATCGAGATCCACTCCCTTGAGGATCTGCTTGTCGCCGATCCCCGCCTCGAGTCCCCGAACCTCAAGATGCTTGGCCAATCCTTCCTCCTTTAGATGGGAAATCCCAGCGAGACTCTTGCGGCCTCGCTCATGAGCTCGGGACCCCACAGGGGGCTCCACACCGTCCGGGTTCTCGCCTCGAGGCCGAACATGCGCTTCACGCAGGACTCGATCTCCTCGCGGATATAGGTTTCCGCCGGGCAGCCCGGATACGTCAGCGTGAAATCGACCTCGATCGCGTCCTGTACGGGCTCGGCTCGATAGACGAGGCCCAGATCGACGATGTTCCAGTCGAGCTCGGGATCCTCAACAGCTTTCAGCGCCTCGAGCACTTCTTCGCTAGAGACCACGTCCTCCCCCCTAATATGCAGCTTGATATATATTACTATATTAATCAAGTTGTATATATGACAATCCTCGCGTTGCTCTGCAATCCGCGCTCGGCTTCGCTCAACCGGTCCCTCGCCGACCGAGCGAAAAAGCTCCTCGCCGAAGCGGGGCATGAGGTCTTCCTCCACGACCTGTACGAGGAGGGCTTCGGCCCGGTCCTCGACGAGGCTGAGCTCGCGCGAGGGTTCAGCCTCGACCCCCTGGTGCAGACGCACTGCAGGCAGCTCTCCGAGGCCGAGGGCCTCCTCGTCATCCATCCGCTGTGGTGGGGTGGGCCGCCCGCCCTGCTCAAGGGCTGGATGGATCGCGTCCTCCGGCAAGGCGTGGCCTACGACCTCGAGGGGGGAGACTATTCCGAGAAGGACTGGAAGCCGCTGCTGTCGGGAAAACGGGCGCTCGTGCTCGTTACCAGCGACGAGGACGCGCCCGAAGCGGAGAGCGCGGCGCGAAAGCTGTGGGAGACGAGCGTCCTCGGCAGATGCGGGATGGCCTGCGAGTGCAAGCTCTTCGGCGGCCTTCGCAAGAGGAGCTCGTCGGAGAAGGCTGCGTGGCTGGCGAGCATCGACGAGAGGCTCGCCGCCGCATTCCCGCCCACGCACGGCCGCCACGCCTGCTAGTCCGGATGAAATTCGGACTAGCCGTCGTTGCCGATAGCCTCCACAGGGCAATCTGTCATGGCGGAGACGGCGTCCTCCGCCTCGGAGCCGCCGGCGGGCTGCTTGAACACGAAGGCGACGGATCCGTCGTCCGACATCTTGAAATTCGAGGGAGCGAGGCTCTCGCAGAGCCCGCAGGCTATGCAGGCGCTATCGACGTACCAAGAGCCGGCGACGTTGAACGAATTCCTCTCGCTAGCCTTTGCCATATATTCCCTCCATAATGAGAATATACAAAGGAGGCGGGATGAAAAGGTACGACTACCTGATCGTCGGCGGCGGCATGGCGGCGGCCTCGGCGATCAAAGGCATCCGCGAGCTCGACGCCGGTGGCTCCGTGGCCGTCGTCGGAGACGAGCCGGACCCGCCCTACGATCGACCGCCCCTCTCCAAGAGCCTTTGGAAGGGCAAGCCGCTGGAGAAAATATGGATGGACGTCGCGGGCGCCGAGCTCCTGCTGGGGCAGCGCGCCAGCGAGCTCAGGCCCGGAAGCCATACCCTGACCCGCGACGACGGCTCGATCCTGGAGTACGGCAAGCTCCTCATCGCGACGGGAGGGCGGATCAAGCGCCTCCCCTTCCCGCGCCTGGCCAGCGACGCGCGCCAGGACCAGGCGGCCGAGGACGTCCTCTACCTCCACAGCCTCGCCGACTATCGCGCGCTGCGAAAGCGCTGCGAGACGGCCATCCGCTTCCTCGTCGTCGGGGGCGGCTTTATCGCCTCGGAGATAGCCGCCGCCCTCGCGAACAACGGCAAGCGCGTGACGATGATCTTCCCGGACGAGGGGATCGCCGCGAAAGTGCTGCCGCGCGAGATGTCACTCCACCTCAACGAGCAGTACCGTGCGAAGGGCGTCGAGGTCCTGCCGCTCGACGGCGTCGCCTCGCTGGAGACGCGGGGCGAACTGCGGATCGCGCGCTGCCGCTCAGGTACCGAGATCGAGGCCGACGCCCTCGTCGCTGGCTTGGGCATCGTTCCCAACGTCGAGCTCGCCGCCGACGCGGGTTTGGCCGTCGACGACGGGATCGCCGTCAGTGCCGACCTCAGGACGAGCGACCCCGACGTCTTTGCCGCGGGCGACGTCGCCTCCTATTTTTGCGGCGCCCTGGGGAAACGGATCAGGCCCGAGCACGAGGACAACGCCCTCGCGATGGGCCTCACCGCCGGGAGAAATATGGCGGGCGCCGACGAAAAGTACGACCGAGTCCCGTATTTCTACTCCGACCTCTTCGAGCTCGGCTACGAGGCAGTCGGGGCGCCTAACCCGAACGGCGAAATCCTCGTCGCCTGGAAGGAGCCCTTCGAGAAGGGAGTGGTCTACTACCTCGATGACGACCGGGTCCGCGGCGTCCTCTTGTGGAACGTCCACAAACGCGCCGAGGCCGCGCGGGCCCTGGTCGCGGAGGCCCAGAAACTCTCGCCCGAAGAGATTCTCAACCGCATTTGAGGCGTGGAGATTACAGCTTCGTGAATTTCCCCACCGAGACGCGACCCGACAGGAGACTCACTATGGAAAAGGACCGGGCCAGCCGCACGGCCTTCGGCGCGGCAGGGCATCGATACTATCACCAAGTATACGACGGGAATCCCAAGATTTTGAACGATTCAGTCATCGGGCAGCTGCTCGGGAAAGGCTATCGCGAGTCCATCCTGAGACGCAAAGATTCCTTCGACACTCCGCAAGCGAGGGGACTGCGCGCGCACATCCTCCTTCGCAGCCGATATGCCGAAGACCGCTTGCAGACGGCCGCGAGCTCCGGCATGCCCCAAGCCTTGTTTTTGGGCGCAGGCCTCGACACCTACGCCTACAGGCAGCCATCCGCCTCGGGGACCATGAAGATCTTCGAGATCGATCACCCATCGACGCAGGCGGAGAAGCTTCGCCTGCTCGAAAACGCGGGGATATCTCTACCAGACAATCTCGCGTTCGTTCCCGTCGATTTCGAGACGATGGACCTGAAGACTGAGCTCGCGAAGGCCGGCTTCGAGGAAAAGAAACCCGCCTTTATCGTATGGCTCGGGATCACGGTCTATCTTTCTCATCCCGCGATCGACGCCACGCTCGGCTTCGCGGCCTCCATGGCCAAAGGAAGCCGGCTGGCGCTCTCGTTCACCGAGCCCGATTCGGATGCCGGCACAGCGGCCGCGCGCTCCGCCTTTGCCAAGCGCGCGGAATCCGTGGGCGAGCCGTGGATCACGTTCTTTACGCCCCAGGAGATGGAAACCCGGCTGCGGGGCTGCGGATTCTCGGAGGTTCTTCCTCTCGCCGCCGACGAGGCGGAAGGCATTTTTGCGGGACGCAGCGATGGTCTCGCGGTCCCTCGGTCCCTGGGTCTCGTCACGGCAGTCGTATAAACGTTCTTCGGTTACCTTCATCCTCCCACCACGTAGTACACTGCGAGAGGTAAGAGGAAAGCATGGCAAAAGAGGAGCACGAGGACGAGAGACTGGCGGCGGCGAGCCGCGGCGGCGATCGGAAGGCTTTCGCGAGGCTGTACGATCTGTACGCCCGACGCATCTACGCCTATCTCTATTACCGGACCTTGGAAAGGGAAAGCGCCGAAGACCTGTGCGGCGGCGTCTTCCTGAAGGCGCTCGAGAACCTGGACGGCTTCCGGCCGGAGGTGGGCTCCTTCTCGGGCTGGATCTACGGCATCGCGCGGAACGCGCTGCGGGACCACTTCAGGGCCAAGGCGCGGACGGTCTGCCTGGACGAGGACTCCGATCTCTGGGACATCCACTGCGACGAAGCCCTGGAGGTCGAGGCCGAGAACCGCGACCTTTGGGAAAGGCTGCGGCCGCACATGGCCGCGCTCTCGCCCCAGCAGCGCGAGATCGTCATCCTGCGCACGTGGGACGAGCTGCCCTACGCCGAGATTGCCCGGATCCTCGGCAAGACCGCGGACGCCTGCAAGATGAGCTACTCGCGGGCCCTCGCCCTCCTGCGCGAAGCCATGCCCCTCTCCCTCCTAATCGCATTCCTGGCGACGAAGCCGCCACTCGTGTGAAGGAGAAGAACCATGGAAAAGAGAATCGACGACATACTGGAAGAGCTGTATCTCATCGAGCCCTCGCTGCGGGACGAGGAGGCTGCCTTGAAAAAGACGATCCGTGACTTGCTCGAGTCCAGGCCCGACGCCCGGATGGACGAAGAGTTCGCGGCCGAGCTGAAAGAGAAGCTCCTCGCGGAATTCGCGAAGAAGGCCAGGCCGAACGTCAGGAAAGGCCGCTTCATCTTCGCGCGGCCGGCCTACCGCATTGGCCTGGGCATCGCGGCTGCCGCGGCGCTCATCATCGGCATCTACGTCGGGCTCGGGCCCAAGGCGGGCGTACCGCGTCCGGCGACCGGAGACGGCAGATCCGTCGCGCTATCCGCCGGCAAGCCGGCGGCGGACGATGGCTTCCGCGCCGCGGTTGCCGTTGCCCCCGGCGCGGCTCAGCCTTCCACCGTCGAAAAGGGCGAGCTGCTGCCGCTTTCGGACTACGCTTCGCCGCCCCCGGCCGCCGCCAAGGACGAGGAGCTCCGCCTCTCGTCGGATTACGCCGCGTCGTCCTCCGGCAGCCCTGCCGCCGCCGCTGCCCCCCTCGGGCGCGCCGCGCCTTCGGTCGACAAAAGCGCCCAGAGCCCCAAGAAGGCCTCGACCGAAGCCCAAGCCGAGCTCGCCCCCGACGCCATCGCCTCGGGCCGCTTCAATCCCGACTTCAACACCGAAGGCTACGACCGCATCGTCGAGTCCTCCTTCGCGAAAGTCCTCGAGGAGCCGCTGTCGACCTTCTCGATCGACGTGGACACCGCCTCGTACTCGAACGTCAGGCGGTTCCTTCGCAGCGGGACGCTGCCGCCGCCCGACGCCGTCCGCATCGAGGAGCTCGTCAACTACTTCCCATACGACTACGCCGGCCCTGTCGCGGCCGAGGGCCCTACTGGGGCCGAGGGGCAGACGCCCCAGGCGCAGTCAGCCGCGGCCAAGGCGCAAGCGCCCTTCGCCTTCGACAGCGAGCTCTCGGCCTGTCCCTGGAACGCGTCGCACAGCCTCCTTAGGGTAGCCCTGCAGGCCAAGCGCATCGCCGACGCCGACATCCCGCCCTCGAACCTCGTCTTTCTCATCGACGTGTCGGGCTCCATGGACGAGGACGGCAAGCTTCCGCTCGTCAAGGAGTCGCTCAAGCTCCTCGCCCGCCGCATGAGACAGCAGGACAAGATCTCCATCGTAGTCTACGCAGGCAACGCCGGGCTCGTCCTGGCGCCTACGCCCGGCTCGAGGAAGGACAAGATCCTCGCGGCCATCGACAATCTCGAGGCGGGCGGCTCGACCGCCGGAGGAGAAGGCATCCAGCTCGCCTACGAGACCGCGAAGAAGGCCTTCATCCCCAAGGGCTCCAACCGCATCATCCTCGCGACCGACGGCGACTTCAACGTCGGCCCCTCCTCCGACGGCGAGCTCGTGCGGATCATCGAGGAAGAGCGCAAGGCCGGCGTCTTCCTCACCGTGCTCGGCTTCGGCATGGGCAACTACCAGGACTCCAAGATGCAGAAGCTCGCCGACTCGGGCAACGGCAACTACGCGTACATCGACAGCCTCGCCGAGGCCGACAAAGTCCTCGCCAAGCAGATGACCGGCACGATCTTCACCGTCGCCAAGGACGTCAAGATCCAGATCGAGTTCAACCCGATGCGTGTCGGCGAGTACCGTCTCATCGGCTACGAGAAGCGGGCCCTCGCCGCCCGCGACTTCGCCGACGACGCCAAGGACGCGGGCGAGCTCGGCGCGGGTTCATCGGTCACCGCCCTCTACGAGCTCACGCCCCCGAGCGGCCAAGCGGCGAGGACCGACCTCAAGTACCAGAGCCAGGCGGTCACCGAGGCGGGCGCCGACGCGGCAGAGCTCATGACCATCAAGTTCCGCTACAAGAACCCCGACGTCGAGGCGAACGACCCCGACCAGAAGAGCATCCTCATCGAGCAGCCGGTGGCCATCGAGACCGTCGACCTTGCGAAGTGCTCCGACGACTTCCGCTTTGCCGCTGCCGTGACCGAGTGGGGCCTCGTGCTCCGCCAGTCCGCCTACAAAGGCGGCGCCACGCTCGAGCAAGCCGCATCCATCGCCCGAGGCGCCCTCGGCCGAGACCAGGGCGGCTACCGCGCCGAGTTCCTCGACTTAGTCCGCGCTTCTCAGAAGCTGACCCGTTAAACGGCAGCTTGACAAATACGTGATATTGGGGAGAATGATTAAAAAAGAGGAATAGAAAATCAAGCTCGGAAGCGTTCTATTTGAACGAATCTGTAGGATATGCGTTTCGGTCGTCCTATCCCTCGCCTTCGCGGCGAGGGTTTTTTCGTCCGCCGCGGAGCCGCCGTTGCGAGTGGTTGCGGACGACAATTATCCTCCCTACACCTTCCGCGACTCCCAGGGCCGGCTCCAGGGCATCGTGGTCGACCAGTGGCGGGAGTGGGAGCGCAGGGCCGGCCGGGAGGTCACGCTCATCGGCCTCAGCTGGGACGAGGCGCAGCGCCGCATGCAGGCTGGCGACGCCGACGTGATCGACACGATCTTCGAGACGCCCGAGCGGCAGGCTCTTTATGATTTCAGCCCACCCTACGCCAAGATCGATTCCTGCGTTTTTTTCCACCAGACCATCAGCGGCTTGGCCTCCCTTTCGGACCTCGAGGGCTTCCGGATCGCCGTCAAGACGGGCGATGCCCTGATTGGCGCCCTCGAGGCCAACGGCGTGACCGATTTCGCCTACTACAAGAATTACGAGGACATCGTCAAGGCCGCGAGCCGGGGCGAGGTGAAAGTCTTCTGCATCGACAAGCCGCCGGCCCTCTACTTCCTCAACAAGCTCGGCATCGAGGGCGAGTTCCGCTCTTCGGTCTCGATCCCTGGCGGCGAATTCCACCGCGCCGTAGCGAAGGGAAACGAGCGGCTCCTGCGCTCCGTGCAGGCGGTGTTCGACGCGATCCCCCGCCCGACCTACGCGGCGATCGAACCGGAGATGGTTCGGCACGGAGCTCCTGCGGACCTCGGACCTCAGGATCGTCGTCGTTGCTGCCGTCGCAGTCCTCGTCCTCTTCCTCTTCATACTCGGCATCGTCGCCGGCCTCAGGCGGCGCATCGCCGAGGCCACCGTCGAGCTCCGCCGCAGGCTCGAGGAGCTCGAGGCGAGCCAGGCCAAGAATCGCGCCTTCATCGCCGCCCTCCCCGACCTCTTTTTCACCTTCGACCGCGATGGCAGGTTCCTCGAGTACGGCGCCGCCTCTGCGGAGCAGCTCGCCATCCCCCCCGATGACTTCCTGGGCAAGCTCGTCACCGAAGTGAACCTCGGGCCGGGCATCGGCGAGCTCGTCCTCCACGGCATCGGGACGGCCCTCGAGGAGAAGCGTCTGGTGCTCACGGAATACGAGGTGGATCTCTCCTTAGGCAAGAAACGCTTCGAGGGCCGCTTCGTGCCGCTCGACGCCGAGCGGGTCTTGGTCGTCTCTCGGGACATCACGGAGGCGCACCGGCGCGAGGAGCTCCTCCAGGCCTCGCTCGCGGAGAAGGAGATACTCCTCCGTGAGGTCCATCACCGGGTCAAGAACAACCTGCAGGTGATCTCGAGCCTCGTCTCGCTGCAGGAATCCTCCCACGCCGACAGGACCGATCGCGAGCTGAACCGGGACACCCAGGTGCGTGTACGGTCGATGGCCCATCTCCACGAGCTGCTGTACGGGTCCAAGGACCTCTCGTCTATCGATCCGGCCAAGTACCTCGGCGCCATAGTGGGGGAGATCTCGAACTACTACGAAAGCTCCGCCGTGCGGGTGCAGGCCGAGGCCGACGCCCTCTCCATCGACGAGGCCATGCCCTTCGGCCTCATCGTGACCGAGCTCGTCACTAACGCCTTCAAGTACGCCTACCCGCCTCCCGACGCCTTCGGCGAGATCCTCGTGAGCTACCGCCGCTCGGGCGCGGAGCGCCAGCTCGAGGTGCGCGACGAGGGCGTCGGCCTGCCGAGCGAGTACGATCCCGCCTCTTCGAGCTCGCTCGGCTTCACCCTGCGTTCGCTCCCTCGCCGACCAGCTCGGCGGGCGGCTCGAGGTCGGCCAGTCCCGGCCGGGCGAGAGTCGGCCCGGGCTGAGGGTTTCCCTCACTTTCGCTCGCTAGGGATGAGGAGGCAGGCGGCTTGGCTTTGCGCGGCGTGGCTCTCGCTCTCGTCTTCTCGCTCATTGTCCCGATTCGGGCTCTCTTCCCCCAGCCGGTGACGCTGCGGATCGCGGCCAACGTGCCGCCGAACAGTCCGTGGGACTTCGGCATGCAGCGGCTGGCGCGCGAGTTCGACCGCGTCTCGGGCGGGCGCGTGCGTCTGGCCTTTCCGCCGAGCGCCCGCGTGGCCAGCGAGGAGGACGACATCCGGCAGATGCGGCTGGGCCTGGATGGGGCGCTGATCTCGTCGCAGGGCCTCGCGGCACTCTACCCCGACAGCCTCGCCCTGTCGATGCCCGGCTTCATCGCCAACGACGAGGAATTCGACGCCGTCCTGGCCGCGGTGCGTCCGCTCATAGAGGCCAAGCTTTCCGACCGGTACGTCCTCCTCGCCCTGACCAAGGGCGGGTGGCTGCGGTACTTCTCGAGATCGCCCATCGCGCGCCCGTCCGACCTCGCCGGCCTGCGCGTCTCGATCGAGCGGGGCGACGAGAAGCTGAGCCGGCTCCTCGAGAGCGTCGGCTCCCGGCTGGTCCCGGGCTCGATCGCCGATTTCATCCTGCAGATGAACTCGGGCTCGGTCGACGCCATCTGCGAGAGCCCGATCTACATCGCGACTCTGTGGTTCCAGCTCCGGGGCAAGCTCGCGTACATGACTTCCTTCAAGGTTGCGCCGTTCGTCGGCGCGATGATCGTGAACAAGTCCTCGTGGGAAAAAGTTCCGGCCGACCTCAGGCCGAAGCCTCGAGCGCCTGGTCGAAAAAATGTCCCGCGAGAGCAGCCTCGAGGGGCTCAAGCTCGAGGACCGGGCCATCGCCTCGCTCGACGGCATCAAGTCGCCGCCGCTCGATCCCGACGCCGCCACGCAATGGACCGCTCTCGCGGCGGATCGCCGAGCAGGCCTCGTCGCGCAGCTGTTCTCGGCCGACATGCTGAACGCCATAGACGCCGCGCTTTCCCGAATCCGCGAACGCCATTGAGGCTCGAGAGATCGGTTCAAATGCGTGGCACGAGGGCTTCTTGTACGATGTCGATGAGCTCGGTCCGGCGATACGGCTTGCGCAGATAGGCAAAGAGCCCGACCTCGTCAGCGATGACCCTCATCTGCGGATCCTCCGCGTGCCCGCTCAAGAGAACCAGCTTGATCCCAGGATGATCGGCATGGACTTTCCTGAGAAGCTCGTCTCCGCGCATGCCGGGCATGAGCCAATCGGATATCAGCAGCACGATGGATTTGCCTTCCTCCTCGAGCCGCTTTATCGACGTAAGGGCGTCCTGCGCGTTCCGGGCCGACTCGTACGCGAATCGGGGTCCGAAGGCGAGCTTTAGTTCCTGCCTCAGCGACATGAGGAGGATGGCCTCGTCGTCGACGACCAGGATGGCTTCCTTGCCGCTCATGCTTCCTCGACTATGGGGAGGCGCACGGTAAAGACGGTGCCCTTCGCCTTCGCCGAGTGGGAGATCGTCCCGCCCATCGACTCCACGACCTTCTTGCAGTATGCCAGGCCCATGCCCATGCCCTCGGCGAGAGGCTTGGTAGTCACGAATGGATCGAAGATGGAGTCCGCGATCTCGGGAGGGATGCCTTCGCCCTCGTCGTCCACCGCGACGACCGCGCAATCCTCCTCTCTCCCGATCGAGACCCGCAAGCGGCCGCCCGAATCCATCGCCTGGAGAGCGTTTTGGATGAGCTGAGTCCAAAGGCGCACGAGGGCCGCTGCGTTCCCGCGAATGGGAGGAGCGTCCTGGAACGAGGTCTCGAGGAAGATATTGGCCGGCAGGCGGTTCTTGAAGAGGAGGAGCGCGCGATCCATCGAATCGATCAGCCTCACCTTCCCCTCGTGAGCATCGGCGCGCAATCCGGTGATGTATTCGTGCACGGTCTCCAGGACCTCGACTATCCGCTCCACCGCGGAGTCGATGATCCTGGTCGAGCGCTCGAAGACCGAGACCCGGTACAGAGCCTGCACGACGGGCCGCGAATGGGCCCGTGCCAGTTCATGGAGCTCCTCGCCCTCGAGGCCCGAGAGGCCGACCTCGCTCAAGTCGTCCGCGATCGCCGCCGCGTCATCGCTCCCCTGGGCGGCGAGCCGCTCCTCGAGCCTGCTGGAGCCCCCATCGCCGGATATGGAGTCCAGCCGCGATTCCTCGATCGCCTGTTTCACGTAGCGCCGAAAGAGCCGTCCTTGCTCGTCATCCAGGGACAGTAGCC
Source organism: uncultured Spirochaetota bacterium (assembly GCA_963828175.1). Lineage (GTDB taxonomy): Bacteria > Spirochaetota > Spirochaetia > Treponematales > Rectinemataceae > UBA1306. Next base: position 22,627 of record CAWHFT010000076.1, read on the forward strand.
GCTCGGCGATCCCGCCATCGGCGTCCGAAAGCACCATGCGGATGGACTGGCTCGCCGAGCCGATGGCGTTCAAGGGGGTGTTGAATTCGTGGGCTAAGCCGGCGGTGAGGCGGCCGAGAGTCACCTCGCGCGCGTGGCGGAGGAGGCTCTCCTGCATGGCCTCGTTCCGGCGAATCATGACAGTTAGGTTCTGGTTCGAGGCCTCCAGCTCCTCGTTCGAGGCCTGCAGCTCCTCCGTCCGCTCGGCGACCTTGACCTCCAATGTCTCGTTGGCCGTGACGAGGAGCTTGCGCTCCCTGATCCGCAGGAGGAGGAAGGTCACGAGGACCGAAATGGTGAGCAGGAGAAGGACGATTACCGCCGCGATGAGGATACGGTAGCGGACCCAAAGGGAGACGGGAGGGTTGATGAACTCCGCGCCCTTCGGCACCAAGTTCGGCGAGACGCCGAAGCGCAGCAGGGCCTGATAGTCCACGAAGGTGGTCGCGAGGCTCTTCGAGGCTATCCAGGACTCGGGCTCCTTGCCGTCCAGCACGAGCGAAAGTCCGAGGTCGGCTACGGCCCGGCCGTAGTCGCTCGCGGTTACCCCGACTCCTCCGACGCTGCCCGATCCCGCGAACTCTCGGATGAACGAGAACAGAGGGAGTCCATATGCCGACACGAGGGAATCGATCAGCTCCTTGCCCATGAGGCGGCGTCCATCGGCGTTCGCCCACCCTGGGCTCAGGAGGATTATGAACGAGCCTTTTGGCGCGGCTCGCAAGGCCTCGTCGATCGAAGTCCTGTTGGGGTTTATTACGGGGACGATCCGCAGCTCGGGATAGTCCGGCTGGAGCTCGGAGACCAAGGAGAGGTAGGTCGCGAAATCCGCCCCCGTATTCACGACAACGATCGCGCTCGGAGCTTTAGGGAAGAGACGCTGGCCCAGCCTCAGGATCTCGGCCGTATAGTCGTGGGAGTTGTATTGATAGAGGAGGCTTTGATCGCGGTACTTGGTCCTTGCCTGATCGGTGGCTTCGAAGGAGACGATGGGTAAACCCGGAAAGTACGTCGCGCGGAGAGAAATGGCAAGATCGATGGACGGATCGCCCTGGGCCACGATGAGCCGTAGACTTCTGCCCCGCAGCCGTTCACCCAGCTCGGCCTCGACGAGAGCGATCGACTTTTTCGAGGGGGGAAAGGAATAGGCGGAGAAGCGGTAGTTGAAGACGGCGGCCCCTGGGTCCCTCGCCTGCCATCGGGTCGCGAAGGACTGCTCCATCAGGTAGGCGCGCTCCTCCGAGCTGACGGAGCTGATGAAGAGGACGGTGCTCGGCACGGCTTGCGCGGCGACGGCCTTCGCGCAAGCCGCGAAGACCATGAGAGCGACGAAAAACCGCGCTCCGGCTTTAACCATGTTTCCATCATAGCCTATCATATGAGCTATTTCTATTTAAATTGACGCAGGCCTCGCAGGAACTTAGATTTTCCCCCATGGTGACGAAAAAAGAGCGTAAAGCCATCCTCGACTTCCTGGGCGACCTCGGCTCCAACAACCACCGCGAGTGGTTCGAGGCGAACCGGCCCCGCTACGAGACCGCCCGCGCCTCCTTCCTGTCGCTCGTCGGCGAACTCATCGACCGCTTCGACGCCGTCGACGACCTCGACGGCGTGACGGTCAAGGAGTGCGTCTTCCGGATCAACCGCGACGTCCGCTTCGCGAAGGACAAATCGCCGTACAAGACGGCCATGAGCGCCGTCCTGGGCCGCAGCGGGCGCAAGTCCGGCGTCCGGTCGTACTATTTCCACGTAGAGGCCGCCGGCACCTTCCTCGCCGGCGGTCTCTACGACCCTTCCCCGACCAGCTGGGCAAGCTCCGCCAGGCGCTGGCTCTGGACGCGCGGCCGCTCAAGAAGATCGTCCGCTCTCCGGACTTCGTCCGCGACTTCGGGGAGCTCGGCGGCGAGTCGCTCAAGACGGCTCCGCAGGGCTATCCCAAGGACCATCCCGACATCGATCTCTTGCGCAAGAAGCAGTTCCTGGTCGGCCACGCGCTCGGCGACGAGGGCTTCCTCTCGGAGGAGCTCGTCCCTCGCGCCTTGTCGGTCTTCAAGTCGATGAAGCCGTTCCTGCTCTACCTCGAGTCGACGGTGGCGTGACGGCGCGCTTTCGCGCGCGAATCGGGATTGCGGCCGGGCGCCTCAGGCATGATACTTTCTCCTAGGCCCACAGCGGCGAAGGAGTCAGGGAATGGAGACTATCGCGAAGATCCTCGAGACCAAGGGGAACCAGACCATCAGCGTGAACCCGGACGCTAGCCTGAGCGAGGCTCTCAAAGTCATGGCCGAGCACAACGTCGGCGCCGTCCTCGTCGTCGATGCGGGCAAGATCGCGGGAATCTTCTCCGAGCGGGATTTCGCCCGCAAGGGCATGATCGAGGGGCGCGCGATCGGGCAGATCAAGGTGAGCGAGATCATGACTTCCCGCGTCCTCTATGTCGCCCCCGACACCTCGATCCAGGATTGCATGAAGCTGATGACCGAGAACCGGATCCGCCATCTCCCGGTGCTGGCCAACGGCAAGCTGATGGGCGTGATCTCCATCGGGGACGTCGTCAAGGCGCTGATCAAGGTGCAGGAGGACCTGATCTCGGAGCAGGCCTCGCAGATCGGCATGCTCAACAACTACATCACCGGCGGTCCCTGAGGCCGGCGGGCGCGCCGGCCTCCTCTCAGGCGCCGGCGACGGTCAGGATAAGATCGGTCCCGAGCCCGAGGAGAAAGCCGATAAATAGGCCCCAAGCGCTGTTCCGCCTCTTGAATTTCCGGGCGGACCCGAGCAGCTCCATCACCACGTAGATGATAGCCCCGGCAGCGAACGCCAGGCTGAAGACGAAGAGGAACGTGGAGTGGAGCGTAACGCCCAATATGGTCCCGATGAAGGTCGGCCCGCCGCCGATCAGCCCGAGCAGGAGGAGGTACCTCCACGAGACGGGGCTGCCTCCCAAGGGGCCGGCGATCCCGAACCCCTCGGTCATGTTGTGGAGCCCGAAGCCGATGATGAGGACCCAGGCGAGCGACAGGGACCCGGCCTCGGCGGCCTGGCCGATCGCGAGACCCTCCGACAGGTTGTGGGCCCCGATCCCGATGGCGATGATCAGCGACAGAGTCTCCGGCCGCATCTCGCGCCCAGCGGCGTCCGGGGCTTTCCTATCGCGCTGGAACCGTCCGGTCAGAAGCACGATCCCGACCAGCCCGCAGAAGAGACCCAGGACGAGCAGCCCCGCGTTCTCCGTTCCTGGCGCCAGGTCGCCGGGGTGCTTCCCGGCCGACGTCAGCAGGTCCTGGATGGGCTCCAGCATCTTCGACGTCACGTCCGTGAGCAGGAAAAGTAGGACGCCGGCTGCGAGCATCAACAGGAAGCCCTTGGCCTCTCCGCCGAGCGATTTCAGCCTGGCGAGTGGAAGACCCAGGAAAATCGTGAATCCGGCTATGGCTCCGAGCAGTAAGATCGCGGCCGCGCTCATAATTTCCGCCGACGGACGGCTATCCGCTACTGCCGCTTCTCGATCGGCTCGTAGGGCCGATCTTCCGAGCCCGAGTAGATGCTGTCGGGACGGAAAATCCGATTGGCCTCGCGCTGCTCGAGGATGTGCGCGAGCCAGCCGGGGATGCGCGAGACGGCGAAGATGGGCGCGAACAGGTACTTGGGGATGCCCAGCAGGTGGTACACCGAGCCCGAGTAGAAGTCCACGTTCGGGTAGATCTTCTTGTCCTTCGACTCGAAGCGCGGCGTCGCGAGCTCCTCGATCCGCCTTAGCATGTCGAGGTGCTCGTGGTTGCCCTTCTTGGCCGAGAGCGTCTCGAGGAAGTCCTCCATGATCTTCGAGCGGGGGTCCTTGGTCTTGTAGATGCGGTGGCCCATGCCCATGATCTTCTGCGTCTCCTCGAAGGCCTTGCCGACCCAGGCCTCGACTTTGTCGACCGACCCGATCTGCTCGAGCATGCCGAAGACTTTTTCGTTGGCTCCGCCGTGGAGCGAGCCATAGAGCGCGCCGATGGCGGCGGCGATGCTGCAGTAGCAGGTGGAAAGCGTCGAGGCAACCACCCTGGCCGTGAAGGTCGAGGCGTTGAAGCCATGCTCGGCGTGGAGGAGGAAGCAGGCGTCCATGATCCTGCCCTCGTCCTCGTCGGCCTCGCGACCCCGCAGCATGTAGAGGAAATTGGCGCCGTGCGAGAGGTGCATCCTCGGCTCGAGGTAGTCCTGCCCGTTCTTGAAGCGGGAGTAGGTCGCGGCGACGGTCGCGAGCTGCGCGACCTGGTGGAGGGTCTGCCGGCAATTGCAGGTCGAGGAGTGCTCGATCTTGTGCTCTACGTAGCCGGACAGGTACGCCATCACCGATTGCAGGAGCTCCATGGGCTTGCCGGTCTCGGGAAAGTTCCGGATCATCTGCACGACCTTGGGATGGAGGGACCGCGAGGCCCGCATCCGCTGCGTGAACTCGTCGAAGACGTACTTCGTCGGCAGCTTGCCGTACAGGAGGAGGTAGACGACCTCCTCGAAGCTCGAATGCGCGGCGAGATCCTCGATCGCGTAGCCTCGATAGGACAGCCTGCCCTTCTCGCCGTCGATCCTCGAGATGGCGGTCTCTCCCGCAACGACGCCTTCGAGCCCTTTAGCGTAAGTCGCGCTTACCATAAGTGCCCCCTCCCAGCAGCCTGTCGAAATACTCGAAGCATTTCGCCAGCCTGCTTTGCAATACCGACTAAATTTCCAGGATGAGCCGCTCGGGGTCCTCGATGCACTCCTTGATCTTGAGGAGGAAGAGCACGGCGTCCCTCCCGTCGATGAGCCGGTGGTCGTAGGTCAGGGCCAGGTACATCATGCTCCTGATCTTCACTTCGTCGCCCACGGCGACGGGCCGCCGCTGGATGGTGTGCATGCCGAGGATGGCCGACTGCGGGTAATTCGGGATGGGCGTCGAGAGCATGGAGCCGAACACGCCGCCGTTCGTGATCGTAAAGGTGCCCCCCTGGAGCTCCGACAGCTCGATGCGCTTCTCTCTCGCCTTCGCGGCGAGGTCGGCCAACGCGGCCTCGATCTCGCCGAAGCTCATACGGTCGGCGTTGCGCAGGACCGGCACGAGGAGCCCCGGTCGGTCGACACCGCCACGCCGATGTCGTAGAAATCTGGGGTCACGAGCTCGTCGCCCTCGATGCGGCTGTTCACTACCGGATACTCCCGCAAGGCCCTCACCGCCGCCTTGACGAAGAACGACATATAGCCGAGCTTCGCCTTGTACTTGGCCTGGAAGTCCTCGCCGTACGCCTTGCGCGCCCGGATGAGCGCCTCCATGTCGACTTCGTTGAAGGTCGTGAGGTGGGCGGACTCCGCCCGAGCCTGCACGAGGCGCCGCGCGATGGTCTTGCGCATCATCGACAGCGGAGTGCGGGTGACGCCGGGCGCAGGGGCGGCCGTCGGCGCAGGGGCGGCCGTCGGCGCAGGGGCGGCCGTCGGCGCAGGGGCGGCCGTCGGCGCAGGGGCGGCCGTCGGCGCAGGGGCGGCCGTCGGCGCAGGGGCGGCCGTCGGCGCAGGGGCGGCCGTCGGCGCAGGGGCGGCCGTTTGCGCCTGCGCCGCGCCGTCGCCGTCGATGGAGGCGATGACTTGGCCTATCGCCACTTCCTTCCCGGCGGGCACCAGAATCTCCAACCTGCCGTCGATCGGCGAAGGCACCGTCATCGTGGCCTTTTCGGATTCCAGCTCGCAGAGCAGTTCGTCCTTCGCGACGAGCTCCCCGTCCTTCTTGAGCCAGGAGCCGATCTGCGCCAGCGAGACCGATTCTCCGACGCTGGGGACCTTGATCTCTTGCTTCATTCTGTCGACCCCTTCCGCGCCTCGAGCCGGCCTCTCGTGTCATCGAGGGCGCCGAGCGCGGCGGACAGTATTTCCGCCTGCTCCTCGGCATGCCTTTCGTGCGAGCCGGTCGCCGGGCTCGCGCTCGCCTTCCGCCCGACGTAGCCGAGCTTCAGGTCGGGGAAGGCTGCCTCGAAATTCTAGCAGACGAAATTCCAGGCGCCGCGGTTCTTCGGCTCCTCCTGGACCCACGTACGAGACCGCGACGAGCGGTACTTCGCGACGAGGCTCTCGATCTGGGCCTCGGGG
>CAWHFT010000077.1:0-4512 GCA_963828175.1 uncultured Spirochaetota bacterium
GAGGGAAGGAAGGAGGCGAGCGTCGCCTTGATCGCGGATGTGTCTCCGCGATAAACGGAGCCGCGACTTCTCCGCGTCGAGCATGGCCTTTATGATGTCGATCGAGCCAAGGAGCGCGTCTATGACGGCCTCGTCGACCGCGGTCTTGCCCGAGCGCACTCCGTCGAGAACATCCTCGACGAGATGAGTGAACTCGGCCAACTCGGTCATTTCGACGGTGCCCGCGCCTCCTTTGAGCGTGTGGGCGGCCCTGAATATCTCGTCCACGGCATCTCGATTGCCGCTCTCCTGCTCGAGGGCGAGGACATTCTGCTCGAGGGACTCGACTTGGCCCTGCGCCTCGGCGAAAAAGTCCTTGAGGAGCTCCTCATTGTTGGGGTCGAGATAGTCACTCATTGTGTTTAGAGCATTATATAGTTAGCACGTTCCGTCAAGGCCGACCGGGCGAGGGCCGATAATTATGAGGACGCCCAGCCTCGCATCGTGCATTCTCGCCGGTCGGGCGTTACAATTATTCGATAAGGCCGCAATTCTTGGCCCAGGAGTGAGTGACTATGCCTAAGCCCAGAGCCGCGCTCTTGCCGCTCGTCTTCGTGCTCTCCGCCCTGGCTCCGCGCGCCTTGCCGGCGGCGGATCTCCAAGTAGACGATCTCGAGCTTCTCACCCACGGTGAGCTCAATCAAGGCACGGGGGCATTCCAAGCAAGCTCGCTACTCTTTTTCGACATGTCGCTGCAGGGCGGGGATAGGCTCGCTATTCTGCTCAAGATGGATTTCTTCAACAGTGACATAGAGAACGCCCTCAATCTCGCTAATTCCAGCTTGAACCCAGCCCCCGCCATCTACGACCAGAGCTACGAACAAGATCTCACCAACAGCATCAACAATCTCATCAGCCCCCAGCTGCGGACCGTGGCGGTGACCGCACGCTCCGTCTTCAACCTGCCGGTGGACGCTTCGTACTTCGTGGGTCAGATGGACAATTTTTGTTCGGGCGACGATTACGGCACATTGTTCGGAGCCGCGCCCTTCTCCACCGACCTACGAGGGCCCATGGTCTATCCCAACGGCGTCGGAGGAAACCCGCGAGTGTGGTTCGACGGCATCTACCAGCCTGACGGTACTGGCTTCCGCCTCGCTACGACGCCGAAGCTCAGCGCCAATTCAATCGGCTACCTCTACCTCTACCAGGATTCGAACGTCGGGCCCGGCGGCATTTGGTCCGGGGACCTGAGATATCAGTTCAACAGTGCTTCCGTCAAGACCGAAATCTTCGCGGGCGCCACGACCGGAGGCGCCTACGGCATCTACCGAGGCGGGCTTATGTTCTACGCCAACTCAGGCGATGTCGGCGAGTTTTTCGCCCAGACCGGCGTCACGTACTGGGACCCAACGACTACCATCTCCCTCGATAATCTTTTTTTCCTGTTTGAGCCCCGCATCAACTTCGGACTCGGGCAGGCATCGATCACGGTCTTTTACCATCCCGCATACTACCTGCAGCAAGACTACCGTGCAGACGGCGAGAAGGACGCGCTGGACGCCTCTTTCAACCTCAGGTTCGGGCACATCTCCCAAAACGGCTCGGAGGGCGGAGTCCAGACCCTCCTCGCTTTCAGGCCTCTGACGGTCGACCCGGCGGTCACTCCGCCCTTGGCTATCGACACCTCCCCTTACTATTCCCTGATCACCGGCGGAATCCGCTGGGATTTCAAGCTCGACCTGCGCCTCTTCCCCTTCCCGTCCGTCTGGTACGGGATGTTCGGGCCGTATATCGGTTTAAAGACCTCGTATTAAGGATGAGTCGATGAGCAAAGGATCCGTCGCGACGCGCGTTTTGGCCGTCCTAGCGCTGACTTGGACCGGACACGCGGCCATAGCGCTGGAAATTGGCTTCGATGCCGAGACGAGCAACCTCCAGTTCCCCTGGACTCCCGCGGCCCCGATCACGGGAAGCCAATTCCCGAACAGCAATTACTTCTGGGGAGGGGAGACCTGGCTGACCGCGCCCCTCGGAGAAGACGCTTCGGTGAGGTTCTCGTTGGACCGCGATCCGGTCTTGCGAAACACCGCTATCGCCGCCGTCCAGTTCGAGCGCGGCATCGCCAAAATTTCCGTCGGGCCCCTCGTCGGGTTCCTCAATTCGGACTCGGCGCCCATCTCCGCGGGGATCTCCGCCCAAGTCAAGCTCCAGTGGCCCGGAGTCGCCTACGTGTCAATGCGCTCGGACGGCGGCACGGCGATATCCATCATCCAGGCCGCCGCCGATCCTCAGGCGCTCACCGAGTTTTCCGCGGGATTCTACGTTCCCAACGCCATCGTTTCGGGCCTGATCTCCGCAAAGCGCTTTAACGAACTCGACTCGTCGGGAGGCCTCGTCACCGACACTTTGACGCGTTACGCGATGACAATTGACGTCTTCAAGAAGGACGTCCCGTACACGGCCCTGTTGTCCCTCGGCTACGAGCTCAGGTCGAAGCACTATGCGACCTCGAGCACGACCGACACCCTTGGGGCTATCGTCATGGGGATCGACGCCACGGCGCAGGTCAGCCACGCGCTCAAGCTCCTCGGAGGCATCTCTACCGGGGCCTATGTTTTCGGCCTGGACGCCCTTCAAGGTCGAGGGCCGGACAATTCGGCCTTCCTATTCACCGCGTCCCTCGGCATGTCGGTGGATACTTCTGCGATAAAAATACTTCCCAAGGCCCCCGCTGTTGAGGCGGAGAAGCCCGCCGTTGAGGCGCCTAAGGCTGCGGTGGCCACGCCTCCAGCCGAAAAGCCTGCCACGACCAATGTCTCGTCCAAGCTGGCTGTCGATGCCGGAGCCGGGCTTTATTACAATAACCGGATCAGCTCCGGCCCCCTCTCGGTCCTCGCGGCGATCTTCAACGTGAGGGGCGGCGCCTGGGGCAGCATCGGCTATCGCATCACGCCCAATTTTACCCTAGGGGCTGAAGTCGGCTTCGACTACATCACTCTGAGTTCTTCTGGCATAACTATTAGCCTCTTCGATCTGCCGGTCTATGCGACCGCGGAATATAAGTTCGGAGCCCTCAGCGTCGAGGCTCTGGCTGGCATGTTCGTAGACGGGGTCGCGGTCGACGGAGCGGGCATCGCCCCTGCAATCGACCTGGACGCTGGGGCGAGGCTCAAGCTCGCGGGATTCTATCTGGAAGGTTCCTACGTGATCGGCGTGGGGAGTACGGCTGTCGACCTCGCGGGCTTCGGGTCCGCCGCGGCGAACTACCCACGCTTCGGTGTTGGATACGTCTACAGCTTCATCAAATAGGTATTGCGGTTGAGTTGAATGACAATGGCCGATTCGAATCCAAGAGCGCTATAACGAGAATTCCAGAATAAAGGTAGTTCCGGTACCCTGCTCGATGCGCAAGGAACCTTCCAGTTGGCGGGTCAGGTTTTCGATCAGCATCATGCCGAAACCGGTCGAGTGCCCCAGGTCGATCGCAGCCCCCATGCCGACACCATCGTCGCCTATTTCAATCCGGGCCCTATTTCCCTCGCGGGCAACCTTGACGCGAATGCGCCCTTCCTCTCTCCCGACGAAGGCATGCTTCATCGCGTTGGTCAGGACTTCGTTTACGATGAGACCGAGGGGCTGGAACTTCGAGGCAAGAAGGCTGAATTCCTCAATATTCTTCTCTACCGCGATCTTCGCCGAACAGGAGTAATTCGCGATGATATCATCAATCAGCGAGGGCAGGACGAAGGCAACTGATGCCTCCCTGAAACCCTCGGCCAGATAAAGTTGGTCGTAGAGCACCATCATGCTCGAGACGCGCGCGCCCGCATCCTCGAGGGCCTGCTTGGCCGCGGTATCGCTCAGAGTGGACCGCTGGAGGCTCAAGATGCTATTGATCACATGCATGTTGTTCTTGATGCGGTGGTGGACTTCCTTGAGGAGAAGCTCCTTCTCGGCGAGAAGCTCCTCCACCTTCAGCTCCGCCCTCTTGCGCTCGGAAATGTCCCGAGAGATACCGACCAAGCCTACGACATGGCCATCCTTGTCCTTGACCGGAAGCTTCGATCCGACGACCCAGCGCATCCCGCTCGGACCCATGGGAATCTCCCTCTCCACGTCCAGAACGGGCGCTCCATCTTGTATCGCTTTTCGATCGATACCTGTGAAGAAGTCAGCGAATTCCTTTGAGTAGAAATCATAATCGGTCTTTCCCAAAACTTCGGCTTCACTATGTGCCCCCATCGCAAAGACGTCGGCGGGGTTCGACAGGATCTTGCGTAACTGTATGTCCTTTGCGCAGATGGTGTCCGGCAGGTTATCGATGACGGTACGGAGGAGGAGCCTCTCGTTTTGCAGTGACTCTTCGGCTCTCCTTCTCTCGGTTATATCTGCCGAGCTGCCTATGACTCCGATTATTTTACCAGCATCATCCAGCAAGGGATGCTTGCTAGTAGTGAAGACGCGAGTGTCGCCTCCGATATGGATTTTTTCTTCGGTCACATAGGCAATCCCATTGGTAACCACGTAGCG
>CAWHFT010000078.1:0-24333 GCA_963828175.1 uncultured Spirochaetota bacterium
GATCGTGGGCTGGAGGTATTGTGCTATGTTTGTATGCAGTCCACCTGTGGCTAGCAGGTTATCGAGCGCGGACGAGCGCCTCGTCCTCGTCTCGCCCAGGCCACTGACGGTCGACGGCTGCTACGCAGCTCCGTCCATCTCCTGGCGATGCAGCAGGATATTCAGTGACTGATTGTTGTGAGCGCGCAGCTGGAGGTGTCAGGTTGAGGTTGTGGCTCATGATGTCGGGCCGCTCTCGGCCACCGTGCGGATCGACTCTAGCTCATGAAACTCCTTGATGTAGGCACTTTGATCGAGCATCCGTTAACGTGGGGCGCGCGGATGGCGGACTGTTCATCAGCGCCGCCGTCGGGGAGTTGATGTGGGCGTGTCTTTAAATATTTATTCCGCGCGATAGCGCGGCTCCAGCCTGTCCATGGGGAGCCGTGTGCATGTGCAGCAAGGCAATGCCTCGTGCAGCTGTCGCCGGAGGATCTCATGAAGCTGGCCGTCCGCCTGGTGCCCAGTGGATGTTTGGGGTATTTGGTTTTCCTCGTGTGTGGAGCTCGTGCTCGCGGACGATGCCGCGACCTCGGCGTAGCCTTCCTATTAATAACTCAAGCTTTATCTTGAGCTACTCCGGCTTAGAACAGTACATGGTGTAAATATTACTAATTTTCCCCTAGCCTAATTTTGTGCAAAAGCATTTCGATCTCGCGCATCAGTATTTCCACAGGTATCTTCCTGAGAGTGTCGAGGCTGTTGGAACAAGGGGCTCACAGGGGGTGCCGCAGCGCACAGTCTGGCTGAAATGCGGCGGAGATGGCGAGCGCCGATTCGCGGGGCACCTCCGGCCAGCGGCAGCGCCTGGAGATGAGTGTTCCCTCGGTTCCTGCTTGTTGTCGATGCGTCGGCGAAGGGGGCTGGAGCGGTGGCGCTTTGTCATAATCGTCAAAAGAACCTCGTCGGCTCAGTCCTGCCTTGGAGGTTCAAGTAGTACCGACGGCGGAGGCCGTGTTGTGTCCATAGCCTGAGCTTTCAGCCCCGACAGCTTTAAACTTCATCCTATGTCCTTCCAAATATTTGATCCTTGTTCGGCCAGGCATGAGAGGTAGCTGTTTGAAGTCCTCTCTCCAAAATAACGGTACAGTAGGACCTTATTATCAATCCTGTCTTCTTCGCGACTCCGTCGGATGCTGAGCTCTCCCGCGGCTGTGTGCGGTTTCTCCTGGGAAGTTTGAATTCACTGCTGCTATGCCGAGCCCGGTGTGACGAGGAGGTCGTGCGTGGTCAAATTCTTTGGGGGCGCGAAGGGAATTTCCCTTGATTCCTGCTGCCGAGATCATCTAGCGTCTTGCCCCTCCGTCGAGAGGACAGTTTTCTGACTTCGGCTAGTGCTCTTGAGTTTCTGCAGTTGTTGCGATAACGGAGGAGGCTCATGCTCTGCGATGACTTCATCCACACCTCTACTGGGTTGCCCAGCTTGCACATCCGAAGGCCCCGTTCGCGGAACTGCAACTGCTATGTCACCAGCTGCTCGCAGCTGTCCAGGACCTTGCCGATCATTTTATTCCCCAACTGGCCCATCTCTTGCTTGTGAAGTGTGTGTGCCAGAAACTCTACGATGGAGTCAGCTTGGGGCCCTAAGTTTTAAATTGAGTGTGATCCCGTGGTCCCACGAGCCGTTGAGCTTCCACACACGTAGAACTGGAATAGTTGATGTTTTGGGGGCCGTTTGCTCACAGGGAGGTTTTCCTGGCCAAGACCTGGAGTCAGCAGTCTTTTCCACTGATGAAGAGCGTGCCCCCATTTTGCAAGTGGGACACTGCTATTGACAAAACGCTTTGACGTGCTGGCTTAACCTTGCAATTGGGCTGAAAAGCGCACAGCCCCAGGCCCGGGAAGCGGAGCCCGCCATTTATAATGTGCATTTGAAGGCCGGAATCCCGGGCTCGGCTGTGAATTTCTAGTGCGTATTGGCACGGGCCAAGACAAGGCCTTTACAACGGCGGCGACTGGTGCCGCTCGTCAGCGTCCCAGGCTAAGGATGAGCTGCCGGTCCTTTGGGATCCAAAAGCGGCTGGATCCAAACCCCCTTGGACTGACTCACTTGCTGAAGCGCGCGCAAGAGCTTTGGACATTGTGTGCGTTCTGGGCCCGTGTTGATGACCGCCAAAAAACGGGATCGGAAGGTTTGCTTCGGTGTTTTTTTCTACTTATTCCTATTGAGGTGGAACCATGAAAAGTCCGAAAACAATGATGCAATAGTGGCCCCTCCAAAGAGACGCTAGAAATTATCTTTTGTAACCGCATGGTGAGAATATAACCGCTGTGCGGTTACATTATGTTAAGAAAAAGTGGTTGGCCATAGCAGTCGGGGGCGCGCAACCCCCTCAATCTCGGTTTTTTTCCGCTCTTCCAAATCCGTGCTCAAGTGTGTTGGAACACTCTTCCATATTATCGTTATGCTGAGACAATCACCATTGTGCATTTGCTGAAATCATTTCTCAGCTGGGCAATGGCCTGATCCTTGCTAATGACAATGACAACGGAAAACTGCCACGACAAGTGATAACAAGGAATAGAAGAACAAGAAGAGTGTCGCCCATTGCGATAATGGGACCAATTGAAGCCCTTGACACGATGGCAATCTGCGGCGCGCGAATACTATTTATTTGACATGGCGGGTTCGCCGCGACGCCGAGGGATTTTGCTATGGGGCAGCGAAGCAGAGCGTTGTCGCATTGAGTGGTTGCAGGGCCCCGCGGTGAGTAGATTATGTGGTGTGAATTGGTTAAGTGCCGCTATATTCGCACAAACCGTGCTGCGAGCTATCCGAATCCTAGGTGTCGTAGCGGTACTGTGGAGTGCGACAGGACCCACCAACGGAGTTCATAAATGTTTGCTGCTGATTGGCTTGCTGCGAGCTGTGCAGGTGAGGGGCCGCGCTCCCTGGGCCACGCCACTCCTGAGCACCGCCAGGAACTTGCGGTTGTGCCGCCATGATGTGGGTCAGACGGAGCTTGGACAGTTGATGGTGTTGCGATATTGTGTAGGGGTTGAACATGATGTTGGCGCAGGAGCCAGCTTGTTCTTCTACAGCAGGCCCTTGGCGATGGTCATGCTGCTGCTTGAAGTTGGTGCCAACCTTCCTGATGCTTCATCTCACTGATGCGACAACACCATCGTGGAGGTGAAGGTGTGGCGAGTGAGAGGCGACCATCTTGTCATGGCTCTCCAAGTTGTACTCCAAGAACAGGTGGATATGGCCAGTCGGGAACCGTCTGCTGGGCATCCACATCGAGCACGATTCATCCGTGAGTCTTGTTGTGGAGGCTGCATGTTGGCGAAGGTGGGGCCGACATTCGGTGGCTGGAGACGAAAAGCTGCCCTCGGAAGTTGGCAAAGCCGGTTTTCACGGAGGCTATGTGGTTTGCTAGCACTGAGTCGGGCCCTCTCACCAAGGAGGACTGCGCGGCAAAACCTCGGACGGTGTCGCCGAGGAAGGACGGTTGCATCTCACCATTGGGGTTGAAATCCTTTGGCCTTGAATGGATAGCGGCCAGCATGTGCTGCACCAGTGTCGCAGTGGCCGCGGAGGCAGAGCTCCTCGGTGAGCCACCATCCTCCCACTGTGTCGCGCGGATGACGAGGCACGCGGAACCGTCCTTCCTCTCGACATGCTGAGCAGCCCAATACGCGGAAGTCGCGAGTCTCGCCTCCAGCCTCGGTGCATGGCCGGCGATGCCGGTCCGTTGCGAGCCGTCGAAGTCGAGGAGTATCGCGTAGCTTCTGCTGGCTTGCTCGGGCACGGATTCTATGGCTGGGGTGAGGTTGATGCCCGCGCGGGCGAAACACGCAGCGTTCGGAAGAGGGCGCCGGCCTTGTCGTTCGTCGAGAAGCGAGCACGCTGCTGCGTGGCCGTCCTCCTTGGTGATGATGAGCAAGCGCGTGCGGTTGTTTGCGGAGTCTGGGATTCCTCTGTCCTCTATGATCTCGAGGTCGTAAAATCGGCGGCGAAGCGGTTGGCCATGGCGGTGTCGCGCGGCCGCTCCGGCTCTGTGTGTCGTAGAGTCTGTGTCGAGCTTGTTGTGGGGCGAGGGAAATCTCGCGGCATTGCGCCGAGGGCCTGGGACGCGAGTAGGCGCGGATCGCGGTGGTCGGTCCCGGATGCAGCGGCGAGATTGGGGCATGTCCATGGCGGTGATGGATCCTCGGCAGGTTGGTGCTCAGGATCGAGTTGACGGGGCCGACGATGCCGCCGAGGCTGTTCTCGACGGGCACGATGCCGAAGTCGAAGAAGCCGTCGCGGACGTTGTCGAAGACGTCGGAAACGCTCGCGGCAGGGCATGGCCGCCACGGACGGGTCCCATTCGCGCGCGGCGACCTCGCTGTTGGCGCCGGCGCTCGCCCTGGAAGCTGATCGTCTTGGGCCGACGCTCCTGGATGGCGCTGGCCTCGGACATGGATCCTTCTTCCAGAAGTCGACCCCGGTGAAGACCGGGCCCGCAAGGCAGCGCGAGGAGCGCTCTATCCTGCTCGAGCACGGCCTTCTCGCGCGCGGGGTCGGAGACGGTGCTCTTCAGGGAGCGGGCGAGCAACGCCTTCTCCATCCTCTCGTCGATGAGCGAGAGGAGCCTCGCATCGATGCGGTCGATGTATCCTGAAGGTCCTTGAGGGTCACGGGCTTCCTCCACGGTGCTTGATGAGGCCGCGCGCGCCCGGCGCGCGGCGATGACGGCGTCGCCGGCCGCTCGGGCGGCGAGCGAGAGGTCGGCGAGGGCGACCGCACACGCGGCCTCCAGGACGACGGCGGCGCGCAGGGCTATGCACGCGTCGTGGCGGCCGCCGGGGGCGAGGGTAATCCGCCCCTCAGCGGACCCTCTCGATTCCGGAATCCGGAGAGAGGAGACTACCCTCGCCCCCGGCGGCCGCCACGACGCGTGCATGGCCCCGCTTCGCCGCCGTCGTCCTGGAGGCCGCGTGTGCGGTCGCCCTCGCCGACCTCTGCTCGCCGCCCGAGCGGCCGGCGACGCCGTCATCGCCGCGCGCCGGGCGCGCGCGGCCTCATCAAGCACCGTGGAGGAACCATGACCCTCAAGGACCTTAGGGACGATTCATCGACCGCATCGATGCGAAAAAGGGCTCCTCTCGCTCATCGACGAGGATGGAGAAGGCGTTGCTCGCCCGCTCCCTGAAGAAGCACCGTCTCCGACCCCCGCGCGAGAAGGCGGTGCTCGAGCGCGGATAGAGCGCTCCTCGCGCTGCCTTGCGGGCCCGGTCTTCACGGTCGAGCTCTGGAAGAAGATCATGTCCGAGGCCAGCGCCATCCAGGTAGCGTCGGCCCAAGACAGTCGGCTTCCAGGGCGAGCACGGCGCCAACAGCGAGGTCGCCGCGCGCGAATGGGACCCGTCCGTGCGGCGGCCATGCCCTGCCGCGAGTTTTCCGACGTCTTCGACAACGTCCGCGACGGCTTCTTCGACTTCGGCATCGTGCCCGTCGAGAACAGCCTCGGCGGCATCGTCGGCCCCGTCAACTCGATCCTCATCAACACCGACCTCAAGATCGTCGCCGCCATCGACATGCCGATCTCGCACTGCCTCCTCGCCGTGCCCGGGACCGACCACCGCGAGATCCGCTCGGCCTACTCGCATTCCCAGGCCCTCGCGCAATGCCGCAATTTCCTCGCCCGCAACAAGCTCGAGCCGCGGACCTACTACGACACGGCCGGAGCCGCCCGCATGATCGCGCAGGAGCGGCCGCGCGACACCGCGGCCATCGCCAACCGCTTCGCCGCCGAGATCTACGACCTCGAGATCATCAAGGACGAGATCCAGGACTCCGCGAACAACCGCACGCGCTTCCTCATCATCGCCAAGGAGGACGGCCACGCGGGCGGCAACAAGTGCTCGGCCGTTTTCTCGACGAACGACAAGGCCGGCGCCCTCTTCCGAACGCTCGAGATCTTCGCCCGCGCGGGCATCAACCTCACCCGCATCGAGTCCGTACCCGACAAGCCCGGCGACTACGCGATCTTCCTCGACTTCGACGGCTCGGCGACGGACCCGGCCGTCGCCGGGGCCATCACCGAGGCTGGAGGCGAGACTCGCGACTTCCGCCTCCTGGGCTGCTACGTCGAGAGGAAGATCTAAAGCATGCGCATCCTCATCATCGGCGCCGGACGCATGGGAGCGTGGCTCACCGAGGAGCTCTGCCTAGACCATGAGGTCTGCGTCTACGACAAGGACGTCACCCGGCTCAAGTACTTCATCCAGGTCAGGCGCATCCTCGCCCTATCCGAGGCCAAGGATTTCGACCCCGAGATGGTGATCAACTGCGTCTTCCTCGGCGACACCGTCGAGGTTTTCCGCGCAGTCCTGCCTTTCGTCGGGCCCGACTGCATCCTCGCGGACATAGCCTCGGTGAAAACCGGCTTTGCCGACTTCTACCGAGAGGCCGGCCACCCCTTCGTCTCCAGCCACCCATGTTCGGCCCCACCTTCGCCAACATCCGCGACCTCCACGACGAGAGCGCGGCGATCATCTCGGAGTCCGATCCCGCCGGCAAGGAGTTCTTCAAGGCCCTCTACAAGCGCCTCGGCATCCACATCTTCGAGTACGACTTCGAGAGCCATGACAAGATGGTCGCCTACTCGCTCGCCACGCCCTTCGCCTCCACGATGGTCTTCGCGTCGGTGATGAAGCATCAGGAGACGCCGGGCACCAACTTCAAGCGGCACATGACCATCGCCAAGGGCCTGCTGTCCGAGGACGACCGGCTCCTCGCCGAGATCATGTTCAACCCCTACACGATCCGCCAGATCGAGCTGATCAACTCCAAGCTCTCGTACCTGACGCACATCATCAAGCAGCGCGACTACGACGAGATGCGCAAGTTCCTGGCGGCGCTTAGGGAGAACATAGCCGAATGAAGGGGGAGCGCGGCCCCTCACACTGCACAGGGCTCCGCGGCAAGCGATCGGTCAGCGGCGAGGAAACATTTTATGGACTGCCGTTGGTGGGTCCTGTCGCACAAATCCACGTACCCCGCTACGCCTAGGATTCGGATGGCTCCGCGGGGCCCGCGGTTTTGCGACACCCACCACCCAACGGCAGTCCTCAACAGTGTCGCGGCACTTAACCGATTCACGCCGCATAATCTACTCACGCGGGGCCCTGCAACCACTCGAATGCGACAACGCTCTGCTTCGCTGCTCCCCCTGGGCTCCGAAGTCCTCGGCGTCGCGGCGACGCCTCCGGTCTTCTTCGCCCACCCCCACTCTGATGGGTTAGTAGACCATGTCAAAGGAATCATATTCGCGCGCCGCAGATTGCCATCGTCGAGCTTCGATTCGTACATTATCGCAATGGGCAAACAGTCTCTTGTTCTTCTATTCTTGTTATCGCTTGTCGTGGCAGTTTCCGTTGTGATTGTCATTAGCGAGGATCAGGCCATTGCCCAGCTGAGAAATGATTTGGCGAAATCGCAAATGGTGATTGTCCTTCAGCATAACGATAATGAAGTGCTTCAAGCGCGCTTGACGGATTTGGAAGAGAAAGCGGCGCGGAAAAAAACCGAGTAGGAGGGGGTTCGCGCCCCCGACTGCTATGGCCATTGCCAACCCCGCTTTTTTCTTGACATAATGTAACCGCACGGTTACATTATGTCACCATGCGGTTACAAAAGATAATTTCTAGCGTCTTTCGACCTGCTGCCATCATTGTTTTCGGACTTTTAATCGTTGCCTGCCAATCGGATCAGGTCAAAAAAACGCCCGAGGCCGAAGCCTCCGATCCCGTTTTGGCGGTCATCGACGCGGCCCGTTGGGCCCAGAACGCGCACAATGTCCAAAGCTGGCGGTTTTGGCGCACTTCGCCTGAGTCAGTCCAAGGGGGTTTGGATCCGGCCCGGCTTTTGCCGAATACCGACCCGAAGGACCGGCAGCTCATCCTTAGCCTGGGAGCGCTGACCGAGACGGCGCGCGTCGCCGCCCGGTCTAAAGGCCTTGTCTTCGCCGCCCGCTGGATCGCGCCGGTCGGTTGGAATCCGCGAGCCGAGCCCGGGATTCCGGCCTTCGAATGGCGTATAGAGGCCTCGGGCTCGGCTTCCCGGGCTGGAGCCGCCGGGGTCGATGCGGTTTCCAGCCCGACGGTCAAGTACAAGGTTAAGCCGGCGCGCTTGGTCGAAGGGTTTGTCGATGGCGGGATCTCCCGCTTCGACCGAAATGGGGCGCGCTTCTTCATCGTGGAAAAGGGGCCGCTCCTCGTCCGGGTCCTGGCCTTGGCCAGGGAAGCCTACCAAATCGAGATGACAAACGGGCCCACGCTCATGGAAAGCGTCAACTATTCGGTCTACGGTGTGGAAGCTCGACGTCGCCATCCGTACGGGATCACACTCCTTGGCAATTTCGACCGGGCCCAACTGGGGTTCGTAGAGTTTCTGGCGCGCGCGTTCCCGCAGAGCCCGGAGGAGTACGGCCGTTCGGGGATGAAAATGATCGGCAAGGTCCTGGACAGCTGCGAGCAGCTGGTCGTTATGGTCAGTCCCGCAAACGGGGCCGCGAACGATCCCGGGGCGCTGTGGGAAGCCGGGCAACCCATGGAGTCGATGTGGGATGAAGTCATCGCAGACGGATTGAGCCTCCTCCCGTTATCGCAAGGACTCCAGGAGCCCGAGCAGTACGCCGAAGTCAGAAAAGCTCTCCAGGGTCTCCTCGCGAACGAGGGCGAAACGGTCCAGATGATCTGGGCAGTGGGCAAGCCCGATGGGAAGTTCCTTCGCGCCCCGAGGATTGACGCGCGCGACCTCCTCGTCGCGCCCGGCTCGGGCCGCTAAGGATGGCGGCGGTCGATTCAAAGCTCCGCTTCCTCCAGGCGGGGCGGGACATTCTCGCGGCCGGCGGAGAGCTCGGCGTCAATGCGGTCGCGAAGAAGACAGGATTGAATAAGGTCCTACTGTACCGTTATTTCGAGGACTGGAACGGCTACCTCTCATGCCTGGCCGACGAGCTCAATCTTTGGAAGGACATCCGGATCGAGTTCCTGTCGGGGCTGGAGGCCGGGCTATGGAACGACGCGGCCTCCGCCGCATCATGGGTGCTACGGACCTACCAAGGCAGGCTGAGAGCCGACGAGGTTCTTTTGACGATTATGGCGACCGAGCGCAGCCGCTCCAGCCCCCTTCGCCGACGCATCGACGACGAGCAGGAAGCCGAGGGAACGCTCATTCTGCAGGCGCTGTTCCGCCGCTGGCCGGAGGTGCCCCGCGAATCGGCGCTCGCCATCTCCGCCGTGATGACGGCCGGACTCAACCACCTTGCGCTGCGCGCCCGTGTGAGCCCCTTGTTCAACAGCCTCGACATTACTCAGGAAGATACCTGGGAAATACTGATGCGCGAGATCGAAATGCTTTTGCGGCGGCTCCTGGGCTAGGGGAAAATTAGTAATATTTACACCATGTCATATCTACGTAAGCCGGAGTGGCTCAAGATAAAGCTTGATTCATCGGAAGGCTACGCCGAGGTCGCGGGCGTCGTCCGCGAGCACGAGCTCCACACGGTATGCGAGGAAGCCAAATGCCCGAACATCCACGAGTGCTGGGGCACGCAGCGGACGGCCAGCTTCATGATCCTCGGCGACAGCTGCACGAGGCGCTGCCGTTTCTGCGCCGTCGGCACGGGCCTGCCGGGCGAAGTGGACAGGCTGGAGCCGCTTCGAGTGGCCGCCGCCATCGCGCGGATGGGACTGAAGCACGCCCACGTGACGATGGTCGACCGGGACGACCTGCCCGACGGCGGCGCCGCGATGATGGCCGCGACGGTCCGCGCCATCCGCGCCCGCGTTAGCGGATGCTCGATCGAAGTGCTCACGTCGGATTTCATGGGCTCGCGAGAGTCGATCCGCACGGTCGTCGAGAGCGGCCCCGACATCATGAGCCACAACCTCGAGACCGTACGGCGGCTCACGCCCCTCGTGCGCTCGCGCTCGAGCTACGATCGGTCGCTGGACGTACTGCGCATCGCCAAGGAGATGGACCAGGACTGCGTCACCAAGTCGAGCATCATGCTGGGCCTGGGCGAGACGAGGGACGAGGCGCTCGTCGCGCTCGATGACCTGCTCGCCGCGCGGGTGGACATCGTCAACATCACGCAATACCTCCAGCCCACGCGGACCAACCTCCCCGTAGAGAAGTATTGGAGCCCCGCCGAGTTCGCCGACCTGAAGGAGATCGCCCTGCGGAAGGGCTTCCTCCACTGCGAGTCGGGGCCGCTGGTCCGCTCCTCCTACCACGCGGGGGAACAGTATTCGGGCTTCCGCGACGAGCTCGCGCGCCTGCGCGCGGCGCGCCAAGGTGGAGCGTGACCGAGGCCGGAGCGCGCCGTTCTTTCGCTGCCGCAGCCGCGGTCTCATCCTCGGCCACGGAGGCGAGGGGCACGCATCGCGTTCTCGAGGTCCGCGACCTTTCCGCGGGCGCCTTCGTCCTCCGATTCTCGCGGGAGAGCCTGGCTTTCCGCGCCGGCCAGTGGGTGAGCCTCGGCCTGCCCGGAAGCAGAGATTCGCGAGAGTACACGGTGTATTCCTCGCCCGGGGATCCGTTTCTCGAAGTCCTCGTCAGGGAGATACCCCAAGGCCGAGTGTCCCGCGCGCTCCGGCGCTGCCGTCCCGGCGACGCACTGCGGGTCGATGGACCCTTCGGCGCCTTTACCCTCGACGAGAGCGCTCTCGGCGCCAGCTCCTTTACCCCCGACGAGAGCGCCGCCGCAAGCCCCGCGCTCTTCGTAGCCACGGGCACAGGCGTCTCGCCGTTCCGCTGTTTCGCGCGGACATTCCCCGCTCTGGACTACCGCCTCCTGCACGGCGTCGGAGACGCCTCGGAACTGTACGGCCGCGAGGCTTTCGACCCTGCTCGCCACATCGCCTGCCTGAGTCGAACCCCGAACGCCGGCCCGGCTCGATCCGACGGCAACGCCTTCGCCGGCCGCGTCACCGCCTATCTCGCCGAGCATCCGGTCGAAGCCTCGAGCTTTTGCTACCTCTGCGGCAACAGCGACATGATCTACGAAGATTTTCGCGATCCTCAGGAACCAGGGCGTCCCGCGCTCTCGGATCTTCGCCGAAGTGTACTTCTGATAGATCCGTCGCGACGACGACTATTTTCCGTAGACCCAGTCGGAGCGCTTCGACATGAGCGCCCGGAGGTCCTGGCGGACATCCTCCGCGGTGGGCCTGCCGAGATACCACCAGCCGTTGTAGATCTTGTAGATGGTCCTGTCGCGATCGAGGATGAACGAATAGGGGATGTAGATCTCGCCGTGCTCGGGGTCGGTGGTGTCGACCATCTCGAGTTCGTGGAGCAGCTTACGATCGGGGTCCATCAGGAAGGGCCAGTCCGCGCCGAGGGACTCGCGGGTTTCGTTGGTCTTCAGCTTGTCGTCGACCGAGACATAGATCATGTGGCAGTAGTTCACGCGAAACTCAGGCTGGAGCTCCGCGACGTAGCCAGTCAGTTGCCTGCGGTCTTTCGGGCAAAAATAGCCGCGGCCGAAGACGAGGACCCCCGGGAAGCCCCTGAGGAGGCTGGAAAGTCTTTTGGGGAGGCCGTCCTGGTCGGGAAGCTCGAAATCGGGGAACACCGCACCGACTTTGAGATCGGCACGCATCGGATAGTCCACGCTCGCCCTCCTTCCCTCGCGCAATCGCCTGAATGAGTCTGGACATAATATAACGAAATTCGCCGACGCCGCGGAGCCTCGTCTACGAGCCGCCGGTTATCGCGGCCATGTCCTCGAAGAAGGTCGGCCAGGATTTCGCCACGCATTCCGAGCCGAGTATCTCGACCGGATTCTCGCAGTACAGCGAGGCTATCGCGGCCGCCATCGCGATGCGGTGGTCGCCGCGCGAGTCGACGCGGCCGCCCGCGAGCCTGGAGCCTGAGACGGAGCCGAGCCCCTGCACGGCCATCTCGTCGCCTTCTACGTCGATCTTCGCGCCCAGGGCGCCGAATTCCTCGCGGAGCGCCGAGGCCCGATCGCTTTCCTTTCCGCGCAGGCGGCCGACCCCCTTGATCCGCGACGTGCCGTCGCAGGCGGCCGCTAGCGCGACGAGGGGCGGAAAGAGGTCGGGGCAGTCGCTCGCGTCGAAAGAAAAAGCGTCGAGACGGCCTCGGCGTACGCCGAGGCCGTCATTTCCTTCGCCGACGACGGCGCCGGCCGCTCTCAGGGCGTCTAGGATGGCCCGATCGGGCTGCGAGGAGGAGGGTTCCAGTCCCACCACTCGGAGGGGAGCCTCGATTGCGGCCAATGCGCCGGCGACGAGGAGGAAGGCCGCGCCGCTCCAATCGCCTTCGACGGCGAAGTCCGTGGGCCTATAGCTCTGGCCCGCCTGCACGCTAAACCGCGTGAAAGCCTCGTCGCGCTCGGCGTGGACTCCGAAGGCGCGCATGGTGCCCAAGGTCAGGTCGACGTACCCTTTGCTCGCGAGGCCGTCGACCTCGAGCTCGGAATCGCGCTGGGCGAGGGGCAGGGCGATCAGGAGGCCGGTGAGGAGCTGGGAGCTCTCGCGTCCGTCGACCGCCGCCCTGCCGCCACGCAGCGGCCCGCGCACAAGCAGTGGAGGAAGCCCCGCGGCCGTCTCGCAGCTGGCGCCGAGAAGGGCGAGGGGCGGCGCCACCATGCCGACCGGGCGTCTCTGCAAGGTGCCTTCGGCGACGAGCTCGGTCTCGCCCTCGAAGAGGGCCGCGATCGGCGAGAACATCCGCATGCAGAGCCCCGACTCGCCGCAGGAAAGCGACCGGCGCTCGGCCGAGGCGGCGCCGCGCGGCGCCCCCCGCACCGAGATCGCGTCCCCCAGATCCTCCACAGTCGCTCCGAGAGAACGCGCGACCGCCAGAGCGGCGAGACAATCCGCCGATCTGCTCGGCGCACGCAGGAAGGACTCGCCGACCGCGAGCGTCGCGCAGGCGACGGCCCGCTGCATCGAGCTTTTCGAGGCGGGAGCGCGGAGCTTCCCGCCGACTTCACGATAGGCGGTCGATCTCGTCACGTATCATCCTTGCGACCGTGCTCGCGTCGCGGCTTTCGGTGGAGACCACGAGCTCGGAGCAGAGCGCGTAGGCGCCGCGGCGCTCGGACTCGAGGCTGGTCAGCTTCGCCGCGGGATCGCCGTCCGCGAGCAGCGGCCGGACGCCAAGGCCGTGGCCGGAGGCGCGGGCGAGCGCAGTCTCGGGCAAGACGTGGAGCCATACGCCGAGGCAGCGTTCCCTCAGCGTCCGGCCGCCGTCCTCCGAGACGGGCGCCCCTCCGCCGGTGGCCAAGACGACGGGCTCGGGAAATGAGGTTATGCGATCGAGGCAGCGCAGCTCCCGGGCGCGGAAGCCCGACTCGCCTTCGCCGGCGAATATCTCGGCTACAGACTTGCCCGCCTCGCGCACGATTTCCCCGTCCGCGTCGACGAAGGGCCTGGAAAGCAGCTTCGCCAAGGTCGCGCCGGTCGCCGTCTTGCCCGCGCCCATGAGGCCCACGAGCGCGATTCGCCGGCTCTTCGAGCCGAGGTCTCCGCTCCCTCCGGCGAGCTCGACCGGCGAGACCTCGTCGGCCGCGGAGGTATCGGCGGCCGGGATGCCGGCAGCGCGGCCCATGAACAGCTCGTAGGCCGGCAGGGCCTGGCAGGCGAGCCACTCGAGGCCGCCCGCCACGACGAAGCCGCGCGCGCGCGCCCGCCTAGCGAGCGTGGCCGTCTTGTAGTCTGCATCGAGGACGGCCACGCCGGCGGTCCCGGGAGCGCCTCCTGCGCGGCCGGGGCGCGGCAACCAGGTCTCGGGATCCGGCAAGACTTCGGAGGCGAGGGTCGAGACGATCACCGAGGCGTCGTTCGCGCGGATCGAAAGCTCGTCGAGGCCGCCAGCCTCGCACCCGAGCTCCGAGGCGAGCGCTCTCGCCCTAGCCTCGGTGCGATTGAGTATGACGAGCGCCCCGCCGGCCTGGGCGAGGGCGCGGGCGGCGGCCTTCCCCGCCCCGCCCGAACCGATCACGAGGCAGCGCTTGCCGGAGACCTCGACGCCGCGCCCGCGCAACGCGCCGACGACACCCTGACCGTCGGTGTTCGCGCCCAGGACGCGGCCATCTGCGAGCGGGACGAGGCAGTTGACCGCGCCCAGCGCCCGCGCTTCGGGCGTCAGCTCGTCGACGAGCGCCGCGGCCTCCTCCTTGAAAGGGGCGGTGAGGTTCATGCCGCGCATGCCGAGCGCGCGGAAGATGCCTATCGCCTCGGCGGCGCTCTCGGCGGCCACGCGCGTGTAGGCGGCCTCGTCGCCCGAGGCGCGGAAGAAACCGCGGAAAAGCCGGGGACTCATCGAGTGAAGCACGGGCCGACCCGCCACGGCGAGGATGGGTATCGTCGAGCTCATCCTATGCGACACTACAACGCCGATAGGGAAAGGGGCAATCCGTACGGGCTGCCGGACGAGAAGGTAACACGGAGGAAGAGGAGGGGACGGAGATTACGGAGGAGGAATCATGAAGGAGGGAGAAGAAAGAATAAGCGGGGAAAGTGCTATTTCTAATTCTCATTATTTCCTCACGCTTCTTCTCCATGATCTCCGATATCTCCGTGCCCTCCGCGTCACTCTTTCGAACGAAGGCCTCAGCGGAGTTTATTCTTCCGGCGGTTCGAGGATGAGCTCGTCGATGGGCTTGCCGGATGGGACGATCGGCAGGACCTTCTCGTCGATGTCGAGCAGGCACTCGAGAAGCGCCGGCTTCCGCTCGGAGAGCGCGGCGTCCAGGCTCGCAGCGGAATTCCCCCTCGTCCCGGGCGCGGAAGCCCCTGACGCCGTAGGCCTCGGCCAGCTTGAGGAAATCGGGCGGCCGATCGAGGGTGGTCTGCGAGTAGCGTCCCTGGTAGAACATGCTCTGCCACTGCCGCACCATGCCCAGGACTCCGTTGTTCATCACGACGATGAGGATCGGCAGCTCGTAGTGCGCGATGGTCGCGAGCTCGGCGCAGTTCATCCTGAACGACCCGTCCCCCGCGATATGCACGACCTGGCGGCTCGGATTCGCGATCTGCGCGCCCATCGCCGCCCCCGTGCCGAAGCCCATCGTCCCTAGCCCACCCGAAGAGATGAAGGTCCGCGGCTTCGCGAAGGGATAGAACTGGGCGGTCCACATCTGGTGTTGGCCGACTTCCGTGGTGACGATCGCGTCGTCGCCGACCCGTCCGTGGATTTCCTCCATGATGAACTTGGGGTGGAGCAGCGTGTCCCGGCCATGGGCCGACGGGACCTCGGCTTTCCATGCGTCGATATCGCCGTTCCAGGCCGATTTCGCCCTTTCCGGCAGACGCGCGAGGAGACGCGTGAGGATGTCCTTGACGTCGCCGACGAGAGACTGGTGGCTCGGGACATTCTTGTTGATCTCGGCCGGATCGATGTCGATGTGGAGCAGGCGTGCCTTGAGGGCGAATCGAGAGGCGTCGCTGACCACCCGGTCCGAAAAGCGCGCGCCGATCGCGATGAGGAGGTCCGACCTGCTCGAGGCCATGTTGGAGGCCTTCGTGCCGTGCATGCCGATCATCCCCGTGAACAACGGGTGTCTCGAAGGGAAGGCGCCGTGGCCCATCAGGCTGAGGGCGACGGGTGCCTTGAGCCTCTCGACGAGGGAACGCAGCTCCTCCGAGGCCCCGCCGGCGATCACGCCGCCGCCCGCGTAGATGAAGGGCGTCGCCGCGGCGACTGATGAGGGAGACGGCAGCGTCGAGCTCTGCGTCGGACGCGACGGGTACCCGCTTGGCCGTAAAGCGGACATCGACCGAAAATCCAGTCGCGACCGGTGCCGGATCCTTCCCGGAGGCCGCCCCGGCAGTAGCCGCCCCGGTAGTAGCCGGGGCCCATTCGGCCTTCGCGGCCGTGACGTCCTTCGTGATGTCGACGAGAACGGGGCCACGACGGCCCGTCGTCGCGATCTCGAAGGCTTGCTTCATCACGTCGGCGAGGACATTGACGTCCTTCACTATGTAGTTGTGCTTGGTGATCGGCATAGTGATGCCCGCGATGTCCACCTCCTGGAAGCTGTCCTTGCCGAGGATCTTGGTGGGGACGTTGCAGGTGATCGCCACGAGCGGGACCGAGTCCATGTAGGCGGTGGCGATCCCGGTGACGAGGTTGGTCGCGCCGGGACCGCTCGTCGCCATCACTACGCCGGGCCTTCCGGTCGAGCGCGCGTAGCCGTCGGCGGCATGGGCCGCTCCCTGCTCGTGGGCGGTGAGGATGTGCCTGATCCTGTCGGAGCACTTGAACAGCTCGTCGTAGACGTTCAGTATCGTGCCGCCCGGATAGCCGAAGACGGTGTCCACGCCTCGCTCGATCAGGCTCTCGACGACGATGCGGGCTCCCGTGATTTGCATGCCGATCCTGCCCCGGATTCTCCATCTCACGCCGGGCACCGTCGAGACGGCGCGCGACAGCACCGCTCCGCTCGCTGCCGACGAGACGAGCGCGGCATAGCGCGCGAGCCAGCCCGTCTTGACGTTGGGCGGCGGGGCCTTCCATGCGGCGCGGCGCGCGGCGAGCTCGGCCTCCGGCACCTCGAGCTCGAGCCTTCCCGGCGTCGATGTCGATCGAGATGACGTCGCCCTCGCGCACGAGCGCGATCGGCCCTCCGGCCGCGGCCTCGGGCGAGACGTGGCCGATGGCGGCGCCGCGGGTCGCGCCGGAGAAGCGGCCGTCGGTGATGAGTGCGGTATCGGCGTCGCGACCCATGCCCGCCAGGGCGCTCGTCGCCTCGAGCATCTCGCGCATGCCGGGGCCGCCGCGCGGGCCCTTCGTAGCGGATGACGACGACGTCGCCGGCGTTGATCCTGCCGCCGATGACCGCCGCGTTGGCGGCATCTTCCGAGTCGAAGACCCGCGCGGGCCCTCTGTGCTTGAGCATGGACGGGGCGACGGCCGCGCGCTTCACCACCGCGCGGTCGGGGGCGAGGTTGCCGCGGAGCACGGCGATCCCGCCAGTCGCGGAGTAGGGCTCCTCGATTCGGCGGATCACGACGCCGTCGGCGTCGGGGGCCTCGGCGGCGATCTCGCCTATCGTCTTGCCGGTGACCGTGAGCGCGCTTCCGTCGATGAGGCCTTTCTTGAGGAGCTGCTTGACGACGGCGAAGACTCCGCCCGCCTCGTGGAGCTGGCTCAAGTGGTGCGGTCCCGAAGGCGCGAGCCTGCAGAGGTTCGGCGTCTTCGCGGCGATTTCGTTCGCGAGGTCGAGGTCGAGCCTGATGCCCGCCTCGTGGGCGATGGCCGGCAGATGCAGCATGCTGTTCGTGCTGCAGCCGAGGGCCATGTCGAGGGCCAGCGCGTTGCGGAACTGCCGCTCGTCGAGGAGATCGCTAGGCTTAATGTCCTTCTCGATCGCGTTCATGACGACGGCGCCCGCGCGTTTGGCAAGCCGATCCGCTCGGCGTAGACGGCCGGGACGGTGCCGTTGCCCGGGCAAGCCGAGGCCGAGGATCTCGGTGAGGCAGTTCATGCTGTTCGCGGTGAACATGCCCGAGCACGAGCCGCAGCCGGGGCAAGCCGAATCCTCGAAGAGCGCGAGTTCGGATTCGGCCAACGCGCCTGCATGGTATTTCCCTACCGCCTCGAATACCGAGTTGAGGTCGATGTCCGCGCCGTCCTTCCTTCCGGTGAGCATGGGCCCGCCGGAGACGACGACGCTCGGGATGTTGAGCCTCGCTGCCGCCATCAGCATGCCCGGGACTATCTTGTCGCAGTTGGTCACGAGCACGAGCGCATCGAGGCAGTGCGCCTCGGCCATCGTCTCGATCGAGTCGGCGATGAGTTCGCGCGAGGCGAGCGCAGTATTTCATTCCCGCGTGGCCCATCGCGATGCCGTCGCAGACGCCGATGGAGGGGAACTCGATCGGCGTCCCGCCCGAGCTCCGGATGCCCGCCTTCACGGCGTCCGCGATCGTGCCGAGGTGGATATGGCCGGGGATTATCTCGTTTTTAGCGTTGACGACGCCGACAAGCGGCCTGTCGAGCTCCTCGTCGGTATAGCCCATCGCCTTGAACAGCGAGCGGTGCGGAGCGCGCTCCACGCCCTTCTTGACCTGGTCGCTCCTCATTTTGCTGCCTCCTCTACGGCCTTGACGACCGCCAGCCCCATGGCTTTGGTGCCGACCGAGCTTCTCGCCGGGCGACTTACTGGAAATGTCGGCGCAGCGGAGACCCGCGTCGAGGACGGCCGAGACGGCATCCTCGATCGCCTTCGCCGCGGCCTCGAGCTTGAGCGAGTGCCTGACCAGGAGCGCCGCGGACAAGACCGTCGCGAGCGGGTTGGCTTTGTCCTGGCCGGCGATGTCGGGCGCCGAGCCGTGGATCGGCTCGTACAAGCCGCGGGCCGCGCGACGCCGAGGCTGGCGCTCGCGAGCATGCCGATCGATCCGGTGATCATGCTCGCCTCGTCGGAGAGTATGTCGCCGAACATGTTGCTCGTCGCGATGACGTCGAATTGGCGCGGATTCTTCACGAGCTGCATCGCCGCGTTGTCCACGTACATGAAGGAAAGCTCGATGCAGGGCCAGCGCGGCGCCATCGCCTGGGCGGTCTCGCGCCACAGCCGCGACGACTCGAGGATATTGGCCTTGTCGACAGGCAGAGCTTTTCTTCCGCTTCGCTCGCGGCGTCGAAGGCTACGATGAGGAGCCGCTCGATCTCCGACTTCGAGTAGCGCTCCGTATCCCAGGCCGAGAGGCCGTCGGACGAGCGGCCGCGGTCGCCGAAGTAGATGCCGCCCGTGAGCTCGCGCACGACGAGGATGTCCAGGCCGCCCTCGACGAGGGCGACTTGAGGGGACAGGCGCCCGCGAGCTGCGGGAACATTATCGCCGGCCTCAGGTTGGCGTAGACGCCCAAGCCCGCGCGGATGCCGAGGAGCCCGGCCTCGGGCCTCTTGGCGCCCGGCAAGCCGTCCCATTTCGGGCCGCCCACGGCCCCGAGAAGGACGGCGTCGCTGGACTTGCAGGTGGCCAGCGACTAGGCGGGCAGGCTCTCGCCGAACTCGTCTATAGCGCGGCCGCCCATCGGAGCCTCGGTAAAGGCGAGCTCGAAGCGAAAAGCCGGGCGCGACGGCCTCGAGGACTCCGACGGCCACCTTGACAACGTCCGGCCCGATGCCGTCTCCCGGGATCGTCGCGATGCTGTACTTCATCTGATGTCCGGCTACCTCACATATAGGCTTTGTAGCGTTTCTCGATATCGTTGATCAGCTTGTACTCGATGGAATCCACGAGGGCCAGCCAGCTGGCCTCGATGATGTCGGTGGAGACGCCGACCGTCGTCCAGGCTTCGTCTCCGTCAGAGCTCTCGATGAGGACGCGCACCGAGGCGGCCGTCGCGCCCATCGTATCGAGGACGCGGACCTTGTAATCGGTCAGCCGCATCGAGGAGAGGGCTGGGATAGAATTTCTCCAGGGCCCTGCGGAGGGCAAGATCGAGGGCGTTCACGGGTCCGTCTCCCTCGCGCGGCGCTGATCGCGTCCTCGCCGTCGACCCTGATCTTCACCATGGCCTGCGCGGAGAGCCTCCCCTCGGCATCGGCTCCTCTCCTATCGTGCGGTAGCGGCCGAGCTCGAAGAACGGCTTGTACTTCCCCGCGGCCTTCCGCATCAGCAGCTCGAGGCTGCGCATCGGCGCCCTCGAACTGGTAGCCCAGCCTCTCCATCTCCTTGAGGCGCTTGACCACCTGCGCGACGAGGGGCGACTCCTTGGTCGCCGTCGGGTCGAGCCGCTTGACGCGTTCGAGGATGACGGAGCGGCCGCCCACCTCGCTCGCCAGGATGCGCCGCGCGTTGCCGACCGTCTCGGGCGGCACGTGCTCGAATGAGATCGGCGTCTTCGTCACCGCATCGACATGCATGCCCGCCTTATGGGCGAAGGCGTGCAGGCCCACGTAGGGCAGGCCCTCGTCGAAGTTGACGTTCGCGATCTCCGCCACCCTGCGGGTCGCCCGCGAGAGCTTGGGCAGCGAGTCGGGCTGGAGGCACTCGAGGCCGAGCTTCAGGACTATGTTCGCGGTCAGCGTGGAGAGGTTGGCGTTGCCGCACCGCTCGCCGAATCCGGCCAACGTGCCCTGCACCTGCGTTGCGCCCGCCTTGACCGACGCGAGGGCGTTGGCCACAGCGAGGCCCGAGTCGTTGTGGGTGTGGATGCCCACGGGCAGGCCGAGTTCCTTGAGGACCTTCGCGAGTCAGCTCGCCGACGAGCTCGGGCAAGTTGCCGCCGTTCGTGTCGCAGAGCACCAGGCATTCGGCCCCCGCCTCGGCCGCTGCCCGCAGCGTCGGCGAGGGCGTACGCGCCGTCGGCCTTGTAGCCGTCGAAGAAGTGCTCGGCGTCGTAGATGACTCGCCTCCCCGCGGCCCTGCAAAGGCGACGGTATCGCGGATCATCCCGAGGTTCTCCTCGAGGGTCGCCTTGAGCACCTGCGTGACGTGGAGGTCCCAGCTCTTGCCGAAGAGCACGACGACCGGCGTCTCCGCGCTCAAGAGGCTCTTGAGGCCGTCGTCTTCCTCGGCCTTGACCCCTCGGCGCCTCGTGGAGCCGAAGGCCGCGAGAGTGGCGTGCTGAAAGTTCCAGGCCCTTCGACTCCCTGAAGAAATCGAGGTCCTTCGGGTTCGAGCCGGGATTGCCGGCCTCGATGATGTCGACCCCGAGGTCGTCCAGCGCCTTGACAATATTGATCTTGTCAGTCACGGAGAAGCTGATGCCCTCTCCCTGCGCTCCATCGCGCAAGGTCGAGTCAAGAACCGCGATCCGACTCATGCCTGTCCTCCATATCCTGGGCCATGACGTTGATGGCCGCTATGTACGCCTTGATGCTCGCCTCTACCGCGTCGGTCGACAGTCCTCGCCCGTTGTAGCGCTTGCCCCCGAATTGAATCCTCACCCTGGCCTCGCCCTGTGCGTCCTTTCCCTCGGTCACCGCATCGAGGGAAAAGGCCTCGAGGACCGGATGCCTCCCCACGACCTTGTCGATCGCCTTGAAACTCGCATCGATGGGGCCGTCGCCGACGGAAACCCGCTCGGAGAGCGAGCCGTCGCGCACGGCCAGCCTGATCGCGCAGGTTGCCGCGATGGCCGAGCCGGAGTTGATGACGAAGCGGTCCAGCCGGTACGTCCCGGGGGCCTTTGCCGCCGAGCCCAGCACGAGGGCCTCGAGGTCGCGGTCCGTCACCGCCTTCTTTCTTTCGGCGAGGTCCTTGAAACTGCCGTACAGCTCGGCCAAGTCGTCGGGCCTCGGCCGCAGCCCGAGCGAGGCCAGCCGCTCCTCGAAGGCACCGCGCGCCGAATGCTTGCCCAGGGCGAGGCTGCCGGTCGGCAAGCCCACCGACTCGGGCGTCATCATGCGGTAGTCCGCCCCGCCTGAGCGCACGGCGGCCTCGTCGCGGCCGCCGGCTTCCTGGCCGCCAGCGAAGCTGGCGCCAGCTTCGCTGGCGAAAGCCCTGTCTCCGACGATCGCCTTGTGCGGCTGGGCCCGCAGGCCCGTCACCGCCTGGACCAGCTTCGAGCTGCCATAGATCTGCCTCGTGTCCACTGTCGTAAACGCGCCGAGGAAGTCGGACCTGGTCGCGAGGGCCATGACTATCTCCTCGAGGGCCGCGTTGCCGGCCCTCTCGCCCAGCCCGTTGACGGTGCATTCCACCTGCTGGGCCCCGGCCCCTATCGCGGCCAGGGAGTTGGCGACTGCAAGCCCCAGGTCGTCATGGCAGTGCGCGGAGAGGCTAGCCCGCTCGATGCCCGCGACGCCCGCGCGCAGCTTCGCGATGAGGCAGGCGTACTCGTCGGGCACCGCGTAGCCGAGGGTGTCGGGCACGTTCACCACCGAGGCGCCCGCGCCGATCGCCGCCTCGAGGACGCGCCTGAGGAAATCCGGGTCCGTGCGCGTCGCGTCCTCGGCAGAGAACTCGACTTCGGGGCAGAGAGACCTCGCCCGCCGCACGGCGCGTGCCGTCAGTTCGAGGACGGCCTCCGGCCCCATCCTGTGTCCGCCTTCCATGTATGCGCGCGAAGTGGCGAGGACCACGTTGATCCTCGGCCGCTCAGCCCCCCGCACGGCCTCCCAGGCGGCGTCGACGTCTCCGTCGCACGCCCGCGCAAGGCACGCGATCGTAGGGCCGCGCACGACCCGCGCGATCTCTTTGACCGAGGCGAAGCACAAGGCCCCCCCGGCGGGATAACCCGCGTCGATGACGTCGACGCCCAGCCGGGCGAGCTGCCGGGCCACCTCGAGCTTCTCGTCGAGGCTCATGCAGAAGCCCGGCGCCCGCTCCCCGTCCCGGAGCGTCGTGTCGAGGATAGCGATCCTACGCGGCATTCCGCCTCCCATCCGCGGCCGGACGAAAGCTCGACACGGAGATCACGGAGTTATCGGAGGACACGGAGGGAATAACGGGAAAAAGAATTGGTCGAGCCTTTCTTTTCTCATCCCGCATTTCATCATCTTCCCTCCGTGATCTCCCCATCTCCGTGATCTCCGTGTCCTCTTCTCGCCGTCAGGCCTTTTCGTCGGTGGGCTTGGTCCAGCTCATCATGCCGCGGAGCTCCTTGCCGACCTTCTCGGAAAGGTGAGCCGCGTTGATCTCGCGCATGCGGTTGAAGTAGGGCCGGTTGGCCTGGTTCTCGAGGATCCAATTGCGTGCGAAGCTGCCGTCCTGGATCTCGCCCAGGACCTTCTTCATCTCCTTCTTCGTCTCTTCGGTGATGATTCGCTTGCCTACCGTGTAGTCGCCGTACTCGGCGGTATCGGAGATCGAATAGCGCATGAACGAGATGCCCTTCTGGACGACGAGGTCGATGATGAGCTTCATCTCGTGGATGCACTCGAAATAGGCGCTCTCGGGCTGGTAGCCGGCCTCGACGAGGACCTCGAACCCTGTCTTCATGAGGGCGGTGACGCCGCCGCACAGGACGGCCTGCTCGCCGAAGAGGTCGGTCTCGGTCTCCTCCTTGAAGGTCGTCTCCAGGATGCCAGCGCGTCCGCCGCCGATGCCGGAGGCGTAGGCCAAGGCGAGCTTCTTCGCGTCGCCGGTCGCGTCCTGCTGGACCGCGATGAGGTCGGGCACGCCCTTGCCCTCTAGGTACTGGCTGCGGACCGTATGACCGGGCCCCTTGGGGGCGATCATCACGACGTTGACGTCGGCGGGTGGGAGGATCTGCTTGAAGTGGATGTTGAAGCCGTGGGCGAAGGCGAGTGTCTTCCCCGCCTTGAGGCCGGCCGCGACGCTCTCGGTATAAAGGCGCGCCTGCTTCTCGTCGTTGATGAGGATCATGATGAAGTCGGCGGCCGCCGTCGCGTCCTTGGCCGTCATCACCTTGAAGCCCTTGGCCTCCGCTTCCTTCCAGCTCTTCGAGCCTTCGTACAGCCCGACGACGACCTTGTGCCCCGAGTCCTTCAGGTTGAGGGCGTGGGCGTGGCCCTGACTGCCGTAGCCGATGACGGCGATGGTCTTGCCGGCGAGCGCCTTGGGATCGCAATCCTTGTCGTAATACATGATCGCCATAATGCTATGCCTCCTCCCGCGCTCCTTGGTCGGCTGACGGGTAACTCGATTTCCCCGAGCCGACCTGCGGCTGAGCGGGTAGTTCACTGTGTTTCGCTGGCCGCCATCGAAGCCCTCGGGGCCCACCGAGGCAAAAGCCCGACAGCGGCTAAATAAGAGATAGCTGCGAGGTTCCGCGTTCGAGGGCGGCTATTCCCGTCCTGGCGGCTCTCGCAGATGCCGTAGGGCGCCAAGAGCTCTATAAGGCCATCGATCTTTTCCTGGTCCCCCGTCACCTCGACGGTCAGGCTGTCGTGGGACACGTCGACTATGCGCGCGCGGAATATGCTGGCTATCTGAACGAGATCGGGGCGGCTACCATGCGAGGCGGCCACTTTGATGAGCGCGAGCTCGCGGTAAACTGCCTTCCCCGCTTCGAGGCGGCGGACCGCGCCGACTTCCACAAGCTTCTCCAGCTGCTTTTGGATCTGCTCGATGGTGCCCTCGTCCCCTCGGACCACGATGGTCATTCGCGAGACGCCCGCCTCCTGGGTTTCTCCGACGGTGAGGCTATCGATATTGTATCCCCTGCGGCTGAAGAGCCCCGACACGCGGGAGAGTACGCCCGCATGATTTTGGACCAAAGCCGAAAGGACGTATCTATCCATGACCGGGTACCGTATCGCAGACTAAAATGCTTGTAAAGGGGCAATAGCTGCAATAGTGCTGATTCCAAGGAGATACCAGCAAAATCGAGTAGTTTCGGCCTTGAGTCAAATAAAAAACGCAAACTGCAAGCAGTATGCGTTTTGAATGATGAAACAATTAT
>CAWHFT010000079.1:0-7251 GCA_963828175.1 uncultured Spirochaetota bacterium
TTCGATGGAAAATCTTTCCGCGTGCCCGCTCCGGAAGATCGCCTCATGATCAGCACTCTGCAACGCATGTACCGCCACTTCTACTTGCGTCTTTGCGACGTTGCCGATAACGCCCGCCTGGTCGAGTCTGGCGCCATTGACTATGCATACCTCAAGAAACTGGCGCAGTCTGCCGGCCTTTGGGATGGTCTCGCGAGCTATCTGGTGACAATCTCCGGCTACGGCAAAGCCTATCGCGGAACCGATCTGCCACTGCCCTCGCTGGTAACCGACGCCGCGCACTTTGGCAATGACTTGAGGAGGTAGCCTACCGCCCCCTGTTCGAGGGCCTCCTTGACGTATTCGTCGTCCTCGAAGGTAGTGAGCATCATGATCCTCGCCTCGGGGTACAGAGCGCGTATGCGCCTGGTCGCCTCGACCCCGTCCATCACGGGCATCCGCACGTCCATCACGACGAGGTCCGGGGATGTCTCCCGCATGAGAGCTATGGCCTCCTCGCCGTTGCGGGCGACTGCGGCGACCTCGATGTCGTCGGTCGACCTCTCGATCACCGTTCTGAGGCTCTCGACGAACAGGGCCTGGTCGTCGGCGAGCAGAACCCGGATGCGGCTCACGGGCACGCCTCCGACGGTTCGACGGGCGGCGAGCCTGAGCGCGGCAGGCTCGCGGAAACGGCGAAGCCGTCGACGGCGTTGCCCACCTCGAGCTCCCCGCCCAGTGCGCCCAGGCGCTCCCTCATGCCCTTGATCCCGATGCCTTCGACGAGCTCGAGCGCTCCCCTGCCGTCGTCGCGGACGAGCACGTGGATCATGCGCTCGTCCTCACGGAAGGTGATGGCGATGTTCTTCGCATGGCCGTGCCTAAAACTGTTGATCATGGTCTCCTGGATGAGCCGATAGATCGAGAGCCATGCGGAGTGGCCCACGTCGCCGACGGCGTTCGTGAAATCGACCGTGACGCGGATGCCCGTGACCGTCTCGAAGTTGCGGGCGGCCTTCAAGAGGACGCCGAAGCCCAAGTCGAGCGGCTCCTCGATTCTCCGCAGCGCGTACAGCGTCTTGCGGGTCTCGCGGAGGCCCTCGGCGACGCCGTTCCTCGCCATGGACAATAGCTCGCCCAGGCGGCCGCCCTCGGGCCCGACGAGCATGAGCGCGGCCTCGAGCATCATCTGCTGGTTCGTGAGCGCATAGCCGACGATGTCGTGGATCTCACGCGTTATGCGATTCCTCTCGTTCCGCGTCGAGGAGGTCTCGGCCGCGGCCAGCGCGCTCTGGAAGCTGGCGTTGACCTCGGTGATCCGGTCGATGGCCGAGTCGAGGCGCTCGGCCTCGAGCATGGACCTCCGCCTCCCCTCGGCGAGCTCCTTGAGGGCCGACGCGAGGACGATGCCGAAGCCCAACAGCAGCCCGAGCCCGATGAGGGAGGCCGGCCTGCCGCCGGCCGTGGCGTGGCCCCAGACGACAGCCGGCTTTTGGATTGACAGGGCTCCCGCTATGGCCGCCGCCCCCAGGAAAAAATAGTCGGGCCGCGGGAAGGAGGCGACGATCGCCGTCATCAGGGGCAGGCCGAGCAGCGCCTGGATTCCCGAAGATGCGGGCAGCGGGTAGCAGGCGAGAAGAAAGCACAGGAGCGCGGCGACGACGGCCGCCTTGGACCGAGGCGCTCCCCTCCAGGCGATGGCGAGGACCGTGAGGACCAGCGACACCGCGAGCAGCGCGTAGAATTGCGCATCCCATTCCGGGGGAAGGCCGAGCTCGGGCTTCTGTAAGGCATAGATCAGGGCCGAGGAGCCGTGGCCGGCGACGGCCAGCCCGACGAGGACCGTCTCTGAGGCGAACCGCGGCACGTTCGGCTCTAGGCCTTGTCCGGCTTGCTCCCGATCAGCGTGATATTGAGGCCGGCCTGGTAGCGCTCATGGCTCTCCGGGTTCTCTACCTTGCCGTTGCAATAGAAGCCGACCGAGCCGGAGGAGAACTGCTTCTCCTGGGCGATCACCTTGCCCCAGACCTTGCCGTCCGGGCCGGCGATGGTAAGCTCGAGGAATTTCGGCGCATTGG
Source organism: uncultured Spirochaetota bacterium (assembly GCA_963828175.1). Lineage (GTDB taxonomy): Bacteria > Spirochaetota > Spirochaetia > Treponematales > Rectinemataceae > UBA1306. The sequence continues at coordinate 2,058 of CAWHFT010000079.1, forward strand.
GATCGGTTTTCTTTGGATCGGGCATACTGGCTCCTGGTCGCGTAAGGATGAGCCAGTATAGCGCCGCGAGCCCGGCTTGAAATAGACGCCGGCCACGCCCTGCGTCATTCGTATTTGAGCTTCATTATCCCGTCGAGGGTGCCGAAGACGATCGGGCCGCGCGCGTTTCTCGCCCGAGCGAGGGCGGCAAGGAGCTGGTCGAGGATGGCGGCCGTGGTGGGAAAGCCGTGCAGGAGAACGACGCCGCCCGATCCCTCCCGGGCCTGCTTCACGGTCCTGGCGATGACTTGCCCGACCGAGAGACGTTCCGGATTGCCCGGTTTGTACCTCAGGTTCCAGTCGAAGGCGGTGATGGTCCAGTTGGCCAGGTATTGCCGCTTGGCCAGGAGGGCGCGGTCCAGCATGTAGCCGGGCGTGCTGTGGGCCCCGTTGGGAGGCCGAAAGTACCGGATCGGGTAATGGTAGCCGAGAATCCGATCGATCGCGGCCTGGCTGCGGTCCAGCTCGGCGTCGAGCGCCCGCCGGTCGTCGCGGTAGCCGCCCTCGTCCAGACGCCGGTGCCAGTAACTGTGGCTGCCGATCTGGTGGCCTTCGTTCACCACCCGGCCCAGCAGCTCCTTCGCCCGCGGCATGGGCCGTCCGTCCGCGCCGAAGAAATAGCTGCCGATGATGAAAAAAACCGCCTTGATCCCGCGCCGCTTGAGAACGTCGAGATCCATCGCCATGTACTTGTCGGGGGCGCAGTCGTCTATCGTGATCGCCACTTCGTTCTTGAAATCGTAGCCCTGAAAGTCGCGCTCGTAGATGCCGGCGACGATCTCGGGCGGAGGCTTGGCGCCGCGCTTTCTTTCCCATCTCTGGAGTATCTCGAGGCGCACGGGCTTGGGGGCGTAGTAGCCGAGCCCCGGCGCGACGAGCGCGGGTGGCGTCGGCTGGATCGGTCCCATCGCCGCCGGCTCGAGCGTCACGGCGGAGAAATCCTGGGCGGCGAGCCCACGGGCGGCGAAGAGAAGAATAAGCGCGGCGGCGACCAGCCGCCCTTCACCGGCTTCCATCGTATATTCCTATCGGCGCAGAACCTTCTTGACCTGGCTCTTTTCCGCGCCGATATGGGAAGGAAGGGAAATCCTCCGGTCGAGCCGGAGGGGCGTCCGATGGAGGGCCCGCAATGTCCGCGGAAGGCAAGAAACTACTTTGGATATCGATCTCCGCCGTCGTTTTCGTGCTGTTGGTGCTGGCGGCCGGCTTCTGGCTCCTGTCGCCCAAGAAGGGCGGGGCCCAGGCGCCCGCCGCCATTAGCAATAGCGCCCCTCCCAAGGCTCAGGATCCGCAGGACTTCCTCTCGGCGCCGCCGCAGGCCCCGAGCATCGAGCAGCCGCGCAATCAGGACGGCGGCGTCATCATCGTCTACGGAGACAAGCCCACGCTGCCCGCCGCGGGAACCGCCGCCGCGGCCGCCAGCGGCCAAGCTTCGAGCTCAGCCCCCGCAGCGGGGACCGCCGCCGGCTCCACGGCCTCCGGTTCCGCGTCGACCGCCTCCGCCGCGGGCGCCACGGTCGCTTCGAGCAAGCCCGCCGTCTCGGCCGCGGCAAAATCGACTGCGCCAGCCGTCTCGACATCGGGCGCCGCGAAGCCCAAGCCGAAGACGACCGTTTCGGCCGCCAAGGCGCCGCCCGCGAAAGCCGCCAAGATCGACGAGTACTGGATCCAAGCCGCGAGCTTCACGAGCCGCGGTCGGGCCGACGACCTGAAGCAGGCTCTGGCCGATAAAGGCATCGCCGCCCTCATCAGCGTCAAGGATATCGCCAGCAAAAGCTGGTACCGCGTTCGGATCGGGCCCTACTCGTCCAAGGGCGAGGCCGACGGCTGGATGGGCAGGCTCAAGGACGTCCCCGGCTGCGACCAGGCCTGGGTCTCCAAGCTTACATCGACGAAGGTCAAGCAGTAGAATTACTGCATGACCATCAGCAAAGACCTGATCGACGCGGCGCGCGGCGCCGTCCCCTGCGATCTCAACCTGACCAACTGCTCGCTCCTGGACCTCCTGCGCGGAGAAATACGGAAGGACTCCACCGTCTCGGTGCGCAAGGGCGTGGTCGCCGGCGTGGACGACGGGCTGCGGGCGGACAAGGTCATAGACCTCAAGGGGCAGTTCCTCGCTCCGGGGCTCGTCGACTCCCACGTGCACATCGAGTCCTCGCTCCTCGCGCCGCCCGAGTACGCGCGCATCGTCGCCCCGCGCGGCACGACGGCCGTGATAGCCGACCCTCACGAGATAGCCAACGTCCTCGGGTACGAGGGGATGCGCTACATGCTCGCCGCGAGCGAGGGCCTGCCCATCGATGTCTACCTGATGGTGCCCTCCTGCGTGCCCGCCACCGACTTCGACACGGCGGGGGCGGCCCTCTACGCCTCGGACATGCATCCGTTCCTGCGCGAGCCGCGGGTCCTCGGCCTGGGCGAGGTGATGAACTACCCCGGCGTCCTATATAAGGACCAGAAGCTCCTCGACAAGATCGCCCTCTTTCGCGACGTCGCCAAGCCGGTCGACGGCCACGCGCCCGGGCTTTCCGGCGGCGAGCTCTCGGCCTACATCGCGGCCGGCATCGGCTCGGACCACGAATGCACGAGCGTGCCCGAGGCCCTCGAGAAGCTGTCCAAGGGCATGTACGTCATGCTGAGGGAAGGATCGACGGCGCGCGACCTCAAGAACCTCATCGGCGCCATCAAGCCGAGCACGGCCGCGCGCTTCCTCATCTGCTCCGACGACCGGCACCCCAACGACCTCGTCGACGAGGGCCACATGGACCACGCCCTCCGTCTCCTGTTGGCCGGCGGCGTCGACCCGATCGACGCTTTCCGCATCGCCTGCCTCAACCCCTCGCAGTGGTTCGGGCTTCTGGCCTCGGGAGCGATCGCGCCCGGCTACAAGGCCGACTTCGTCGTCTTCGACTCGCTCGAGGATTTCCGGGCGCGGATGGTGTTCAAGGACGGAGTCCTCATCGCCGAGGACGGCCGGCTCCTGGTCGAGCCGCCCGTGTCGAGGTCGCCCTCCCGCGACTCGGTGAACATCAAGTGGCTCACCGAGGATGACTTTCGCATTCCCATCCAGCCGGGGAGCGGCCGAATCCGCGTCATCGAGGCGCGGCCGGGCTCCATCATCACGAGGGAGCGGATCATGGAGCCCAAGGTCGAGGACGGGCTGTGCGTCGCCGACGTCTCGCGCGACATCCTCAAGGTCTTCGTCATCGAGAGGCACACGGGATCGGGCAACATCGGCAAGGGCTTCATCACGGGCTTCGGCCTGTCGCGCGGCGCCATCGGGCTCACCATCTCGCACGACTCCCACAACATGATCGTCGCCGGCGTGGACGACCGCTCCATTTTCCGGGCCGCCAAGCACCTGAACAAGATGAAAGGCGGCATGGTATTCGCCGTCGGCGACGAGGTCGTCATCGACCTGCCGCTGCCCATAGCCGGCCTCATGAGCGACCTCGGAGCGCCCGAGGTCGTCGAGCGCCTGCGCGAGTTCGAGGACGTGTTCGTCCGCGAGGGCCTGTCCAACCGCACGCCTCTCATGACCCTCTCGTTCATGGCCCTGCCGGTCATCCCCAAGCTCAAGATCACCGACAAGGGTCTCGTCGACGTCGAGCGCTTCACGCCGGTCGGACTCTTCGTCGAGCTAGCCTCCGCGAAGCCGAATGCTTATTTTAGAAACATGACCCAAAACTATCGCGCGATGCGGTTTCACGAGTACGGCGGGCCGGACAAGCTCGTCTTGGACACGGTGAGCCGGCCCGAGCTCAAGGAAGGCGAGGTACTCGTCAAGGTGCGCTTCGCCAGCGTAAACCCCATGGACTGGAAGCTCCGCTCGGGCATGTACAAAGACTTCATGCCCGTGACCTTTCCGCATACGCCCGGCATCGACGTCTCGGGCACGGTCGAGGAAGTCGGCGCCGGCGTCGCGGGCCTGTCCAAGGGACAGGCTGTCTTCGGCGTCTCGAAAGGGAGCTACGCCGAGTACGCCGTCGCCACGGCGGCCGACCTCGCTCCCAAGCCGGATTCCTTGAGCTTCGAGGCCGCCGCGACGCTACCCGTCGGCGCGTTGACGGCATGGAAGACGGTCGAAGACGCGGGAGTGAAGAGCGGGCAGACCGTCGTGGTGCAAGGGGCGGCCGGCGGGGTCGGCCTCTTCGCCGTCCAGTTCGCCCGCCTAAAGGGCGCCACGGTGATCGGCGTCGCCTGGGCGGCCAATGCCGAGTTCGTGAAGAGCCTCGGGGCCGCGAAGGCCGTGGACTACAAGAAAGGCGTGCCCGAGGCGGGCGTCAAGGACGTCGATGCCGTCATCGACACCGTCGGCGGCGAGGCCCTGGAAAACTCTACGCCCTCCTCAAGAAGGGCGGGGTCCTCGTGACCATCGCAGGACAGCTATCCGAAGACAAGGCGAAAGAGCGCGGCATCAAGGCCCTGGGCTCGGGCAGGGGGCCTCCGCGCTTCTAAAGGAGATCGCCGCCCTGGCGTCCAAAGGCAGCATCCGCTCCGAGGTCGGGCGCGTATTCCCTCTCCCCGAGGCTGCTTCCGCGCAGGAGCTCAGTCAGGGAGGACACGGGAGGGGGAGGATATTGCTCGAGGCTTAGTCTCTATTCTGGGGTATTTTTCAGGATATCCTCGCGTTGGAAAAAGCCTAAGCTAATATCTTCAATGCCTGATCCCACAATTAATGCAAGGCCAATACCATTATTTGCGGTTTTATACATCGATCGTATTCTAGAGACCTTATATCGCTCGCCTCTTTCTGAGATCAAAAAATAATCCCCGTCTTCTTTAGTAAGGCGACATCGACTTGAGGAGCCTTGATAAATAAAAATTCCTTTTGTATCATTTCCATTTTTTTCAATGAGCAAATAATCTCTACTAGCATCGATCTCAGCTTCTGAATTCAACAAAAACCACTTCCCTACAAGTTTGTCTAGCGAAAGCCTCTCAGTTTGCTTTTTATCGATACAACTTACGAGGCATATTACGAAGAATAAGCATATCAATGTATTTTTCACATCAACTCCTCAGTACCGGTTAAAATACTTTGGATAAGTTGTCAAGCTAGTGTGCAAGGAATCCATATACGAGAAAGAATAGTTTAGGATTGCCCCTGTTTGCATTGTTCCTGGGTTTACAAACTGCCGCGTATATTCAC
>CAWHFT010000080.1:0-12788 GCA_963828175.1 uncultured Spirochaetota bacterium
CGAACCGCGGATGCCTCCGCGAGCGGCCCCGACTTCCTCCCGGACATTCGCCTTGGCCGCCTCGTCGGCGGACTCGTTCCAGCCCGTGCCCGTGCGCTCCCAGAGGAGGCGGTCCTCGAGCTTGCGGTAGGCCTTGTCGCGGGCTATCTCGGCCACGCCGACGCGGTCCTGCTCGCCGGCCCCGACGCCGACGGTTACGCCGTCCTTCACGAAGATGACGGAGTTGCTCGTGACGCCGGTCTCGACGCTCCAGCCAAAGATCATGTCCTGCCACTCGGCCTCGGTGGGCTCGCGGGCGACGGCGTATTCCACGCCCTCGCGGACGCACGCGGCGGGAAGGAAGTCCTCCCGCGAGAAGATGCGCGAGACGAAAGACGTCTGGACGACCACGGCGCCGTCGACCATGGACTTGAAGTCCAGGACTGACTTCAGCGCCCAGGATTCGAGCCTCTCCATGGCGGGAATGCGCATTATGCGGAGGTTCTTTCGCGAGGCCAAGAGCTCGATCGCTCCTTCGTCGTAGTCGGGGGCGGCGACTACCTCGCAGTAGGAGGACGAGATCTCCGCGCGCGGTCTCGAGGTCGAGCTTACGGTTGAGGACTACGGAGCCGCCGTACGCCGCCACGCGGTCGGCCAGGTAGGCCTTGTGGTAGGCCTCGGCGGGCGTGGAGCCGTAGGCCAGGCCAGAGGGGTTGTTGTGCTTCATGATCGCGCAGGCGGGCCTGAGCGAGAGGTAGCGCAGGATCGCCAGGGCGGAGTCCACGTCGGTGAGGTTGGTCTTGCCGGGGTGCTTGCCGAACTGCAGCAGCTCGGCGGCCGAGACGAGGCCCTCGCCAGGCTCGAGCACGAGGGCTCCGCCGAGCGCGAGGTTGCCGCCGACCGGCCTGTAGAGGGCCGCCGCCTGGTCGGGGTTCTCGCCGTAGCGCAGGCCCTTGGAGACGCCGTCGACGTCGTAGAGGACCTTGTCGTAGACGAGGGCGGTCCGTTTCCCGTCGGCGGCGACGAAGGCGATCTCCATCCTCGGCGGGAAAGGGATCGTCGATGATGGTCTTGTAGGCGTCCGAAAGCTTCTTGGCAGCCATGTCAGGAAATCCCGTAGGCAGCCGCGACGGCGGCCGGCTCGAGGCCGCCGAGCGTGGCCGAAATGGCCGCGTCGTAGCGCGAGAGCCGGTCGAACGCCTGGGCGGCGAGGCGGCGGCGCGTCTCGAGCCGGGTCCTGCCTCCCGTCTCGCGCAGCTCGCCGAGAACCGCGGCGTATTGCGCCGGCCCCGAAACCGCGGCGACGCGGAGGTAGTTCTTGGCGGCGGCGCGCGTCATCGAGGGGCCGCCGACGTCGATCCGCTGCCGCAGGTCCTCGGGCGAGGCGCCCCGGTCGGCGGCGAGCTCGACGAACGGGTAGAGGTTGGAGATCACCATGTCGAAGGCCACCGCCCCGAACCGCTCGAGGTCGGCCTCGTGGGCGGCGTCCCCCGACTCGGCGAGGAGCCCGAGATAGATCTTCCAGTCGAGCGTCTTCACGAGCCCGCCCTTCATTTCGGGCTGGCCGGTGTAGTCGCTCACTTTGACGAGATGGGCGCCGCGCCCGAGCGCGGCCGCGAGCTCGTCGAAACTGCCGCCGGTCGAGTAGAAGCGGACGCCGGGGCAAGCCTCGACCAGGCCCCGGACGAAATCGGCGAGCCCGGTCTTGTCGTAGGTAGAGGCGAGGACGTGCCTGATCGGCACCAGGTCCTGGGCCTTCCGCACCGAGTTAAACGCCATGTGCTTCCTCCTCGGCCTTCGAGGTGACGAAGGCGTAGGCAGAGTGATTGTGGATGCTCTCGAAATTCTCGGCCTCGACGGAATAGCTGGGGAATTTGCCGAGCGCGGCGACCTTGCAGTACACCTCTCGGACGATGTCCTCGACGAAGCGCGGATTGTCGAAGGCCTTCTCGGTGACGTATTTCTCGTCCTCGCGCTTGAGCAGCGTGTAGACCCCGCTCGAGGCGGAATCCTCGACGAGGGCGACGAGGTCCTCGATCCAGAAGAAAGGGCCGAGCGCGACGGTCAGGGTGACGATGCCGCGCTGGTTGTGCGCCCCGTATTCCGAGATGGCCTTCGAGCAGGGGCACACGGTCTGCACGGGGACGGAGACCGAGACGTCGTACTCGCTGCCCCCCTCCCAGACCTTGCCCATATAGCCGCAATCGTAGGACATGACGGCCGACTGTCCCGACACCGGCGCCGCCTTCTCGATGAAATAGGGAAACCTGAGCTCGGCGTAGGTAGTCCTGGCCTCGAGGCTCCGGCGAATCTCCTCGAGCATGGCGAGGAAGCGCGGCATGGTCAGGTCGCTCCGATAGGCCTCGAAGACCTCGATGAAGCGGCTCATGTGGGTGCCCTTGAAGTCGTGCGGGAGGTCGGCGAAGAGGTTGACGGTGGCCGTCGTGTGCTGCTTGCCGAGCTTGCGGTCGAGGAGGGTGATCGGATAGCGCGCGCCTTTTACGCCCACCTTTTGGATGGGCACGCGCCGCTCGTCCTTCATCGCCTGGACGTCGATCACGTCCGGGCCTTGGAGGCGGGCTCGGACACGGCCCTCGCCGCTGCCGCTCGCTCGGCGGCGGCCACCGTGTTGGCCAAGAGCATCGTCACCGTCATCGGTCCGACGCCGCCCGGCACCGGCGTGATCCACCCCGCCACCTCGGACGCCGACGAGTACTCGACGTCGCCGACGAGGCGGTAGCCGCGCTTCGCGGTAGGATCCTCGACGCGGGTCATGCCCACGTCGATCACGCAGGCTCCCGGCTTGACCATGGCGCCCGTGACCAGACCCGGCGAGCCCGCGCAGGCGACGAGTATGTCGGCCTCGCGGCAGCGCCCGGCCAGATCCTTGGTGCCGGTGTGGCACATGGTGACCGTCGCGTTGACCGACCGGCGGACGAGGAGGTTCATCAGGGGCCGGCCGACCAGGTTGGAGCGCCCGACCACGACGGCGCGCGCGCCGCGGGTCTCGACGCCCGAGCGCCGCAAGAGCTCGAGGACGCCCGCGGGCGTGCACGGCAGGTAGCACGGCTCCTCGAGGACGAGGCGGCCGACGCTGGCCGGCGTGAGGCCGTCCATGTCCTTGTCGGGACTGATAGCCTCGATGACCCGCCGCTCATTCAGGTGCTTCGGCAGAGGAATCTGAACGAGAATGCCGTGGACGGCGGGGTCCGCGTTGTGGGCGCGAATGAGGTCGATCAGCGCGGCCTCGGAGGTGTCGGCGGGCAGGTGCGAGCCGAGACTCGCGATGCCGAGCTCGAGGCAGGCGCGCTCCTTGCCGGCGACGTAGGAATGGGAGGCGGGGTCGTCCCCGACGAGGATCACCGCCAGAGCGGGCACGACTCCGCGACCGGCGAGGGCGGCGACTCGGGAGGCGAGCTCGCGCCGTAGGTCTTCGGCGGTCTTCTTACCGTCTATGATGCGCGCCGCCATACTACCCCCTCACTCAGTTTTCGCAAAACTTCCAAGCCCGATGCAATATATCGTCTATCCGAGCTGCATGGCAACGCTGAAGAGGCCATTTGGAAGAGGGAGCGCGAGGGGGAAACCTTTTGAAAAGGTTTTCCTCTCGCTCATCAACTCTATTTACAATTGCTTCTAAACCGGTTTATAAATCCAATTATGCTCAATCCAACTTCCACCGCTCTTCGTTCGGCATCGATTTACCAAATATTCGCGCGAAACTACACGAGCGAAGGCACGCTGCAAGCCGCCGCCGCGCGCTTGCCCGAGCCTGCGGCGCTCGGTTTCGACTACGTATATCTGACGCCCGTGCACCCGATCGGCCAACTGCGCCGTAAGGGTAGCCTCGGCAGTCCGTATGCGATCGCCGACTATCGCACGGTCGATCCTCTCCTCGGCGGGGAGGCGGGCTTGCGCGCGTTCATCGACGAGGCGCATCGGCTGGGCATGGGCGTCATCATGGACATCGTCTACAACCATACGTCGCCGGACGCCGTGCTGACCCGGGCGCACCCGGAGTGGTACTGGAAGAGTCCAGACGGCAAGATCGGGCCCCGGATAGCCGACTGGTCGGACGTCGCCGACCTCGATTATTCGCAGAAGGGGCTGTGGGACTATCAGATCGAAACCCTCGAGAGCTGGGCGCGCTTCGGCGCGGACGGTTTTCGCTGCGATGTCGCCAGCCTGGTGCCGGTAGAGTTCTGGATCGAGGCCAGGCGGCGACTCGCGTCCATAAAATCGGTGCTCTGGCTGGCGGAGAGCGTCCACAAGGAGTTCGTTATCGAATGCAGGCGGCGCGGGCACTATGCGGCCTCCGATCCGGAGCTTCACGCCGCCTTCGACCTCACGTACGACTACGACGGCCGCTCCGAGCTCGAGGCGGCCTGGAATGGCCAGCGGAGCCTCGGCTATTACCTGAAGCACCTCGAAGTCCAGGAAGCACTCTATCCCGACACGGCAGTCAAGCTGCGCTTCCTCGAGAACCACGATCAAGAGCGGGCAGCCGCGCGGTTCGGCAGGGGCTCGCGGCTTCGCAACTGGTCCCTCCTCTCTATGCTGCTGCCGGGCGCCTATATGGCCTATATGGGCGAAGAGCTGGCGATGGATCGTCGCATCGGCCTCTTCGATCGCGAGCCGATACTTCCCGAGGATGGCGATCCGAGCTTCGCGTCCTTCTTCGCGGAAGCGCTGTCCCTCACCAGACGCATCAAGGCCGAGGCGCCGCTCTTCGGCGCTCGCCTTTTGAGCGAGGGAGTCGTCCTCGCCGAGCGGCAGGGAGCGGGCAAGCGCTACTCGGCCATACTCAACCTGGACGGCCGCTCGGGGAGGCTGGCCTTGCCGACCGACCTCGAGACCACGGCGCGGCCGCTGATGGGTGGGGCGCTGGAGATACGAGGCGATTCCTTCATCTTGGGCAGCGAGCCCTTCATCGCGGAGGCGAGTTCCCTGATCGGGGAATCGTGAGCCAATAGAAAGAGAACAGTCTACAGCAAAAAATTGCCTGATTTTTCTTTCCGGCTTATACTGAGTTTTCTGTAGGGGGGAATACGATTTTATGCGGCATAAAATTGCACTCAAGTTAAGAGCTCGAATTGCACTGTACCTCGGCATTTATGTCGCAACCATTCTTCTGTGTGTTTTGGTCGTCATCGGCCTCCGCATGACCAGCTCGGTCACGGAGTCGGCCAAATCCTCCGTGCTGGGTCTTGCCGACGCCCGCGGGGCTCAGGCAAGTGATCTCATCGAACAAATGAATTGGCAGCTGCGGATTATCGCGCAGCGCCCGGAATTCCTCTCGAAGGACCATAAAGCAGCGCTGGCGAGTCTTCTCGCGCTCAAGGGAGCCGTATCCTCCGAAATCGCGGGCATACTCTCCGCCTGGCCAGACGGCAGCTTCCTAAGCACGACCGGCGAAAGCGGCAACTTGAGCGCTTCGGATTATTTCCAGGCGATCGAAACGGGCTCCGTCTCCTTCTTTGTGAGCAAGCCCGTCTTTTCGAAGGCGCTCAATGGCTATCAAATCGTGTTCGCCAGGGTTGTAAAGTCCGGCGACGGCTCGATCGTGGGTTTAGTCGCCTTCCAGGTGAGGCTCAGCGACCTGTCCACTCTCATCGCGAAAGTGCAAGTCGGCAAGGGCGGCTACGGTTGGATGGCCGATACCGACGGCAACGTGATCGCATATCCGTCGCCGGACAAAGTCATGCATCTCAAGCTCGGCGAGTTCGATAAGACCGGGTATAACGGCTTCGACGCGATGAAGGCCCTGATGGCCAAGGGCAAGCCAGGGAGCGCGGTCTGGAAGTCGCCTGGCGGCAAATCGATCATCACATTTTTCAGTCCGGTGGAAGCGAACCACAATTGGATATTCGCCATCGATGCCCCTCTGGACCAAATCGTCTCTTCAGTTCGCCCCATCATTGGCATGCTAATTCTCGTACTTATCGCGACCACGCTGGTCTCAGCGGCGCTCGCGGTGATCGTGGCTGGCAGCATCGCGAGGCCAATCGCCTTCGCCGGGGCGAGCTTCCGCGAGCTCGCCGAGGGCGATGCGGACCTCGGAAAACGCATCGAGATCAAGAGAGGGGACGAGATCGGCGGCCTCGCGCGTGACTTCAACGCATTCCTCGCCAAGCTCCGTGAGATCGTGACGAGCCTCAAGAAGGCCCAGTCCGCGCTCGGATCCATCGGCGAAGGGCTCGGCGACTCTGTGCAGGATACCACCGTCGCCGTATCGAGGATCTCGATCGCCATCACTGAGGTCGGCGGCAGGGCCGAACGCCAGGCCGCGAGCATCGATCAGGCCTCGAGCGCCGTCGAGCAGATTTCCCACAACATCGAGGGCCTCGAGCATCTCATCGGGAACCAGGCAGCGCAGCTCGCCGAAGCCTCGACCGCCATAGAGGAGATGGTCGGCAATATCGCCTCGATCTCGCGCTCTATGGAATCCATGGCCGAGAGATTCTCCTCACTTCTTCAGGCCTCACGAGACGGCAAGGCAACCCAGGAAGCAACGTACGAGAAAACCGAGCAGATATCCGATCGCTCTGCGGCCCTCCTCGAGGCCAACGAGGTGATAGCAAGCATCTCGTCACAGACCAACCTTCTCGCCATGAACGCTGCCATCGAGGCGGCCCACGCAGGAGAAGCGGGCAAGGGTTTCTCGGTCGTCGCCGATGAGATACGCCGCCTCGCCGAGACCTCGGCCGAGCAATCCAAGACGATCGGCTTGGCTCTTACGACCGTCCAATCCGACATCGCCGAGATTGTCACGACCTCACGAGCATCCGGCTCGGCTTTCGAAGACGTCGCCAACCTCATTGTCGATACCGAGCGGTTCGTGCGCGAGATGCGCGGCGCTCTCGGCGAGCAGCGCGAGGGAGGCGTCCTGGTGCTCGAGGTACTCAAAACGGTGAACAACATCACTTCCGAGGTGATGTCGGGTTCCAGCGAGATGAGCTCGGGCAACAAGACCATCCTCAATGAGATGGACAAGCTGCGTACGGCAAGCGTCGAGATCAAAGGGAACATGGATGCGCTAGGGAGGGACGCGCAGTCGATCTCGGAGAGCGCGGACAGCGTCGCCAAGGCGGCCGAAGCCACCAGGACGATGATCGCCGGCATGGAAGACTCGATCGGGCGTTTCAAGGTGTAGCGGAAGTCGAAGTCAGTAATCCGCTGCGGGGCTTTGTAACGGCGTCGACGACTATTCCAGCCGTCTGAGCGATCTGTCAAAATCCTCGATTGCAGATTTCTGGGCGCCGATGGCGCTTTTTACCTCTTCGGTTATTCGCAAGAGTTCGTGAGTCGCGGTCAGGATCTCCGAGGCGCCGGTATCTTGCTCCGCCATTGCCGCGTTCAGCTGGCTCACGATATCGGCGTTGCTCTTCGAATGCGTCAGGATCGCCGCCAATCCAACGCCGGCGTCTGTCGCGAGGGATGCCGATGCTTCGATTCCGTCGACGATCGACGCGACCGCAGTTTCGATTTCGCTCACGCTATTGCCGGTGTTTTCGGCGAGCCTTCTCACTTCGTCGGCTACCACCGAGAATCCCTTCCCCATGTCGCCAGCGTGGGCGGCCTCTATTGCCGCGTTCATGGCCAGGATGTTGGTCTGGCTCGCGATGTCCCGAATCATTCCAAGGATCTCGATTATCTTCTTTGAGTGTCCCACCACGAGATTTATCGAATCGACAGACTCCTGCACCGAGTTCTGGCCATCCCTTGCGGCCTTCTGGAATTCTGCGCTCAGGTCTTTCGACTTTCCTGACATCACGGCGATTTGGCCGATGTTGCGCGCCATCTCTTCTATGGCCCCGGCCTGCTCCTCGACCGCACTTGCCTGGGCGACCATGTTTTCCACGATGCTGTCGGCACTCGCTACCATGCCTTGCAAGGTCTTGGTGAGGTCCTCTATCCCCGACACCAGGCGACTTGCTTGGTCCTTGAGCTGCTTTACGAGGAGGGCTCCCTTTAAGGCCCCGCTCAGCTGCCCGCGGATGAGCTCGTACAGCATGCCTTCCTCAGGACCGTCGCCGAACATGACCATTCCGATCTGCTCTTGCTGGAAATACAGCGGCAAGAGGAGGAGACAGAAGCCCTTCGCTTCATCGAGGAGTCCATTGGGCAGAAGGTCGGCGGTCTCGAATATGCGGCCGCCTTTCTCGAGGGATATCGGCCCCGAATCGCCGAAGGCCGCCATGAGCCGGGAAGCTTTTCTGGGATCTTGGGGGTTGTCGTAGATCGATAGAAAAAAGGATCGTATACCGAGGGTCGGCAAGCCTGCCGTGCAACGAGCAAGTATTTCGTCGAGGTCGTAGCTCGCGACTAGGCTCTGGCAGAAGCGTAGGAAATCGTTCCGCGACGTCTCCTTCTCGAGGTAGTGGAAGGCGGATTTCCTCGAAGCGATCTCGCTCAAGAGTACGCGGGTTTGATGCAACAGGTTTTCCGCCCGTCTTGTTCGTCCGGGAGTCCTCGCGAAAGCGCGTGCATCCGCGCGCAGGGTGGAGACGAGGTCGTTCCAGGCCTCCGCGTCCGCATCTGTGGCGAGACCGGAGTTGGCCAGGGCCTCGAAGGCGTCCAGAAAGTCTCTGCCTCCCTTGCGAATGCTCTGCCGGAGCGCCGATTGCAGGCTCTCTAGGGATGCCGCGTCTATGGCCGTCACAGGAGTACCGTCGCGCGTCGTAATATCGACACGATGGCCCATCGTTGGCTTCGCTGGGTTCGCGAAGCGCTTCCGGCGCGAGTTGAACCCTTCCTCCACGGCATAGTCAACTGACGGTGAGAGGCAGCCGCACGTCTGGCCTATGACGAGGCTTGCGGGCACGACGGTCTCTGCAGGTATCTTTGCGCCGCTCTGAATCGCCGCAACCAAGGCGTCCAGCGCGAAGCTAAAACCGTCAATATGGTGGGGATCGACGCTCGTCAGGGGCTTACTTTGCACCTTGCCCCGTGGATCGTTGTCGAATCCGATCACAGCAACATCGAGAGGAACTCGCTTACTCCGTCTTTCAAGCTCGGTAACGCAGGCAAGGGCCTTGTGGTCGCTTACGGCCACGAGGCATTCGAAATCGTTCTTCGAGTTTCCGAGAAAGCGGCGAATGGCGTCCATGTCGTTCCAGCCCGCAGCCGGAGAGATGTATTCCGGATTCAGCGCGATCCCGTTGCGTTGAAGCGTGTCCTTGTATGCCTTGAACCTGTTCTCCGCGACAGCCGAGGTATCGGGGCCGCGGACGAAGGCGATCTTTCGGAAGCCGTGGACGTTGATGAGGTGCTCGACGGCGGCGCTCATGCCGCCGTGGTTATCCACGACCACGCTCGGGATTCCTGGCGGAGTGGAATCGACGCTTATTGCCGGAACGCCGATGCTCGAGATGAACTGGGACATCTCGGTGGGCGTGACATTCCATTCCAAGCTCGATGTGTAGAGCAGGAGGCCATCGATGGAACGGGGGCCGAGGAATCCGTAGACCGCGTTCGCGGCCGCGAAGGAAAGGTCCTTGGGCCTCAGTTCGGCGCCAATAACGCTCACGAGGTTGACGCCTCTTATCTTCGCCTCACGTGTTAGGGCCGCCCAAACCCGACTCTCGTTGGAGGTGGCCACGCTGTTGTTGATAAACCCTATGGTGAGGACTTTGCTCAGTTTCACGAAGTGTCCTTTCTGAATCCGCTATTCCCTCAAGCCGACTGAGATCAGCTCGCCCATCCATCGCACCGACCTAACTGCCCGCTCGCTTTCCGTCGTTGGGTCGCCGCCAACACCGCGGCCATCCTCGACCAAAACGAGGAGGAAGTGCCTTGCCGTAGCCATCCCCGGAAAGCTTCCTCGGCGTGCACCGATCTCTAGCATGCCTAGGCGATCGTCCCAGGTAATATCGAATTCGCTGTACTCTCCACGTTCATACGCGTAGCCGTCCCCGGAATCCTCGTAGACCGTGAATCGTCCATCGGCCCCCGGGTATACGCGAATTTCCCATCCGGCTTCCAGCGCCTCAGCGGCATGCTGAACCACGGGGCCCAATGGCAGTATCGATCCGGCCCGAACGAAGAGTGGCATGAGGTCGAGAGGGGCGGCGGTGCTGATGGTTTGGCCTCCGTCATGGCGTTTGCCTGTCCAAAAATCGTACCAGTCGACGCCGGTCGGAAGACGGACTTCCCGTCGACCACAGTTTTCGGAAAGAGGTGACACCACCGGGCAAGGCATGAGGGCCGGCCCGAAGAGGTATTGGTCGCCGACATCGTGGATGGCCGCGTCCTCCGGGAAGGCAAAGGCAAGGGGCTTCATCATGCTGTCCTGGCGGAGGCTGACTGCGGCTGCCACGGAATAGAGGTAGGGCAGGAGCCTCGAGCGCAATCGGATAAATCCGACGAGGCTGTCGTAGATCGGCTCGCCCTCCTCTCCGAAGCGCCAGACTTCACGTGGGGTGTCGGTGCCGTGTGAACGGAACATTGGCAGGAAGGCGCCGAACTGGAACCACCGCAGGTAGAGTTCGCGATAGGCTGGATCGGCAACGCCCTCTGGATGATTGCCATGCCAGAACCAGAGGTCCTCTTTGCGGGCGACGAAGAAGGCACCGATGTCGGTGGTCCACCAGGGCAGCCCGGCCGCGCAGAAGTTGAGGCCAGCCGGTATCTGTTTGCGCAATGTCTCCCACGTGGCGCAGCAATCCCCGGACCACACTATGGTGGACCAACGCTGCTGGCCGGCATAGCCCGACCGGGTCAACACGACGACGCGCTTATCCTCGCGGACAGAGCGCTGACCGCGGTATATGCCCTCGGAGTGCAGGAGCGAGTAGGCCGAAGCGAACTCTCTGTCCAGATAATGTGAGGCCTCCTCGCTGTTCATCCGCATACGTTCCTCGGGCTCGAGCTTGACCGCCCCGTTCCAGTCCGCCTCAAATGGTTCGGTGCAATCGCACCACCAGGCGTCCAGCCCCGTGGAAAAAAGTCCCTCGTTCGCCTGCTTCCAGTAAAGGGCTCTCGCCTCGGGATTGAATGCGTCGTAGGTCGCCTGATTCCCCAACAAAAAGCCGCGCTCGCGCATTTCCACCTGGTTCGCGCCGCCGTGGATCATGAGGGGCCAGATGGAGATCATGAACTTGATCCCCATGGCGTGGAGCTTCTCCACCATCGCCGCGGGATCCGGGAAACGCTCGAGGTCGAATGTCTTCTGCCCCCACAGTTCGCCTTCCCACGAGTGCCAGTCGAGGACGATGAGGTCGAGCGGGATGTTTCGCCGCCGATACTCCGCAGCCACCTCCAGAATTTCTTCCTGAGTCTTGTAGCGTTCTTTGGACTGCGCATAACCGAAGGCCCACCTGGGCAGCATGGGCACGGCGCCGGTTAATGCCCGATAAGAGGACAGGACCTCGTCCAGGGAATCGCCGGCCATGAAATAGTAGTCCAGCTCCTCGTCGGCGTCCGTCCACACGTACGAGCCAAAGGCGTCGTCGCGGAAGCGCATGGCCGAGCAGCTGTCCCACAACACCCCGTAGCCGCGCGTGGATACAAGGCATGGGACGACTACCTTCATATTTTGCTGATAAAGGTATTGCATGCTGCCACGGAGGTTCATCACGCCGTCTTCGTGCGAACCAAGCCCATAGAGCGCCTCGCCGTCCTGCCAAGCGAATTCCAGCTTCGTGTGGTAGCTCCTGCGGTCGACAACCGCAATCCCTTCGCTGGCGCGGACCTTTTGACCATCGGCGCCGTCCTGGATGGTGAGCGCGCCAGCATACGCGTAGTGATACTTGACGAGGTCGAAGGGCACAAGGGTTTTGCCGCCGCTCTCGGGCTCTCGCGCGAGGAGCCTGCCAGAGCGATCATACCAGCTGAATGCCATCGTGGCCGGATCGATTCGCACGCGGAGACCGGCGCATCGGTATTCAAGCTTGCCATCCGGGCGCTCAGCGACGCTGTCCGCGACTGCTGCGCCCGAAGCAGATTCTGGCCCAGTTCCAGGAGGTCCTTCCGGTCTGCCGGTTCAAGGCCATTGGTCCTATTCCAGAGCGGCGCCCAGCATTCTGAAGCGCGAGCGTACTGCCGATCCTGGAAATAATACAGTCCCTGTTCGTACGAGGCTCCCCAGGCCGGCCGCCCGATTTTCTGAAAGCTCGTTTCGGCGTCTTCAGGCCGCTGGGTATGCAGATAAGCGATTCCCAGGAACTCCGCGACGAGCGGATCAGCTTTCACAGCCCAGGCGGCTTCCAACTTCTCGACGGCATCCTGCCAATGTCCTTCCTGAGCCGCGAGCATCCCTTGGAAGAACGGCCACGAAGGATCCGACACGAGCTCGGCCTGAGCGTCCGTCAAGCTCGCGGCGGAGGTCTGGACGGTTTGCAAGAATTCGTCGCGGTGAGCGGGTTCCAGCCAGGCGAGCAAGGAAACAGCAAGACCTAGCTGCAGGCGCGCCCGGGCTAGATCCGCCGGCGTGAAGGTGAGCAGATCCCATTGGCTTCGACCACCGCCGCTTGCCGCCAGAGCGGTTATGGCGTCCTTAGCGTCTTGAAGCCCTGCTTGAAGCGTGTCGATCGCGCTGTGGAGGATTCCCTTCTTGCCGGTCCGCGCATACTCTTCGAGAAGGGATTCTGCCCTGAGCCAGCACATTTGTGCGTGCGAATCCAACACCAACCAGCGACATGGCCGAACGACAATTCCCAGCAGCGAATCGAGATCTCTTAATCGCGGCGTCGATAAGACGGTGCGCCTCGTCAGGCTCGCCGGCTTCTAATAGGCCTGCGCCAGCAACCGTCGAGTCTCTGTAAACAATAGAATGGAGCTTGCTCTGCCCAAAACTCTTGGAGGGACCC